>CABRHR010000016.1 GCA_902470835.1 uncultured Collinsella sp.
CTACACTATCCTCTTCGTCGGCAGCGTCAGATGTGTATAAGAGACAGCTGTTGAAAAAGGGCCGTGCCTGCCGGCGGAGTTCCGGTGGCACGGCCCTGTGATTTGGACGATATGTCGACCTTACTCGGCGGGAGTTACGCTACCGTCCTGGAAGCCAACGTTGTTGTGGGCAAAGCAGTCCTCGTACTTAAAGCCGGAGAGCTCCTCGCAAAGCGCCTTGACTTCGGGCTTGACGTCGGCCATCTTGCCACCCTCCTTGACGCGGTGAATCTCGTCGCAAAGGATGTCGCACTGTTCCTTATCGATCTTGATGCCGCGGGCAAGGACGGCCGCAAGCAGGAAGAAGCCGGCGCAGCCGATGATCATGTAGCCGCAGATATACAGAGGAACGGTAGCGGGCTGGGTCACGGCGTCGCTATTGCCGGCGGTCTGAATGAAGCCGGAGGCAGCAAGGACGATAGCCCATACGTTGACGGCGATAGCCTGGGCGATCTGCTGGCAGAGCTGCTGCGCGGAGCTGTAGATGCCCTCGCGACGACGCAGGGTGATGAGCTCATCGACATCGGGGATGTAGTTGAGCAGGACATCGGGCAGATACTGGAAGCCGACGTAGAAGAACTTCCAGATGGCGAAGATGACGGGGTAGGCGATCATGGCGATGGCGACCGTGGAGGTGCCGTTGATCTGACCAAAGGCGAAGTAGTTGTAGGCGATGATGCACGCAGCGCAACCGACATTTGCGAGGTACCAAGACTTGTGGAAGCCCTTCTTGGCCATGAGGGCGACCCAGATGGCGGTGCAGACGATAGCGACGACCTTGCCAGGCATCTCCATCACGGACTCGTAGGACTTAGGAATCTGCAGGCAGTAGACGATGAAGAAGGACAGGCAGGCAGACCAGCAGGCAGCAGCGAGCTTCGTGGAGACCTGTGCATACAGGACCTTGCGGAAGGACTTGTTGCGGAAGGTGGAGATAACGTCGATAAAGAACTTCTTGATGCCCTCGCCGACACTCTCGATCTTCTCCTGAGCGACCTCCTCGGGGGTGTGCTCCCACGTGGACAGGTACACGCAGAGCAGCGAGATTGCCATAACCGAAGCGTTGACCGTAGCGATGATGAAGTAGCTGAACGGGTTGGTCTCGCCGAAGGTGCCAAAGCCAAAGCCGACGAGTGCAGCCATCAGGAAGCCGGCGGCGTTACCAAAGAGATGCTTGTAGCCGGTAAGGTACGTACGCTCCTTAAAGTCGTCGGTCATCTCAATGGTAAGCGGCGACAGGTTGGCGGTGCAGAACGTGTACGCGACGTTGTAGATCAGGTACAGCACAAAGTAGTACGGGAAGCCAAACGGCGTAGCCACGAAGATGAGCGGCTCGGCGATCATCATCGGGATGGACAGCAAGATCCAGAAACGACGACGACCAAAGATACGGCCAATCTTAGTGGCATAGAAGTTATCGGCCACAAAGCCCATCAGCGGGCAAAGAATGGCGTTGACATAGATGGCAAACGAGCTGATCAGTGCAGCCTCGCCTGCGGACAGGCCGCACTCCGTGGACAGAAACAGCACCATGTAGCTGTGCGTAAAGGTCAGGGCACCGGAATTGAGCATGCCGCCCATACCAAAGCCCAAGCGCGTCCAGAATGTGATCTTACGCTTTTTACCAATCTTATTAGTCATCGAGCTCCCTCTCTTTTCTCGATTGTCTTGCAACAAGACACTGGAGTCCACGCCGACATCTGTCTGCATGTCGTTCACTTGTAGGGTGAACGTTTAGCTAGATTATGCGCGATTGCTTATGATAGGTGAACGTTCACTTGAATAATATCCTTGAACGGTAGTTTTTTATCGCTGAACGGGCATATAGCTCAAAACAATCTCGCTTACAGGGGCATTGAGTGGGTTTAGATTTTGAGCAGTTAGGTGAACGTTTATTGTTTCGCCCCCGTGCCTCCGAAAAACGCGTTTGAACGAACGGGACAGCATGGCCCCGCCGGGAACACTCCCGACGGGGCCATGGTCAATAGCGCCCTATACGGACTTGTTTGCCACTACAGGCAGACGCCGTCCTTCCAGATACTGATCTCGTGACAGCCACGGCGCTCGGCACTCGTGAGCTTACCGCTCGCCGTCTCCAGCACCAGCTGGTACAGGTCGCGGGCGGCCTCGTCGAGCGTGCGCTCACCCGTGGCAATCACGCCGGCGTTAAAGTCCATCCAGTTGGCCTTGTGGTCGCACAGACGCTGATTGGTGAACACCTTGAGCGTAGGCGCCGGCGCGCCAAACGGCGTGCCGCGTCCGGTCGAGAACAGAATCACGTGGCAGCCAGCAGCCGTCAACGCCGTGGTGGATACCATGTCGTTGCCTGGACCGCACAGCATGTTCAGGCCATGCTTAGTTGCCTGGCCGGCATACGGCAGCACGCCGACGATGGGGGCAGATCCACCCTTTTGCACGCAGCCGCAGCTCTTGTCCTCGAGCGTGGTAATACCGCCGTCCTTGTTGCCAGGACTCGGGTTCTCATAGACGACCTCGCCGTGGCTGATAAAGTAGTCCTTAAAGCCATTGAGCATGTCGGAAGCGGCGTTAAAGACCTGCTCGTTCTCACAGCGATCGAGCAGGATACTCTCGGCGCCAAACATCTCGGGCACCTCGGTAAGCACCGACGTGCCGCCGCGGGCGACAACCATATCGCTCACGCGACCGATCGTGGGGTTGGCGGTAATACCCGAAAGACCGTCAGAGCCGCCGCACTTAAGTCCAATAACCAGCTCGGAGGCCGGAATGGGCTCGCGCTTGGCCTGCTTGGCGAGGTCTGCCAGCTCGGCCAGAATCTTGTGGCCCTCGATCTGCTCGTCGGATACATCCTGGCAGGTGAGGAAGCGGACGCGCTCGTGGTCGAAGTCACCGAGCTCATCGAGCACCTGCTGGTGCGTACAGTTCTCGCAACCGAGCGACAGGAACAGCACGCCGGCCGCATTAGGATGACGCGAGAGCGCCACCAGCAGACGACGCGTCTGGGCATGGTCGGCGCCGGTCTGCGAGCAGCCAAAGGGATGCGGGAAGTAGTAGACGCCCTCCAGCGAGCCATCGACCAGATCCTGGGCCTGCTCACGCATGGCACGCGCGACTTCGTTGACACAGCCGACCGTGGGGATGATCCACAGCTCATTGCGCGTGGCGGCACGACCGTCGGCGCGGCGGAAACCCATAAAGGTCTCGGGCTCAACCGAATCCACGACTGGATGCGTCGGGTTGTAGGTGTACTCGACCTCGCCCGAAAGGTTGGTCTTGACGTTATGTGTATGAAGCCACTGACCGGGCTGGACATCGCCCGTCACATGGCCGATAGGAAGGCCGTACTTGATGACGTCCTCCCCCGCGGCAATCGAGCGCACGGCTATCTTATGACCCTGCGGAATATCCTCCGCGGCCACGACCTCGCCCACCCCGGGAACCGCGACGGCGGTGCCCTTGGCAAGCGGCGACAGCGCGACGATCACGTTGTCGGCCGGATTGATCTGGATAGTGTTCATTGCAAATGGTCCTAACCCTACAGGTTGAGCAGAAGTCGAGACGCGGGCACGCCGTCCCGCGCCCGCGTCTGCGCCGGAAATTTACGCCTGAGCGTTGGCGAAGGCCTGCTTGGCGCCCTCGGCACGCACGACGGCGAGCGCGCTGACGACAAACTCCTCAAGACCTGCGATCTGCGTGAGGTCCTCGCCCCACATCTGCTCGTTGGTGAGCACGTCGTGCACCAGCTGGGCATCGTCGGCGCCGGCATGGGCGGCGTAGAAGTCGAGCACGAAGGCGTCGTCCTGAGCGGTGTACTCGGTGCCGTCGGAGCGACGCAGGTGCAGGCCGTCGCCCTCGCGGGACACGAGCTCCTGCGTGTAAAAGGAGATGAGCGTAGCGAGGCTCGTCGCCAGGCACTTGGGCAGGTTGCCGGTCTCGGCAACGTAGTCCTTGAGCGTGGGCAGGTCGCGGGCGCGCCACTTAGCCGTGGAGTTGAGGCAAATGGAGAGCAGCGCATGATCAATAAACGGGTTGTCGAAGCGGTTTTCGACGGCGGCGGCAAAGGCCTTGCAGTCCTCGACATCCAAGTCGGCGGCAAGCGTCGGAATGACCTCGTCGTAGAGCATGGTGTTCATGAAGCCGCGAATGGTCTCGTCATGCATGCAGTCGCGCACGATATCAAAGCCGGCAACCCAGGAACCCGGAACGAAGGCGGTGTGGGCACCGTTGAGGATGCGGACCTTGCGCTTTTTGTACGGGGTGACGTCGGGAGTCACAAAGACACCCGGCAGACCGGCCTTCACGAAGGGCAGACGCTCCTTGAGCGATTCGTCACCCTGGATGCCCCACATCTGGAAGGGCTCACGCACGGCCAAGAATGGATCCTCATAGCCCAAGCGCTCGGCCACGGCAGCGGCCTCCTTGGGATCGCGGATGCGACCCGGAACGATGGTGTCGACGAGCGTGGTGCAGACGGTGCAGTCGTTGGCCATCCACTGCGAAAACTCGTCCTCCCAGCCCCAGTCGCTCACGTACTGGTTCATGATGCGCAGCAGCTCCTCGCCGTTATGGTCGATGAGCTCGCAGGCGAGCACGATGACGCCCTGCTTGCCGGCAGCCCAGCGGGCATGGAGCACCTGGGCAAGCTTGGCAGGGAAGCTCGCGGGGGGCATGTCGTCGGCCTTGCAGGACGGATCGTAGGCGATACCGGCCTCGGTGGTGTTGGAGACGACAATCTCCAGGTCGTCGGAAACGGCGACCTCCATCATGGCGCGATAGTCGTCCTCGCGATACGGGTTGAGGCAGCGGCTGCAGGCGCTGATCACGCGGGACTCGTCAACCGTGTTGCCGTTCTCCTTGCCGCGCACCAGCACGGTGTACAGGTCGTCCTGGGCATTGATACCGTCGGCAAAGCCAAAGGCACCGCTGATGGGCTGCACCATGACGACCTTGCCGTTCCAGCCGGTGGCCTCGTTGCCCATGTCAAAGAAGCGGTCGACGAAGGCGCGCAGGAAATTGCCCTCGCCAAACTGCAGAACCTTCTCGGGAGCATCCTTGGGCAGCAAATAGCCCTTGTAGCCGATCTTCTCGAGCGCATCGTAGCTGATGTTCTCCATCTATGTGTCTCCTTAGATGTCTGTTAGCGTGCAAGCAAAACGGGGCGCCGCGTGTGGCAACGGCGCCCAGGGTTCGATGTGATTCGATGCGGGCTTAGGCCTCGACGGTGTCCAGGTCAAAGCCAAAGTAGCGGACCGCATTGTTGTAGCTGATGTCGCGCACGATACTGCCCAGCAGCTCCATGTCGGCCGGGTACTTGCCCTGCTCGACCCACTCGCCGATCACGCTGCACAGCACGCGACGGAAGTACTCGTGACGCGGGTAGGACAGGAAGGAGCGGGAGTCGGTAAGCATGCCCACAAAGTTGCCCAGCACGCCCTCGTTAGCCAAAGCCGTGAGCTGCTCGCGCATGCCGACCTCGTTGTCGTTGAACCACCAGGCGGAGCCGTTCTGGATCTTACCAGCAGTCGGAGCCTCCTGGAAGCAGCCCATGACGGTATCGATCATGGTGTTATCGATGGGGTTCAGGCTGTACAGGATGGTCTTGGGCAGGCCGCAGGTCTCCTGGATGGAGTTGAGGAAATCGGCGAGCTGGTCGGACGGCGTGTAGTTGGAGATGCAGTCGTAGCCGGTGTCGGGACCGAGCTTGGCGAACATGGCGCGGTTGTTGTCGCGCTTGCACCCAAAGTGCAGCTGCATGGCCCAGCCCAGACGGACATACTCACCGGCAACGAACTGCATAAAGGCAGTCTTGTACTTGAGGACTTCTTCCTCGGTGAGCGGCTCAGCAGCCAGGCCCTTGGCAAAGATGGCCTCGATCTCGTCGGCGGTAGCCGGGACGTACATAACGTAATCGAGTGCGTGGTCGGAGGCGCGGCAGCCCAGCTCGTGAGCAACGTCGTAGCGCTTGGAGATGGCAGCCTTCATGCCCTCGAAGTCGCTGACCTCAACGCCGGCAACCTCGGAGAGGCGCTTGCAGTAGTCGGCAAACTCCTGGCCGCGCTCGATGCGCAGGGCGGCGTCGGGGCGCATGGCGGGAACGACCTGAACGTCAAAGCTGTCGTCGGCTGCAATCTTCTTGTGCCACTCAAAACTGTCGGCGGGGTCGTCAGTAGTGCAGATCATGCGGACGTTGGACTGCTTGATCAGGTTGCGGCAGGTGAAGCTGGCCTCGGCGAGCTTGGCGTTGGCAAGGTCCCAAACCTCCTGGGCAGTCTTGCCGTTGAGGACGCCCTCGTAGCCAAAGTAGCGCTTAAGCTCCAGGTGGCTCCACTCAAAGACGGGGTTGCCGACGCAGCGACCCAGGGTATCGGCCCACTTTTGGAACTTCTCGCGAGCAGGGGCGTCGCCAGTGATAAAACGCTCGTCGACGCCGTTGGCACGCATCAGGCGCCACTTGTAGTGGTCGCCGCCCAGCCAAACCTCGGTGATGTTCTCGAAACGCTTGTCCTCCCAGATCTCCTTGGGGGAAATGTGGCAGTGGTAGTCGACGATGGGCATGCCCTCGGCAAAGTTGTGGAACAGCTCCTCACCGGTCTTGGTGCTCAGCAGGAAATCCTGATCGTCCATAAAGTTTTTCATCAAACAGCCCCTTTGCTGGCA
Source organism: uncultured Collinsella sp. (assembly GCA_902470835.1). Taxonomy (GTDB): domain Bacteria; phylum Actinomycetota; class Coriobacteriia; order Coriobacteriales; family Coriobacteriaceae; genus Collinsella. Next base: position 6,676 of record CABRHR010000016.1, read on the forward strand.
AGGCGGGCGCACGACGCGCTCGTTATCCTTTAGGTGAACGTTCACTATACTAATCCATTGCACCTCAAAAGGTGAACGTTCACCTAACCACCACGGGGTGAACGGTAGATTTTGCCCGTTCAACGGTTGCTGGAGCTGTGACTTGCATGTATTGCGGACTGGTTGGCGTCCCCGAACACCGAACTTGAGCGCTTTTGCTCAGGTGGGTCATGTCCCGACGTACATTTTTGGGAGTATTCAGCATTGGAGCGCGCCGTGCGCCATCCTCAGCGTCCTATTTGGAACGCAGATAGCGCCCGATCGGCATAAAAAGTGTCCCCGATGGCAAATTACGCCATCGGGGACACTTAAAACAGTCGTTCTGCACCTCATTCAGGGCATGCCAATGCTGAATACTCCCAAAAATGCACGGCGCAAGAGGGGGTACCTGCTCAATCGGCTAAATACCCGCAAGTTCGCAGTAGCGGTCGACATTGCTGGCAAATACCATCTCGACGGCGCCCTTTTGCACAGGCTCCGCCGGTGTCTTTCCCCACAGCAGATAATCGCCTAAGGTCTTGGCGCCACGATATGCCAAACTCACTGGGTCCTTGTAGACGATATTGGTAAAAATGCCGCGACGCAGGGCAAGCACACTCTCGGGAAACAGGTCATTGCCGATCACCATGACCTCGCCCGCCTTGCCGGCCGAAACGAGCGTATCGGCAACCAGCTCGGAGCCCACGGCAAACACGCTGCAGATCAGCTCGGGGGCGTCCGGAGCCTTGAGACGATTCTTGAGCTCGCGCTCGAGCTGCTTGACCTGGGCATGAGCGCCGGTAAGGTCCTCGACCTGCCAAGGAACATCATGCTCGCGCAGGTACGTATGGAAGGCGCGAGCGGTCAGATAGTGTGAATCGGTATAGGGGTCGCCCGCTAGCAGGAGCACACGGGCATCGACACCAGCGGCGTGAACCAAGTTGACCGCCTGCTCGGCCATCAGGCTGCCCGCCGTTGAATAATCAGCCAGACTGGCGCCCAGACGGTCGAGGTGCGGACGGTCGCCGTCGACGAGCTCGATCGTCACGCCCGCCTCGGCAATCTGCCCCAAAAGCTCAGTTGCACGATCGTCGCCCGGCGCATAGGCAAGCAAGCCATCAATCTTCTCGCCCACCTGCAAACGCTCGTCGATTTGCTCGAGCGCATCAGCGTAGCCGCCCACGCCAAATTCAACACGCTCAACCGTAATGCCCTGGTCGATGACCTCCTGCTCAAAGCGATTGCAGCCCTCCCACAGGTAACGGAAAAAGTACGCTCCCTCGCGCGATGCGCGGGGCAGGCAAAACACCAGATTGATATCCTTGCGGCGCAGGCTTGAGGCACTTGTGTTGCGGTGATAGCCCATGGCCTCGGCCTTGGCGTTCACCTTGGCGCGCACGGATTCGCTCACGCCGGCCTTTCCCGTCAGGGCCTTGTGCACGGTATTGATGGAAACGCCAAGCTCGGCGGCTATGTCCTTCATGGTTACACGAGCGCTCATGGGATTACTCCGTTATAAATAAGTTGCCAATTTACAGTTCAGTTAACGATACCCCAAAAATACTCTTCAACTCGCCGCGCTCGCGCCCAAATGCGCAAAGCGCCCCGCGAACGGATGCTCGCGAGGCGCTTGGATGTCTGGACTTTATTTGATACCGCGGCCCAAGTCTTCGGCGATTTTGTCCACGCCCTTAAGCGCGGCGCAGGTCTTTTTATTGGAGCAATGCCCCGTGCAAACGCCACCCTGAGCGCAGTCGGCGCAGGTGCCCTTGCGGTAAATGCGCACGCATACCGCAGCAAACGCAATACCGATAACGGCCAGTACAACAATATCGATAGGTGCCATAGCAAGCCTCCTCTAGTTAACCATCACTTACTTTACCCCATTCTCCACCTACCAAAAAGGGACAGGTTCATTTTGGTCGGTTTTATCTGCGGAAACGCCACATCTTACTTCTGGAGCAAAGCAATCTATCCCCCATTGCACCATCCCCAATGCACCAAAAAGCCCGGGTATCGCGAAGATACCCGGGCTCGTGGAAAGGGGCTACCTTGATGCAGGATTAGGCAGAGATGGCAGCAGAAGCAGTGTTGGTCTCGTCCTCGTCCGTCCAAGCAAACTTAGGCATGGGACGGAAAATCTGGAAGAGCATCGCAACCAGCAGCACAATGGCCACAACCGTCCAGATACCAAACTGCCCCAGAACAAGCAGGTTGTAGAACTGGTTGATGAACAGGGCGATCACCCAAGCAAAGGCACACTCGTAGCCGATGGCAATCGCAGTCCACTTGCCGGAGTCCATCTGGTTGCGGATGGTGCCAATGGCGGCAAAGCACGGAGCGCACAGCAGGTTGAAGGCGCCGAAGGCAACGCAGGCGCCCATGGTGGGGAACATGCCCGCAAACGCGGTCCACAGGCTCGGGTCGGTCTCGCCCGCGTCGGCGACGGACAGCAGCGAGCCGGCGGTGGCGACGACGTTCTCCTTAGCGACAAGGCCAGAGACAGTCAGCGCAGTTGCCTGCCAGGTGCTAAAGCCGAGCGGGGCGAAGATCCAGGCAACCAGGTTGCCCAGCATGGCGAGCACAGAGTAGTCCGTGAACTCCTCGGGGATGCCGTCCATCGCAGGCAGGAAGCCAAAGGAACCGTTATAGCTACCAAAGTTGGAGAGGAACCAAACGACGACGGTGGACGCGAAGATGATCGTGCCGGCCTTCTTGATAAAGGCCCAGCAGCGCTCCCACACGTGTAGTGCCCAAGAGCGGATCGCCGGGAAGTGGTAGGCGGGAAGCTCCATAACGAACGGCGTCGGGCGACCGGCGAAGAGTTTGGTCTTCTTGAGCATGAGGCCCGAGGCGATGACGGCAAAGACGCCCAGGAAGTAGAAGAGCGGGCTGATCCACGCGGCGGTGGTGGAAGAATCGCCGATGATGGAACCCATGAGCAGGGCAATAATCGGCAGCTTGGCGCCACAGGGAATGAACGTGGTGGTCATGACCGTCATGCGGCGGTCCTTCTCGTTCTCGATGGTCTTGGTAGCCATGACGCCGGGGACGCCGCAGCCCGAGGACACGAGCATGGGGATGAAGGACTTACCGGACAGGCCAAACCGGCGGAACACGCGGTCCATGATAAAGGCGACGCGGGCCATGTAGCCGCAGTCCTCCAGGAAGGACAGCATCACAAAGAGCAGGAACATCTGCGGGACGAAGCCCATGATGGCGCCAATACCGCCGACGATGCCGTCGCAGACCAGCGAATCGACCAGGCCACCGTCCTCGGTGCCACCCGCCACAAGTGCGTCGTGGACCATGGTGGTAATACCCGGAACATACGGGCCATACTCCGCCGGGTCAACCGAATCGGCGGCGTCACCCGCAGCCTCGACTGCTGCGTCATAGGCATCGCGGCCCTGACCGAGCACATACCAGCCGTCGGTTCCAAAGAGCTGGTCGTTGGTGAAGTCGGTCACCGTGCCGCCCAGAGTGGAGACGGCGATGTAGTACACGCAGAACATGATGACCACAAAGATCGGCAGGCCCAGGATACGGTTGGTAACCACGCGGTCGATCTTCTCGGAGGTGCTCATCTTGGCCGGAGCCTTGGTGAGGCACTCGTCGATGATGTGGGCGATCACGCCGTAGCGCTCACCGGTGATGATGGACTCGGCATCGTCATCGCAGTCCTGCTCGCACTGGGCGACCAGCTGCTCCACGCGAGCGGCCTTCTCCTTGGTGAGGTTGATGAGCTTGCAGGCGTCCGCATCGCGCTCGAACAGCTTGACGGCATAGTAGCGGCGCTTGTTGGCGGGGACGCTTGCCGGCAGGTTGTTCTCGATGTGGTCCAGAACGTCCTCGATGGAGGAGTCGAACTTGTGCTCCGGCACCTGGCCCTTGGAAGCAGCGGACTTCTTAACCTGCTCAAAGAGCTCCTTGATGCCCTTGTTCTTAAGAGCGGAGATCATCATAACCGGGCAGCCGAGCTTCTTGGAGAGCTTGTCCGTGTCGATCTTGTCGCCATTCTTCTCGACCAGATCGGCCATGTTGAGGGCGACGACCACAGGCAGGCCGGTCTCGATGACCTGAAGCGCCAGGTATAGGTTGCGCTCGAGGTTGGTGGCGTCGACCACCTGAACGACGACATCGGGCTCGCCGCTCATGAGGTAATCGCGCGAGCATTGCTCCTCGGGGCTGTAGGGGGAAAGCGAGTAGATGCCGGGGAGGTCCGTGATGGTAACGTTCTTGTCGCTTAGGAGCTTGGCTTCCTTTTTCTCAACCGTAACACCGGGCCAGTTACCAACGTAGCCGTTGGCGCCGGTGATCAGGTTGAAAAGCGTGGTCTTGCCGCAGTTGGGGTTACCCGCCAACGCGACATGGATCTGAGAATCCGCCATTCAATCCTTCTTCCTTGTGTGCCCGCACTGCTTTCTCCGCACGGGCTGGATAATGTGCTTCAAAAATGCTGCTTTAAGTTAGAAAAACCTAACTCTATCTGCAGAAATATGCGCCGCCGGCCCTATTACTGGACCTCGACGACGGCGGCCTCCTCCTTGCGGATGGAAAGCTCGTAGCCGCGCACGTTGATCTCGACTGGATCACCGAGCGGTGCAACCTTCACGACCTTGAACGAAGTGCCCTTGATGAGGCCCAGGTCCATAAGGTGGCGACGGAGTGCGCCCTCGCCGTGAAGCTTGACGATGGTGGAGCTCTCGCCCACCTTAACGTCACCCAACGTCTTCATTTACTTGTCCCCCTTTCAGTTTTTTACGGCATACCGCCGCTAGGCGACGGTCATGATGTGCATGGCCACCTTGGAATCGATACCAAAACGCGCGCCAAGCACCGTGACGATGATGTTGGCGCCGCTCGAGCTCACCACGTGGACCTCGTTGCCTTCGACAAAGCCCAGATCCTTAAGGTGATGCTTCATGTCCTCGTTGCCCTTTACCCGAGACACGTGCACCGTTTCGCCCGCCTTCACCATCGAAAGCGGCATGGCCGGCATCTGCGGTCCGCTAGACATGAGTTGGCTCCTAACATCGGTTCGTACATAACATCGACGCAGCAAAAGTTAACCACATCTATGTTCGCCTTAGTAAACTAGCACGTGGTTAACTTTTTGGGAAGGGTCACGATTTAGTTTTCGAAAAAGTTTCCTATACGAAACAACCAAGGCACGGCAGGGGACATCCCGATGCCATGCATTGTCATACCAATTGAGGGATGCGACAAAGGAACTGTCCCTTTGTCACATTGTCGCTTTTTAGAGTGAGAGATTTCTGATCGAGGTGACACAGGAGGCCTCGTCCACGCCCGAGACGCGAAAGACGACGTCCTCGCCGCACTCACCATAGAGGGCCATGAGCCCCATAACGTCGCGACCGTCAACGTGGCGATCGCCAATCGAAACCGACACATCGCTGCGATGCTTGGCAATGATGTCGTACAGCAGTGCAACCGGGCGGGCATGCAGTCCCAACGGATCTTTAATCGTCTTCGTAAACTCGACCATGTCCCCTCCCGCGGCATCGCACATTCGGCCGGCAAACCCAGCCACGTGGTAGTTATTGTACGTTACCGGCGCAACCTCGGCGCATAAAAAACGAGGGAAGGCACGCATCCTTCCCTCGTTACGGACACTATGTAGCCGCTTGCCTACATCAGGCGCAGGCTGACGTCCTTGAGCTGGGCGCCGCTAACGGCACTCGGGGCGCCCGACATAAGGTCGGAGCCGCTGGCCGTCTTGGGGAACGCCATGACGTCGCGGATGGAGTCGGAACCGGTGAGCAGCATGCACACGCGGTCCAGGCCCAGAGCGAAACCGCCCATCGGGGGCGCACCAAACTTGAGGGCCTCCATGAGGAAGCCGAACTGAGACTCGGCGCGCTCCTCGGTAAAGCCCAGGAGCTTGAGCATGGACATCTGCATCTCGGCGTTGTGGATACGCATACCGCCGCCACCGGCCTCAAAGCCGTCCATGACAAAGTCGTAGGTGCAGGAGCCGGCTGCCAACGGGTCGGCCTCGATCTTGGCGATGTCGGTCTCGGTCGGCAGAGTGAAGGGCTGGTGCTCGGCAGCGTAAGCCTTGCGGTCCTCATCCCAGTGGAACAGCGGGAAGTTGACGACCCACAGGAAGTCGTGACCCTCGCGCTTGATCTCAAGCGCATTGGCCATGTGCGAGCGCATGCCGCCCAGGATCTCGTCAGAGAGCAGGCGCGGGCCGGCGGCGAACATCACAAGGTCGCCGGGCTCGACGTCCATGCGCTCGCGCAGAGCCGCCATCTCCTCGTCCGAGAAGAACTTGACGATGGGGCTGTTGATGGAGCCGTCCTCGCGGAAAGCGATCCACGCCAGACCCTTGGCGCCAAACGTGGAGGCCACGCCGGCAAGCTTATCGATCTTGGCACGTGCCCAGGCACCGGCGCCCTTGGCGTTGATAGCCTTGACGACAGAGCCTTCCTCGTTTGCGGCAGTCGCAAAGACCTTGAACTTGGAGTTGGCAAAGATGTCGGTCAGATCGACCAAGTGCATGCCATAGCGGGTATCGGGCTTATCCGAGCCATAGGTGTCCATGGCCTCCCAGTAATCCATGCGGCGCAGCGGCGTGGGCATCTCGACACCCATGCGACCGAAGGCGTCGGCCAGGACCTCCTCGAGCGCGCTCATGACGTCGTTCTGGTCCACGAAGGACATCTCGATATCGACCTGGGTGAACTCGGGCTGACGGTCGGCACGCAGGTCCTCGTCGCGGAAGCACTTGGCAACCTGGTAGTAGCGCTCGACGCCACCGACCATGAGCAGCTGCTTCAGGAGCTGCGGGGACTGCGGCAGGGCGTAGAAGTTGCCCGGCTGAATACGGCTGGGAACAATGAAGTCGCGAGCGCCCTCGGGCGTGGACTTAAACAGGGAGGGCGTCTCGACCTCCATGAACTCACGGTTGTGCAGCGCCTCGCGAATGGCAAAGGTAAAGTCGGAGCGCAGCTTGAGGTTGGCCATCATCTCGGGACGGCGGAGGTCCAGATAGCGATAGCGCAGGCGGGTATCCTCGCTGGTCTCGATGCCGTCCTCGATCTGGAACGGCGGGGTGACGGACGTGTTGAGCACCTCGGCGTGGTCGGTCAGGACCTCGATCTCGCCAGTCGCGAGCTTGGTGTTGGTGGTCTCCTCGCCACGAGCGCGCACGACGCCGTGGATCTTGATGGGCCACTCGGGACGCATGGTCTCGGCGATCTTAAAGGCGTCGCCGTCGGAGTGCTCGGGGTCGAAGGTGAGCTGCGTGATGCCCTCGCGATCGCGAAGGTCGCAGAAGATAAGGCCGCCGTGGTCGCGGCGACGGCTCACCCAACCGGTGAGGGTGACCTCTTCGCCCACGTTCTCGAAGCGAAGCTCGCCGCAGGTACGGGTGTGCATGGAATGCTCATCGATGGGACGGGTCTGGCTCATACCAGTGATCCTCCTTTATGGATCTGTGCCGCCCCGTGTCGTTCCGGGCGGCGTCGTACAGATTTGCCCAGCCTGCGTAAACCGCGCAGCCGGACATGGCGTTCTATCTTATCGCACCCACGTCGATGTACCGCGAAAAAGTAACTCTTGCCCAAAGACTTGACGGAGACGAAACAATTGACGCGGCCTGGCCGTCGCCCAGGCGCGCCACGTGCGACAATGTGCCCCAATACAACTGCACTCGGAAAGGCCCGCCATGACTGCACGCCTCATCGTTATGGATATCGACTCCACGCTCATCAACCAGGAGGTCATCGACCTGTTGGGCGAGGAAGCCGGCGTGGGCGAGCAAGTTGCGCGGATCACCGAACGCGCCATGCGCGGCGAGCTCGACTTTAAGCAGGCGCTCGAAGAGCGCGTGGGGCTGCTTGCCGGCTTGGACGAGAGCGTGTTCGAGCGCACCTTTGCGCGCGTGACGTTTACCCCCGGCGCGCTGGAGCTTGTGCGCTCGGCGCACAGCAAGGGATGGAAGGTCGGCGTCGTGAGCGGCGGCTTCCACGAGGTCGCCGACAAGATCGTGGCCGCCGCGGGCATCGACTTTTGCCTGGCTAACCGCCTGGAGGTCGTGGACGGCAAGCTCACCGGTAAGCTGGCGGCAGACATCGTGACCAAGGAGTCCAAGCTCATCCGGCTGCTGGATTGGGCGGTTGAGTGCGGTGTCGATATGGCCCATACCGTCGCGATCGGCGACGGCGCCAACGATATCCCCATGATTCAGGCCGCGGGCACGGGCATCGCGTTTTGCGCCAAGCCCAAGACGCGCGAAGCCGCCCCGTTTGCCATCGACGAGCGCAACCTAATGCTCGCCATGGACATCATCCTGCGTGACTAGTCAGTTTGCCTCACAACTTCATCTAATCTGACATGTCAGATTTCCGAACAATTATGCTCTAATGTTCGGAAACAACCCTTCGCGTGCTAAACTTTTCTGCGTCGAAGGGAACTTATATGGACAAACGAGATCTTGAGCAATTGCTAAGTGACGTGGCAGACGGAAGCATTACGCCGGCCGATGCCCTCACGCGCATCCAGACGGCGCCGACCGCCGACTTGGGCTTTGCACAGCTCGATCTTTCGCGCGGGGTGCGCCAGGGGGCCGGCGAGGTTGTCTACGGCGCCGGTAAAACCGCCGAGCAGATCGCCGCCATTATCGAAGCGCTGCGCGGTGCCGGCCAGGAGCGCATCCTGGTCACGCGCCTGGACGCCGAAAAAGCAGCCCGCACCTCGGAGCTCCTCGACAACGGTATCGACCTGGGATATGTCCCGGACGCGCAGCTCGCTCTCGTGGGCGGCAAGCCCTCCCCTACCGGCAACGGACGCATCGTCGTCGCCTGCGCCGGCACGAGCGACCTGCCCGTCGCCGAGGAAGCCGCATTGACGGCCGAGTTCTATGGCAACGAGGTCGACCGCCTCTACGACGTGGGCGTCGCCGGCCTGCACCGCCTGCTCGCGCATGCCGAGGAACTTGCACAGGCGCAGGTGATCATCGCCATCGCCGGCATGGAGGGCGCGTTGGCGAGCGTTATCGGCGGCCTGGCGAGCTGTCCGGTCATCGCCGTTCCCACCAGCGTGGGCTACGGCGCAAGCTTTGGTGGCGTAGCCGCGCTGCTCGCCATGCTCAGCTCCTGTGCCAGCGGCGTTTCGGTCGTCAATATCGACAACGGCTTTGGTGCCGCCTACCAGGCAAGTCTTATCAACCATCTGAGCGCCGGCACATCCCGCGCCCGTTAAGGAGCATTCCATGTCCAACCATCAGCACACGCTTATCATCGACGGTACCTCGGGCATCAGCGGCGATATGACCGTCGCGGCCCTGCTCGACCTGGGCGCCAGCGAGGAGCACCTGCGCGAACAGCTCGCCACGCTGCCGGTCGACGGCTTTACGATCGCCGTCACGCGTGCAAACAAGCATGGCATCGACGCCTGCGATTTCGACGTCCAGCTGGCAGAGGAGCTCGAGAACCACGATCACGATATGGCCTGGCTCTACGGCAACGAAGCAGCTGCCGGGCACACACACGAGCATGAGCACCACCATCATGACCATGTCGAGCACGAACACGAGCACTGCCACGAGCATGGCCACGAGGACCATCATCACGCCCACCACCATCACCACCGTTCTTTGGCGGACGTCACTGCCATCATCGATGGCTCACAGCTGAGCGATGGTGCCAAGCGTCGTGCCCTCGCCATCTTTACCGCACTCGCTGCAGCTGAGGCTAAAGCTCACGGCAAAACGCCCGAGACCGTCATGTTCCATGAAGTGGGCGCCGTCGACTCCATCGTCGACGTCTGCTCGATCGCCATCTGCCTCGACGATCTGGGTATTGAGGATATCGTGGTCGAGTCGCTCTCCGAGGGCCACGGAACCATCCGCTGCGCCCACGGCCTCATGCCCATTCCCGTCCCCGCTGTCGCCAACCTGTGCCAGGCGGGCAATATCGCCCTCACGCCTGCACCGGTCGCCGGCGAGCTCGTGACGCCCACGGGAGCCGCCATCGTCACCGCGCTGCGCACGTCCGACCAACCGCCCTCACGCTACCGTATCGAAGCCGTCGGCTACGGCGCCGGCAAGCGCCCCTACGAGGGTTGCTCCGGTACGCTCCGCTGCCTGCTCGTTCACGCGGACGCATAGCCATGGATGCCCGCAAAGAAAAAAGCCGCGCTGCCATCGTTGCGGCGTTCTCCGAGCTGCTACGCGAAGAGGACTACGGCAAGATTACCGTCGGCGACATCATCGCGCGCGCCCATGTTGGTCGAGCCACGTTCTACGGCCTCTTTAAGAGCAAAGACGACCTACTGTCCGAGCTCGTGAGCGACATCTGCACCCACGCCCTCGACGACGATGGCACACCGCTCGACGACCCATTCGTGCAGGTCGAGCATATCCTCAACAATCTATGGGAACGTCGCCAGGGCGTCCGAGCGCTGGTAGCCGGCGCCGGCTCACGCGTCTTCGCCGACTGTCTCCGCAAGACCATCATGTCGCGCGCAGCCGAAACCGTCCCCGTCGACCCCGCAGGCCCCGCCGCCGCCATGGACCGCAGCTTCTTACTACACCACATAGCCTCAAGCTTCGTAGCCACCGTCCAATGGTGGGCCTGGCACAACTTCCAAGCAGACAAAGCCGACGTAGCCAAAGACTACCTCTCGGCCATAAAACCCCTCTTCAACTAAGTAAACCCCTCATCCCAAAGTTCCGCCCCAACCCAAAGCACAATCCATCCCAAAGTATCGACAACAGCCCAACGCCCCCACCAGCAACAAGCCCCTCCCATCCAAATTCAGATATATATGTTGGGTTGCTTGTACGGACGCAACAAAGACCCCGCAGCTGACCGCATGGGGTAACTTCCCAGCGCATTCCGCAGGACGCAAAAAGGCTCGCCGCACGAAGTGCGCAGCGAGCCTTTTTGCATGTCCGAGGACGCGCTGGGAAGTTACCTCATGCGGTCAGCGGACAACTATGTAGCCTCAGACTAGAACATGCCCAAGAAACCGTGCACAAACAGTGCGGCCAGAGCGGCACCGACAAACGGAGCGATACCAGGAACGAGCAGGCCGTACTTCCAGTTGTTGTCAGCCTTGTTCTTGATCGGCAGCACCTGATAGGCCATGCGAGGACCAAGGTCACGAGCCTGGTTCATGGCGAAGCCGGTGATGCCGCCCATGCCCATGCCAACGGCCCAAACGATCAGACCGACGCAGATAGCGAGCATCAAAACGTTCTCGCCGGCGCGGCTAGCGGCAGCAAGGATGGCGCTGATGAACACAAAGGTGCAGATAGCCTCGCAGAAGAAGTTGCGGGCATAGTTCGTGCCCTCGGTAGTAGGGTTGGTCGAGAAGATGTTGCGCTGGGCAATAGGGTCGACGACGCCCTCGGAAGCCTTGAACTCATCGGCATACATAAGCCAAGCGATTACGGCGCCCACAAAGCCGCCGAGCATATCGGCAATCATGAAGGGAATGCAGCTGCTCCACGGCACCAGGCCTACGATGCACTGGGCAAGCACCATGGCGGGGTTCATGCACACGGCGCCGCCAAAGACAAACAGGCAGACCGAGATGCCAAAAGACCAGGTGGTGATGGCAAACATGTGGCCGGAGCCCTGATACTTGGTGCCCTTGAGCACGGTATCGCAGTGCACGCCCACGCCAAAGATGATCATGAGGGCCGTTGCGCCGAATTCGCAGAGGAGTTTGGTAAGCATAAAACCTTATCTTTCTTGTCGGTTATAAACGATTCGTTTAGGCCGCGTACTAGTGCTGAGCGACGACAACGCCCAGGCCATCGGGAATGACGGCCACCTTGGCATCGGCACCCTTCATCTCAAAGGCGAGCTTGAGCGCCTCATCGAGAGTGTTGACCGGCGTCATGTGCATATCCTTGATCATCTGGTGATCGCACAGGTCGGTAACCATGATCACAGGGTGATGCGCCAGGATGCGGGCAAAGATCTGGCTCGTCCACTGGTCGGGCAGGGTCTCGTCCTTAGGACGGTCGATGCAGGCGCGCTCAAACTCTGCCGGATCATTGTCGGCGATGTTGTGATAGAAGCCCTCGCCACCGTGACCGTCGGCACAGCCGGCGACGTCGATAATTACACCGCCCTCGGGAAGCGTAGCCTCGGCAGAGCACATGCCCTTCACGGCCTGGTAGATGTTCTGGTCGAGCGGGTAGCCGCCGTTGGTGGTGATGGCAATCTCGCACTCAACGGGCTCAACGCCGGCAAGGCTCTTCACGAACTCACAGCCGGCCTCGTGCGCCTTGTGGATGTCGCCGGCAAAGGAGCCGATGACCTCGTGCTTGCCGTTGAGCACCACGTTAAGCACAAAGGCAAGGTGAGCCATCTCGGCGGCAGCAAACATGTCCTCGCTCACGTGGTTGTGGCACAGGTTGCCGGCACGCGAATGGGGATCGTTCACAAACTGACCGTTGTGGTTGTACATGATGGTCTTGTAGCTGGCGATGCCAGGCAGGACGGACTTGCGGCTACCAGAGAAACCGGCAAAGAAGTGCGGCTCAATAAAGCCCTCGGCAAGCAGCAGATCGCAATCGGCGGCAATCTTGTTGATGATGCACTCGCCACCAGAAGGCAGGGTGCCGATCTTTTTCATCATGCTGTCGTCAGTCGCGACGTGCATAACGATTTCCTCGTTGGCAACGATCTCCTCGCCATACTTGTTGACGAGCTCCTCGTGCGTCGACGGACGATGCATACCCGTAGCAACCAAAATACGCACTCGAGCCTCGGGCGCAGCGGAATGGATGTGATGCAGCAGAATAGGCATCGTCACACGCGAGGGAACGGGGCGCGTATGATCGGAGCTAATAATGACGATATCCTTCTTGCCAGCGCAAAGCTCCTCGAGCGAAGGCGAACCATAAGGGTTGGCAAGTGACTCCTCTACCAGCTCTTCCTGTGATTTTGTAGTCTTAAACTCGTTTTGATGACCTTCCATCACACCCGCGAAGTTCTTATCCTCGAGCTCCAGATGCAACGTCTTGTGGTCAAACGGCAGTTCACATTCAAACAATGACGAGCGCCCTCTTCCTTTCAACTGACACACTAGATAAACCGTTGGAAGGATACGCCGCTCACCGAAAAACACCACCGTCCACCGACTCATTAACACAACGTTCATATTTGACCCACAACAAAACGGCCGCGACCCCAAACGGGACCGCGGCCGCTACAGTCGCAAGGCCAGAAGCGCCACATGCATCTCAATCCCGATCGATAAGACACGAGGCGCGAAGCACCAAACGCGCCGCCGGGACAGACCCCATCCAAAACGCGCAAAGCGCGCCTAATTCTCTTCAGCCCCAATCCCAGAAGACCGAGGACGAAGGGACCCGATGGGCTTCTCTCTGAATGCATTCCGCAGCACGAAGCCCTTTCCAAACGCGCGAAGCGCGCTATATTTCTTCAGCCCGTAATCCGCAGAAGACCGGACATCGTAGGGCCCGCCATTAGTTTACTTTTAGGCACACTCCGCAGGACGCAAGAAGCCCTCGCCGCACGAAGTGCGCAGCGAGGGCTTCTTGCATGTCCGAGGACGTGCCTAAAAGTAAACTAATGGCGGGCCCGGACGACTACAGGGCTATCGATTACCCCGTGTTCTGCAAACCTGCCGAAACGCCGGTCACAGTCGAAAGAATCAGGCTCATGTACTCGGCCTTCTTCTCCTCGGCCATCTCGTCCTGGTTCATACGCACCTCGCGAAGGGCGCGGACCTGGGCGATGGACAGAGCGTCGACGTAGGGGTTGCGCACGCGAACGGCGCAGCCGAGCACGCGACGACGCTGCAGCGGCCACTCGTCACCGACGATGGCAAGGACCCACTTACGCGTGAGCTGCATCTCGGTAAAGACCTTCTCGGACAGATCCTGGCGATCGCCCAGGTGCAGATACATCTTGGCGATGCGCTGGTCGGTCTTGGCGATCGACATCTCGATGTTGTCGATAAAGGTGCGGAAGAACGGCCACTCCTGGTAGGCGGCCTTAAGCTGGTCCAGATCGCCAAACTGCTCGCAGGCGGTACCCAGGCCGTACCAAGCGGCCAGGTTAATGCGCGCCTGGCTCCAGCTGAAGATCCACGGAATAGTACGCAGGTCGTCGAGCGACTTGGCGCCCAGGCCGCGCTTGGCGGGACGTGAGCCGATCGGCAGCAGACCGACCTCGGTCAGCGGCGTCACGGTCGAGAACCACGGTGTAAAGTCCTCGGTGTTCAGCAGGTCAAGATAGCGCTCGTGGCTTGCGGCGTTGAGCTTCTCGGCCATATCCCAGAACTTCTGCGTGGTCTCGGTGTTGGTCTTCTCGACACTCGGGGCCGACTGCAAAAGCGTTGCGGCGGCAACGGACTCAACATGACGCTGAGCCAGCGTGCGGTTGCCGTAACGGGCAAAGATGACCTCGCCCTGCTCGGTGAGCTTAAAGAAGCAGTTGACCGAACCCTTGGGCTGCGCCAGCACGGCCTTGTTGGCCGGGCCGCCGCCACGGCCCACGGCACCGCCGCGACCGTGCATGAGCACCAAGTCGATATCGTTCTTCTCGGCCCACTTGGCAATGCGCTCCTGCGCGGAGTGCAGCGCGAGCATGGCCGTGGTAGGACCGGCATCCTTGGAGGAATCGGAATAGCCCAGCATGACCTCCATGCGGCGGTTGGTCTGGGCAAGGCGCTTTTGCACCACGGGCAGCGTAAGCATCTGGTCGAGCACGTCGACGCAGCCCTCGAGGTCCTCGAGCTGCTCGAACAGCGGGATCACGTCGAGCTCGGGAACATCCTCCTCGTGTGCAAAGGACAGGTGGGCAAGCTCAAAGACGTCGGCCACATGCTGGGCGCTCTTGGTGAACGAGATGATGTAGCGGTGCGCCATCTTCTTGCCGTAGCGCTTTTGGATGGAGCCGATAGCGCGGAAGGTATCGATGACCTCGCGCGTCATGGGCTGCAGATCGCCATGGATACCGTTCTCGTGGATATCCTTGAGGGCGCGGGCGTGCACCACGGAGTGCTGACGGAACTCCATCTCGACCATGTGGAAGCCGAAGGACTCAACCTGCCAGATGATGGTCTGGACCGGGCCGTAAGCAGCACGGACGGCTCCGCAGGCGGCCAGCGAACGCTGGACGACGCGCAGGTCATCCAGGAACTCGTCGGCGCTGTGGTACATGGTGTCTGTGATACGGCGCACGGTGGCGTTCAGACGGTCGGCCATGACGAGCATGACGGCGCGATGCGGCTCATGCTCGGAGATCAGCTCGGCGCGGGCCGTGTACCGAGGGCTCATCTCGACCTGATGGTTCCACAGGTTGATGAGCTCGGCAGAAGGCTTGCTGTAGGTGGCCTCGAGCGTGAGGTTGCGGCCGATGCGGCGGCACTTGTCCTCGAGTTTGAGCACCATATGGGTGAAGTACTTGGCGGCGACCTCGCGGCTCACCTTGGCGGTAACGTTGGGGTTGCCGTCACGGTCGGAACCGATCCAGCTGCCGGGGTGGAAGAACGCCGGGCACAGCGGCGGCACGGTGCCGGCCTTGTCGCCCAGCACCCAGTCGTCAAAACGACGGTAGATGACGGGGATAACGTCGAACAGCGTGTTATCGAAGATGTCGATGATGGTATCGGCTTCCTCGACCGGCGTGGGCTTCTTGAGCGCGATGGGGCTCGTGCGTACCAGGGCATCGATCTCCTGCAGCATATGGCGCTCGTTCTCCACCAGGTCGGAGCCGCCCAGACGCGGACGCTCCTCCAGCAGGTTGGAGATACGGCGAATCTTGCCCTCGACGGCCTTGCGACGGGCCTCGGTGGGGTGCGCGGTAAAGACGGGATGGAACTCAAGCTTGCCGAGCAGCTCGTTGGCGCCCTCAACGCCCAGCTCATTCACCAGCTGGTGATAGGCGACGGTGAGCTCGTTAGCGGGATCGACCTCGGTATCGGTCGACGCACCGGCCTCGCGCTCGCGCAGCTGCGCCACACGGTAGTTCTCCTCCGACAGGTTTGCCAGATGGAAGAAGCTCGTAAAGGCGCGAACGATGACCTGCTGTTTATCGAGCGGCAGACTGTCGATCAAATCGACGACCTCACGAAATGCCACGGCAGTGGGCTCGTCGGCGGTGGGCACGCCCTGCTCGTCGACGGCCTCGTCGGCAGCGCGGGTACCGGGGTTGCCGGCATTGGCCACAATCTCGGCCGACAGGATTTTATCGAACAGGTCCGCGATCTCAGGATCATACTCGCTAAGCACACGACGCTCCAGGCGCAGGAACAACGCCAGATTGTCGCGCAGCTCCTCGGGGATCTCGATCTCGGCGAGACGCTCCCTGGACTCGGCATTCGAGCCGATTCGGTTAACGAGGCGGTTGACCACGGCAGCGACGCGCGCCGCGGCTTCGGGTACAGACTGGTTGCTTAGGTTCTCAGCCACGTTTCCTCCCATTCCTCCTTCTATGCACGTAACATGCGGTATTCATTATAGGCGCTTGAGAAATACTTTCGACACTGATTGCGCTTTACCACACAAAAGTATTTTCTGCATTGCAAGGGTTTTTGCCCTAAATGGTCGTATTTCTCGGTGGACGGCATACACAAACGGGGGCATTCCGCATAAATGCGAAACACCCCCGTAACAATCGCTCGGCGCAAGCGGGACGTGTTAGCGGGTCCGCAGCTCAAAAAGATGCGCTACAGGCGCTCGCGAACCGCCTCGACGACGTTGGCCAGATCGGCAAGGACCTCGTCATGGCTCTCCATGTCGCGCACCTTGACCTTGCCGGCGGCAAGCTCGTCGCCGCCCAGGACCAGGATGAGCTTGGCGCCTACCTTATCGGCCTGCTTAAACTGAGCCTTGAGCGAACGGCCCTGATAGTCGGCCTCGGTCACGATGCCTGCGGCGCGAAGCTCCTGCGTAATGGCAAAGACGTTCTGGCGCAGCTCCTTACCGGCGTTGGCGACATAGACGCACGGGGCCTCATCGGCACCCAGATCGCTGCCAAAGGCCTGCAGGGCCAGCAGGGCGCGCTCAAAACCGACGGCAAAGCCGACGCCCGCCGTGGGCTTGCCACCCTCGAGCTCGACCAGGCCGTCGTAGCGGCCGCCGCCACCGATGGAGCCGACGCCGGCGCCGGGGGCCTCGACCTCAAAGACAGTACGGGTGTAGTAGTCCAGGCCGCGCACCAGGGTGGGATCCTCGACATACTCGATACCGGCGGCATCCAGATAGCGCTTGACCTGCTCGTAGTGCTCGCGGCACTCGTCGCACAGGTTGTCACCCATCAGCGGAGCCTCGGCCATGATCTCGCGGCAGTGGTCGTTCTTGCAGTCGAAGGCACGCAGCGGGTTGAGCTCGGCGCGCTCGCGGCACTCATCGCACATCTCGTCTGCGTGATCGAGGATGAACTGCTTAACCTGCTCGCGGTAAGCCGGACGGCACTGGGCGTCACCCATCGAGTTGATGAGCAGACGAAGCTTGGAAAGATCGAAGCCCAGGCGCTTGTAGAACTCCATGAGCATGATGATGCACTCGGCGTCGGCAGCCGGATCGGGAGCGCCGAGCCACTCGATGCCCACCTGGTGGAACTGGCGCAGGCGTCCCTTCTGGGGGCGCTCGCCACGGAACATGGCCTCGGCGTAATAGGCCTTAAACGGCGTGGAGCCCTGGGGCACCAGGTTGTTCTCCACGACGGCACGCACCACACCGGCCGTGCCCTCGGGACGAAGGGCCAGGCGCTGCTTGGGCTTAAGCTTGGTGTCGGTGCCTTCGGTAAAGACGCGCTCCAGGTTGGCACCGCTGAACACGCGGAACATCTCCTTGCGAACGACGTCGGTCGACTGGCCGATACCGTGGACGAACACGTCAACCTGCTCGATCGCGGGCGTCTCGATGGGCTTAAAACCAAACGGCTCGAACACGCCGGCCGCAATCTGCTGCATCTTTTGCCAGGCGCGCATCTCGGCGCCGATAAGGTCGCGGGTTCCCTCCGCCTTCTGTGCCTGCATGGGCAAACACCTTTCTTTTGTATCGCGTCATAGGTAGTGGTCATTATACGGCACAAAAACAAAACGCGGCGGCGCGTCTGACCGAACGAGGGTATGGGGGCTCGTTCGGCCAGACGCGCCGCCGCTGTTTGTGATCCCTATTCCTCCGTCCCCTTCGGATCACGTGATCCCTTGGGGACGGAGGAATAGGAATCATTTCGTAGGCCCGTGGCCGTCTTGGAAACCGAATGATGGTACGAGCATCCATTCGGCTTCCAAGACGGCCACGGACAGAACGGGGCGAACAGAAAAGAGCGACGGACGTCTACTCCCCCGCCACGCTCGCGCGCAGCTTGGCGGCGATGGGCTCCGAGACCAGCAGGAATACGAGCATAGCCACAGAACACACCAGGCACACGATCCAAGTGCTCGCAAAGGAGCCCGTGGCATCGAACAGCACGCCCGAGACAATGGCGCCCACGGTGCCGCCGACCATCTCGAGCGAGGTGATGGTACCCGTGACCTTGCCGAGGTCGGCCATGCCAAACTGCTTGGACGCGGCGATGGTAGGCGTGATGGTGCCCATGCACGTTCCGATACCAAAGCTCACAGCGGCGACAATAGGACCGAGGTCCGTCGTCGGGAAGCACAGCGCCACGCAGGCGATAATGCACGCAACGGAGCCAAGGATATTGCCAAAGCGCAGGCCAAAGCGGTCATAAATCGCACCGAGCGAAATCTTGGCGATAACGACGGTAACCATGTAGGCCGAAAGTACGGTACCCGCCCACATGGGATCGTGGCCGCCCGTGACGATCTTGGCGCCGTTGACGGTAACACTCGTCATGTTGGTGACCTGGTTGGGCAGGATGGCGCCATTGACCAAGCCCATAAAGAGGAAGGCGACGACAAGCAGCCAAAACGCCGGGCTCTTCTTGATACGAGACCAGCCGACGCTAACCTCCGGCGCCGTGTGCTCGTCCTTGTCGCCAGCCGTTGAGACGGACGGATCGCCCGGGTTCTCGCCGAGCGGCTTAAGGCCGATCTCGGAAGGCTTGGTGCGGAAGGAGTAGGCCGTGATGGGCAGTGCCGCCACCATGCAGACGGCAGCGAGTACCAGGAACGCAGAGCGCCAGCCCACACTCACGATAAGCGAGCTCACGATCGGCGAGAGAATGGCTCCGCCAAAGCCCGAACCCGAAAGTGCGATGGAAATGGCAAGGCCGCGTTTGGCGGTAAACCAGTTGGCGGTCACCAGGCTAATGAGAAGACGGGTCGAGGCCACGGCGAAGCAGCCAGAAACGGCAAAGAGCACGTAGACCTGCCACAGCTCACCGACAAAGCTCATGCCCGCGAGCACCGCCGAGGTGGCGATAACGGTGAGCGAGCCCAATACGCGGCCACTCACTTTATCGGCAACATGGCCGATAACGAGCGAACCCACGACGCTCACCACGGTGGAGATGGCATTGGAGATGTTGTACTGCGCAAGGGAAATGCCCAAGTCACTGACGATCAGCGGCTGGAACAGGCTCATGCAGTTGACGAAAATCGTGTAGCACGTGGCCATGATCACGAAGCCGGAGGTCACCACGAGCCAGCCGGGGAAGAACTTACGCTGCTGGGGCATTGGTTACTCCTTGTGGTCCGCAATGTATCCGAGAGCGACGGCGGCATAGGCCGCGGCACCGAGCGGCAGCTCGGCATCGTTAAAACGTGCCTTGGGATGGTGCTGGGCAAAGTGTTCGTCCGTGTCGGTTACGGCCGCGCCCACGGTAAAGTACGCACTCGGAATCTCGCTCGAGATAAGCGCGAAGTCCTCACTCGCCATGGCATGGAAAAGCGGCAAGAAAGCCGCCTTGGGCAGCACTGCGCCCACATAGCCAAGCGACGCCTGAGTCATATCGCTGTCGAGTACAAGCGGCGGAACATCCGAAAGCGTCTCGATGGTCGCCGGCGTACGATATGTTGTGGCAACGCCGTTAACGACCTCCGCGATGCGGGTCTTGAGGCGCTCCATGAGCTCAACATCAAAGCCGCGCAGCGTTCCCTCGAGCACGCAGGTGTCGGGGATGACGTTGGCCGCCAAGCCGCCAGCAAACTTACCAACGGTAAGTGCGACTTCCTTGGCCGCCGGCACCTCGCGGGCGATAAGCTCCTGGAGCGCCAGGTGCACGTGGACGCCGGCCGCGATGGGGTCGATGCAGATCTCGGGGCTCGAGCCATGGCCGCCCTTGCCCTGGAGCGTGATGCGGAAACCGTACACGCCCGAGAGCGCCGGGCTGCCGTAGAGCACCAGGCCAAGCGGCGACTGGCTGTTGACATGCATGGCAAAGGCCGCCTGAGGGCGCGGGTTCTGCAGCAGGCCATCGGCGATGGCGGCGCGGGCGCCCTCGAAGGTCTCCTCGCCCGGCTGGAACAGCAACTTCACCGTGGCGTTGGCCTCCACAAGCTCGGCCTCGCGGACCTTGAGCAAACGGGCCGCACCAAGCAGCGCCGTCGCGTGCATATCGTGACCGCAAGCATGCATGCAGCCATTGGTGGATGCAAAGGGCTCGCCGGATTCCTCGACAACGGGTAGGGCATCCATATCGCCTCGGAGCATGACGACCGTTCCGGCCTGCTCGTCCTTGCACGTGCCATTGCCCTGAGCGGCCGCAGGCGCACCGGCACCGATCAGGCCAACGACGCAGGAACCGTCGACGAGCGTGGTATGGGGGATGTCCATCTCGTCCAGACGTGCCTGGATATAGGCAGACGTCTGCGGAAGATTGTTACCGAGCTCAGGCATCTGGTGTAGGTCGTGTCGCCACGCAGCGAGCTCGTCTGCAAAAGCCTGAGCTTCTGCGACAAGACCGTCACCGATAGCGGTCTGCGCCGCTGTGGTAGCCTGAGGCGCTGGTTGCGGTTGGAAATCGGACAGAGCTGGTGTCATAGATGCCCTCCAGTAACGTTTTTGCAGCACGCACTTTGATAGCGTAAAGTGCAAGGCACAACTGTAAGGGCATGACATAAAAAATGCCGCCCTGGGAGGGCGGCGCAACAAGTTGTTTACAATTGCGGGCGAGATTTTCGGCGCAAGAAATCGAAGTGAGTCTCGCTCAAGATAATCGACAGGAAGATAAGCACGAAGCCGGCAAGCAGGCGCGAGGTGAGCGCCTCCCCCATCAACAGCACCGAGAACAGCACACCCTGTCTCTTATACACATCTGAC
>CABRHR010000017.1 GCA_902470835.1 uncultured Collinsella sp.
TACACTATCCTCTTCGTCGGCAGCGTCAGATGTGTATAAGAGACAGGTAATAAAATCTGTTAATGTTACGCTTCCGCATTCCGAGATCGTGACGTTGTCAACGGATCCGAACTCGCTTAAAAAGTACGTTGAGGACAATGGTTTTCTTAATTGGAATCAGGTCAGTACGGACGATTTAAATAAATTGCTTCAGCAGGCTGATAAGGACCAGAGGCAAAAGGTTCAAGAAAGTGGCATGCTGGAAAATTCTGATGAACGTGCAGTAAAACTGGTGAAAAAGCAGGTGTCGACGTTCTGTGGTCCAGACGTAAGGGTCAATGTCGAATTCGAAGATTAATATCTACCTTTGAAATCAAATTACTGATTCAGCTGAATGCCCGCTATCGCGATGCCTTACGTTGCGATAGCGGGCATCTCTGATTTCGTTTGAAGGGTGTCAATGTGACAATTGTCCGATATGACAACGGGACAGTCCCTTTGTCACATTCCCGGAAAGCCTGTCTGGCGCAGGGCTTCGTAGAGGACGATGGCGGCGCTGTTGGAGAGGTTGAGGGCGCTGATGCGGTAGTCGTCCGGGTTGACGAAGTTGCCGCAGATGTCCTGTTGAAGGATGGCCTCGTGGCTGTCCTCGGTATGTCCGAGCGATTCCTCGTGGGCTTCCCAAGCCTCGGCGTTATCGAGCGAGTCGCAATCGCGCAGCATAGGGATGCGCTCGCAGCGCTCGGGCGCCGCGGCGAGCAGTGGCTCGGGAATGCCCGAGCTCTCGCTGCCAAAGACCAAGTAGTCGCCGTCGCGGTAGGTACTCTGCGCATAGGTGCGGCGTGCCTTTTTGGTCAACAGATGTAGGCGCTCGTCGGCAGGGGAGAGACCGTTGCGCGCAAGGAAATCCTCCCAGCCGGCATAGGTCGTCACGTCCAAGTTTTGCCAGTAGCCCAGGCCGGCGCGACGTACCGTCTTGTCGTCGAGCGAAAAGCCCAGCGGCTCCACCAGATGCAGGCGGGCGCCGGTAACCACGCAGGTGCGGCCGATATTGCCCGTATTGGCCGGAATCTCGGGCGCATACAGCACGATATTGAACATGAATCTCCTTGGCTCAGAACGAAAAACCACCACGAAGGGCAGTGCACCTTCGTGGTGGTTTGGCGGTTACGTAGGCGGAAAATGCCCGCTTGGATAAATCTAGGCGCGGTGCCAGTCGGTCAGGCAGGCATCGAGGGAAGCGATGAGCGCATCTTTGTCCATGTGACGGCCGATGATGCACAGGCTCGTCATGCGGTCGCCCGTCTCGTCGTCCCAAATCTGCATGATCTCGGGGTTCTCGTCGATGATCTTCTGCTTCTCGCCCTCGGGCGCCGAATCGACAAACAGGCCGTTCTCCATCAGGCGCATCTGGTGGCCGGCCTGCTCAAACATGTAGCACATGTCCGGATCGCCGGTCTGCCACAGCGGACCCTTGACGCGGATGACCTCGTCGGGCCACTCCTGCTCAACAAAATTGGTGAACTTCTGCAGGTCAAACGGCTTGCGGCGCGAGTACACAAAGGTCTCGATGTCGTACTCGAGCACCTCGGGATCGTCGTGCTCCTCGGGATGCTCCATGGCCTCGATCCAGGCGGCGGAGTTGTAGGCGCGCATAAAGTCGAAGCGGTCGGTGTCGAGCAGCTCTTCCATGGGGACCTCGCCGTTTTGGGCCTCGACAATCACGGCGTCCTTCTGCAGGCTGCGCACGATGGCCTTGAGCTCGGCGATCTGCTCGGGCGTCACGGTATCGGTCTTGTTGAGGATCAGCGTGGAGCAGAATTCGATCTGCTGGATGAGCAGGCTTTCGATGTCGTCCTCGTCGATATCCTCGGCCAGCAGGTCGCGACCGCCGTTGAACTCGTCGTACATGCGGGCGCAGTCGACCACGGCCACGATGTTGTCGAGCGCGAGCTTGGGCTCGCCGCCCACCTTGGCCTCGTCGCAGAAGCTCGAGATGGTGTAGGCGATGGGGATAGGCTCGCAAATGCCCGATGCCTCGATGATGATGTAGTCGAAGTTGCCCGAATCGGCGATGCCCTGCAGCTGGTTGGCCAGGTCATCCGAAAGCGTGCAGCAGATGCAGCCGTTGGTGAGCGGGATGAGGTCATCGGTCTCGGAAAGGCCGCCGTCGGCGATGAGGCTGGCGTCGACGTTGATCTCGCCGATATCGTTGACGATCACGGCGGCGCGGATGCCGCCGTCGTTAGCGAGGATGTGGTTGAGCAGCGTGGTCTTGCCGGCACCGAGGTATCCGGTAAGCATGATGATCTTCACGGGTTTGTTGGGCATGTGCCCTCCTTTGTTAGACATGGCTTACAGTTGAATCTTATGCCAAACGCCTGCTCTTATACCCACGAGCCGGCAAATAACACAAGCTACTCCCAGGCTCCCCATACATCGGGGCAATAACCGACGGTGGCCTTTTTGCCGTTGCGCACGATGGGTTCGGCGAGAACCTGCTGGTTCTCGAGCAGCTTGTCAAAGCGCTGGCTGGGGGTGAGGTGCTGGATGAGCGCGAGCGTCTCCTCGTCCTTGGCCTTGGGGTTGAGTAGCTTGTCGATGCCGCCGACCGCCTGCATCACGCTCGTGAGCTCGCCCTTGCTCATCTCCTTTTCCTTAAGGTCAATAAACTGCACCTTAATGCGGCGCTCCTTAAAATAGCGTTGGGCCTTTTTAGTGTCGAACGACTTCTTAGTCCCGAAGATTTGAATATTCATATATTGTTCCGCCGTTCTAACGAACGGCGGTCACCTCGACGCTGCAAAGCCATCTGATGGGCAATCTGCCTTTCAATCGTCGGGCGCGGGCAAAAGCCCAGCGCCCTCCTCTTTCAAGGCACCTTGCCTCATCAGCTGGCTTTTCGCTGACATTGATAGGACATCGAGATGACCACCGCTGGACTTATCGAATGAAGTTGGTCGTTGCGCGATCTGCCTCGGGTGCGTTGATACCGGCGGCCTGTCCTGCCTCGATACAGCGCAGGAGCCAGGCCATGTTTTTGCCGATGTTTCGCATGGTGGCAAGACCCTCGGCATCGCCTTCGGCGTCGCCGGGCACGCGACCAAACACGTTATTCCAGTAGGTGGAGGCGACCACGGGCATTTGCTTAATGGTGAAGTACTTGTTGAGCACATCGAACGTGGTTGACGTGCCGCCACGACGGGCAACGGCGACCGCGGCGCCAGGCTTGTGCTCAAAGGCATGCCCGCCCGCGTAGAAGGCACGGTCGAGGGCCGAAAGAATGCGGCCGCTGGGGTGCGCATAGTAGACGGGCGAGCCAAAGACAAAGCCGTCTGCCTGCTCGGCGGCGGCGATGAGCTCGTTCACCACATCGTCGTCGAAGGTGCAGCGCCCATCGAGCTTGCCGCACTGGCCGCAGCCGATACAATCGCGGATGGGCTTGGCACCCAGCTGGAACACCTCACTGTCGATGCCTTCGGCTTTAAGTTGCTCGGCGATCTCGGCGAGCGCACGAGCGGTGTTGCCATTTGCCTTGGGGCTGCCGTTAACTAAAAGAACCTTCATCACAAGCTCCCTCTGCTGTCGGTGACTTCTGCGGAGGATTATCGCACGAGCGGGCAGATGGCGTGGGGCGCGATGCGAAACGGCTTGTGTTTCACATCGCGCCCCACGACGCTAGTTCAGTTTGGTGCCCGGTATCTGCGGCGCCTCTTTAAGCAGCGCTTTGAGCTCGTTTATAATGGAAACAGGTTGTCGGTCGACGGCGTCCAGATGAAGCGTCGCCACGCGAAGGGGCGGCTGATATTCAAATGAGCCAAAGAGCACGGGCGACCCTAAGAACCGCTCGATTTCGTCTGCGATTGCGTCGGTCTCTTCGGAACCAAGATTGTCGAAAAGCGCCACGAACATCGGTCCGGTTGAGCGGAACAGGTGACCCTTGCCGCGCGAGCAGTCCATGAGGCAGGCGGCGCTTTCTGCTAAAACGCGGTCACCCGCGTCAAAGCCAAAGCGGGCATTGACCTGATCGATATCGTCAATTTTAATGGCGACAAAGCCCGCCTCGCGCACCACGCGACGCATCTCGCCAATGGCGTTGACCAGGGCGTGGATATCTCCCAAGCCGGTCACGGAATCGGTCGTGTCTGCCAAGCTTCGGTTGATGATAATGCCCACATACATGTTGGGCTCGGTATCGGTGCCGTCCAGGCGGTAGCCCGTACAGTCACAAAGTGCGTATTTTCCGGTGGCGTCCATGACGCGATACTGCATGTAGTGGAAGTGCCACGTGCCGTTTAGCACCATGTCGAGCTCGGTGCGTACATTGTCGCGGTCTTCGGGGTGAACGCGGGCAAGCCAAATATCGAGCGAGTTGTAGGGATGCTGGGAGGGCAGGTTAAAATCGCGCACGGCATTAACCGACCATTGCGATTCGCCGGTATCGAGGTTAAGGATAAACGGATAGCGCGTCTCGGAGCTCATGCAGATTGCTTGGAACACTCGGTCGTTGCAGAGAGGCTGATCGGCGATCGGGCGTTGCGGCGCGCTGTCTTCTTTCGGTTGTTGTACGCGGTTCATGAGCTTGTAGCGATACATTTTTCGGTCGGCGTCCATGGTCATCTGGTGACGCGTATCGCCAGCAAGCGGGTCGACGCGCGAGCAGCCAAAACTAAAGCTCGCGATCATGGGCGCTTTGCCGTCCGATGTTGCTTCGATAATTTCGGTGCGCCTCCGCTCCAGACGTCGCTCGAGCTCGGATTCGTCTGCCTCAGGCGACAAGAGTACAAATTCGTCTCCGCCGATACGGAACAGCAGCTCATCGTGCTTCATTGTTTCGGTGAGCGCGCGGCAGATGCCCAGAATGTAGCGGTTGCCCTCGGCGTGGCCAAACGTATCGTTGCAATGCTTGAGGTGATCGATGTCGATATAGGCGCAGGTGAAAGGGGTGCCTTTGCGCCAGAGTTGATCGGCGTGGAGGTCGAGCCCGCCACGGTTGCCAAGATTGGTGAGCGAATCGATATAGGCGCTGCGCTCGAGCAGCTGGCGTTCTTGTTGCAGGATGGCGAACGTTTTTTGTAGCTGCTCGCCGATGGCGCGCAGTTCCGTGGGCAGCGCGGCAACATCGAGCTCGGCGGTTGAGACCCCGTTCCCGAGTCGTTGAAGATGGGCGATGATTGATTGCTCGCCCAGGCGATACGACTCGTTCATGATGGATGGCCTCCTTGGGTGGAATAACGGTTTGCATCATACTCTCAATTCGGTTTGGATTGGGAGTATAAGTTAGTCAATGGGAACAAATGTCCCCTCGATGGTGGCGTTTTGCACGCGAGCATATTAGTTGTTGTCGCCACTATCGAGCAATGCCTCAAAATCTACCGTCGGCATAGGACGGTGGTAGAGGAAACCCTGTGCATAGCGTGCGCCCATCTGACGCAACAGCTGAGCCTGCGCCTCCGTCTCGACGCCTTCGATCACAACAGGCAGATGGAGCGATTGAGCCATCCCGAGCATTGATGAAATGATTTGCGTGCTACGGCCTTGATCACCGTCGACGGGCACAAACGTGCGATCGAGCTTGATGACGTCGACGTTGACGTTTTTGAGCATCGCGAGCGTGGACTGGCCGGTGCCAAAATCGTCCATGTAGGTCGAGAAGCCGCGAGTGTGCAGGTCGGCCGTCAGCCTATCCACGGCCTCGGGCTCTCCCGTATAAGCAGTCTCGGTGATCTCGATGCGCATGAGCTCGGGCGACAGATTGTAGCTGGCGGCGAGCGCCCCCATATGCTCGGCGACGTCGCAGGCAAGGATATCCACGCGCGACACATTAAGCGAGATCGGAATCACGCGAAGCCCTCGATCGATGCGCTCGCGCAACCACGAGGCAACGCCCTGCCAAATGTATTTGTCGAGCGTCACCACAAAACCGCTTTCCTCGAGAGCGGGGATAAAGGTAGCGGGTGAAATGAGGGAGCCATCCTTGTCAATCCAGCGTGTGAGTGCCTCGGCGCCAATGATCTCGCCGGTTTCCATGTCCACCTGGGGCTGCAGGTAGTAGGTGATGCTGCCGTTGGAGAGTGCATATTGGAACTCGGTGAGGGTGTTGTGAAACGCGACCTCGTGGGCGTACTCCTGGGGGCGGAAAACGGCGATGCGGTCTTTAAAGTCATTTTTGGCGCGACGATTGGCATACATGGCCTTTGCTTGAGCGTCGATGGTGATTTCCTCGTTGGGGTCGATGGGGTAGACGCCCATGGACGGCCAAAAACCCACGCCGTCGTCGTGCCTGGCAACCGCTTCGCGCACGTTGGCATAAATTCGATGAATCGTATCGCGGTCAAAGGGGGCAAGAATGCAAAAGTCGTCCTGGCCCCAGTAGCCCGCAACGCCAATGCCCACGTTCTCGATATCCTTAAGCACCGTGCCCACATCGGCAAGCACGCGGTCGCCCTTGGCTTGTCCGTACCATTCGTTAAACAGGCGCATGTGTCCCATATCGACGGTGGCAATGCACCATGCGCTGCCTTGTGCCGTCGCGAGAAAGGCATTGGCGCGTCGCATAAACTCACTGGGGCGGTAGAGGCCGGTGAGCGTATCGATGCGTTCGGCGATGGCGCTTTTGCGCTCTATCTCGGGTATGGGGAGGCTGTCGTTGGGGACAAGCCCGCCGGCCGCGCGAAGGCGACGGTTGAGTTCGCCTAAAACGGCGGTCGCTTGACTGACCAAGCGCTCGTAAAAGGCAGGGACGACAAGACAGACGGGAGTAATGGTGTCGCCCGCGATTCGAACGGGAGCGAAAATGGCCTCTTTAAGATGATGGACCAGTTGCTCGAATGCCTCGTGGTCCAAATCGTTGCTGAGCACGACGAACTGGGCGCTTCGTGAACGGTAGACGCGGCTCCGGCCGCGGGTGATCGACAGCATGCGGCCTGCGTATTCGGCGAGCATGTTGTCGACGGCATCGGCTCCGTAGAGCTCATTGAGCTTTGACGTGCCACGGACGCGCACCGCTATAAGCCCCGTCTCGCAACGGTCGCGACGGCAGGCATCGATAGCGTTGACCAGCATGCGCTGCGTTCCGAGGCCCGTGGCGGCATCGACGGTCTCGGCAAGCGAGTGGTTGACGAGCTCTCCGGCATAGAGCGAAGGGGCATTTCCGTCGCCGTCGATACGAAACCCGCGAGCACGGCACAGAACGTAGTCGCCGGCGGCATTGCGCACGCGGTACTGCATGGCGCGACGGTGTTTGGAAC
The DNA here is from genome assembly GCA_902470835.1 of uncultured Collinsella sp. GTDB lineage: Bacteria > Actinomycetota > Coriobacteriia > Coriobacteriales > Coriobacteriaceae > Collinsella. The sequence continues at coordinate 7,230 of CABRHR010000017.1, forward strand.
CGTTGTAAATCTGGTCGATATCGTTGATATAGGCTTCGAGGTCATCGGGATGGATGCGCGTTTTCCAGTAATCGTGGAAGTTGTCTATATGCTCCGAAGGAAGACCGAAATCGCGCAAGGCGCCTTGCGACCAAAGGGTGCGATGTTTGTCCAAGTTCTCGATAAAGAAATAACGGCCTTCGCTGAGCATCGAAAAGGCGTCGAAAATCCAATCGCTTACTCCGAAGTCATCGGTGTGGATTTGCGAGATATTGCGTCGATCCAGGTGCACGGCATGGCGTAGCTTGTAGTCGTACATGCGATGGTCGGCATCGAGCGTCATGCGATTGGAGGCTTCGCCCAGGGCGGGGTCGGCATGCGATACGCCATAGCTAAACGAGTGAGGCATCTCAGCGTCGTTGTTTTTGAGCAGGACCGTTCGGCAATGCTCAAGGCGCTCGGCAAGGTCGTCTTCGGTCGCGACGGTGGACAAGATTGCGAACTCGTCGCCGCCTAGGCGAAACACCGCTTCGTCAACTTTGATATAGAGCTTAAGGTACAGGCTCACCTGCATAATGTAGCGGTTACCCTCGTCGTGACCGAAGGCGTCGTTGCAGTGCTTGAGGTTATCGATATCGATATACGCCATGGTGACCGGCGTGCCCTGCTCCCAGAGTTCTTCTAGGGAACGGGTAAAGCCGCCGTGGTTGCCAAGTCCAGTGAGCTGGTCGGTAAAGGCGGTCCTGATCAGACCGTCCTGGCGCTCGAGCAGGTCTTGAATGGTCTTTTCGAGCGCTTCGATATAGGTGCTGGTTGTGTCCATGTGTGGGTGGCTTTCTGGGGTCGAGATGGCTTGCGTCGGATGGTCTTGTTGTCAATGGGACCTTTTGTGGTCTATGGACGCGCGAACTTTCCTCCCCGCCTTGTTTCATTGATGGGCTAGATTGTTGTCTACTGTTTGGTATTTTTGTCTAATGATGCGAGCCCCATTATAGGGGCGTGTTTGTATAAACATGGTCAGTCGTTAATATTAATCGCCGAGCGGCAGTGTTTAGTTTGCATTGGCAAATGTGACCGAGACGGTATATGTTGACGGGTATACTTGTTCCGTTCAAAAGCATGAGGACGGGGATGGTTGCATGGCACTGCCAAAGACGGCACACACAGTGGGTCTGGCGCTCGAGGGCGGTGGCTACCGGGGCATGTATACGGCAGGCGTGCTCGACGTTTGGATGGAACATGGCCTGACCTGCGATCATATGGTGGGTGTCTCGGCAGGCGCCGCGTTTGGCTACAACTTTAAGTCGCGCCAGATTGGTCGCGCCATTCGTTACAACAAGGCCTATTGTGCCGATAAGCGTTATGCGAGCGTGGCCAGCTGGTTGCGCACCGGCGACATGTTTAATGCTGAGTTTGCCTATCACGAGGTGCCTATCGAGCGCGACCCCATCGACTTGGATGCCTACCGCGCCTGCCCCATGAGGTTTACGTGCGTATGCACCGATATTGAGACAGGCGAGGCCGTCTACCATGACCTGCCTTACGGTGACGAGCGCGATATCGAGTGGATTCGGGCGTCGTCGGCGATTCCCGTGGCGACCAGGCCTGTTCGGATTGATGGGCATCGGTATTTGGATGGCGGCGTTGCCGACTCTATTCCCAGCGCCTGGCTGTTTGCACAGGGTTACGACCGCAATGTGGTGGTGCTAACGCAGCCGGCGGGTTTTGTAAAAGAAGCCAATAGCCTGATGCCCATGCTGCGTCGTGTGTATCGTCACTACCCGGAGTTTGTTGCAGCGCTTGAGCATCGGCATGAGGTGTATAACGCCACGCTTGATGACCTGGCGCGTCGCGAGGCCGCTGGCGAGGTCTTTGTGGTGCGGCCGAGTGAATCGGTGAAAGTGCCGTCGCTGTGCCGCGAGCCCGATGAGCTCGAGCGCATCTACCAGATCGGTCGCCGCGATGCAGAGGCGACGCTGCCCGCGCTGGAAGCGTATCTGGCGGGGTAGGGGCCACGGCGGAAAGCGCATCCCAGAATGGGGGTCCAGACTGGGATGCGCTTTCCGTAGCTGAAGATTTGTAGTCGCGGAGCAGTTGCTCGGCTTGCGTTTATGCCTGCTGCCAGGTGTCGACGAGCTCCTTCGCCGCGGCGTAGGGGTCGTCGGCACTGCACACGGCGCTCACCACAAAGAAGCCGTCGACGCCGGTGGCCTTGAGCTGCGGCAGGTCGGCCGTCTTGACGCCGCCGCCCACCACGATGGGCACGGGGCTTGCCGCGTGGAGCGCGGCCAAGTCCTCAAAGCTCTTGGTGATGATGGAGCCGTCGGCCGCGCGTCCGCAATCGCGCTTGGTCTCGGTCTCGTGGAGCGGGCCCACGCCCAGGTAATCGACCAGGCTCATGTCGGCGGTCTTGACGTACTCGAGCATCTCCTCGCAACGGGCCGAAAGACCCACGATGGCATCGGGGCCCAGCAGCTTGCGGCAGACCTCGACGGGGATGTCGCTCTGGCCCACGTGCACGCCATCGACGGCAATGCCCTGCTCGCGTGCGGCAAGCACACAGTCCAGACGGTCGTCGATGAGCAGGGCGACCTGGCCGGTCTTGCCGGCACGTGCGATTGCCTGCGCTGCGTCGCTCGTCAACGCGATGATCTCGCGCGCGCTTGCCACCTTGGAGCGCACCTGGATGCAGGTAAAGCCGGCGTCGAGCGCCTGGGCCACCACATCGCCCACGGGGCGACCGAGCGTGTTTTCGGGGCCGAGCACCAGATAGGCCGAGATATCAAGGTTGTCGCGGATGCTCATTATGCTTCCTCCTGCTTTTTGATTTGTGCTTCCATGCGCTCGAGCTTGCCGTTCATGGTATCGGTAAAACCGGGACGAATATCTGCCTTAAGCACAACTTCGGTGCGGATGCCCTTGTTTGCCAGAACAAAGGTCGCGTCGCGCACGACCTGCATGACCTCGTCCCAGTCTCCCTCAATCTCGGTGAACATCGAGCTGGTGCGGTTGGGAAGACCGCTTTCGCGAATGACACGCACGACCTCGGCGACTTCGGCGGAGAGCTCGTCGCCCGTACCGCACGGGGCGATGGCAACGGCGACCAGCGTGTTCATGCCGGTATTGGTTGCGGGCTCGGACATGGCTTATGCCTCCTCGAGCTCGAGCTGGTTGTCGGCGATGTCCTGGGCGGTTGCGCGGTAGAGCTCGTCGATAAAGGCGACCTTAAAGCTTGCCGGGGCATCGGCGACGGCGGCGGCACGCGTGCCGGCCACGTTGTAGACGGCGGTACCGCAGACGGCTGCCGTAAACGGATCGGCGGCACAGGCGTACACGGCAAGCACGCCGCCCTGCGAGCAGCCGCAGCCGGTGATCTTTGACATGAGCGGGCTGCCGCCGTGGGACTTTGCCACGGTCGTGCCGTCGGTAATCAGGTCGACTTCGCCCGAGACGACCACGGCGCCGCCGGTGTAGCGGGCGAGCGCCACGGCGGCATCGCGGGCGGCGTCTACCGTGTCGGTGGTATCGACACCGCGTACGCGGCTCAGATCGGCCGCCTCGCCCTCAAGACCCCACAGGCCGGCAAGCGCGATGATCTCGGAGGCGTTGCCGCGCACGATGGCGGGCTTGTACTGCTTGAGTCCGTTTACCAGCTGGGTGCGCAGGCTACCGATGCCCAGGCCCACCGGGTCGAGCACCCAGGGCTTGCCGGCGTCGTGTGCCGCCTTCGCCGCGCGGGGAATCGTCTGCTCGTAGATGGGGAAGAGCGTGCCCATGTTGAGATAGATGGCGCCGCCGCCGGCAACGAGTGCCTCGCCCTCGTCTGGCAGATAGACCATGGCGGCCGAACCGCCCACGGCGAGCTGCGCGTTGGCGACAAAGTCGATCGTCACCGTGTTGGTGATGGAGCCGGCCATCGGATTGGTGGCGCGAATCTCCTCCACGGCCTTGACCACATTTTGCTTAAGCTGTTCCGAATCAATCACTGCACATGCCTCCTTGGCATAGAAAAGGGGCGCTGTACATAGACAGCGCCCCTGCAAAGGCGGCATGCTCCCTACGCCAGCATTAACTGACAGGTTCAAAGGATTGGGCCCCATGCCCTCTCAGCCTTGTGGTTTGCACCGCCGGCACTCCCGCATCGAATCTGTTGTTCCCTATACTAGCGCACCTGACAAAATAAACCTGTCCCTTTTTGGCAGGTCGGTACAATAGACGGGATAAAGAATGACCGAGGGGGCTTTATGATCAAACTTGTGCTGACCGATATGGACGATACGCTGATTCCCGCTGGGCAAGACGGCGCCAGTGACTATGCCATCGAGGGCATTCACGCCATGCAGGCGGCGGGCCTGCACTTTGGCCCGGTTTCGGGTCGTCAGCCGTCCGCGATGGGCTGGATGTTCAAAAATCGTTCCGAGTGTTTTTCGACTGGCGCGTTCTGTAACGGCCAGGTGATGTTTGTCGGCGGCGAAGTGGTCGCCTCGCACGCAATCGACAACGATGCTCTGATGCGTTTGGCCGACTATCTGGAGCAAGAGACCGACGATACATTTCTAAAAGTCTATGGCCTGGGCGATGACTTTTGGGGCAACGATGCCTATTGCGTGACGAGTGATCCCGAGCGCGTTCGTCGCGCCATGGAGTCGGGCGGCAACGCATGGCTCAAAGGCGAAGAGGCCCCGTGCCGTCCCGTCGTCGATGAAGCGCCGGTGTTCAAGGCGAATATCTGGAGTGCCCGTTCGCGTGAGGAGCTCGCGGAGCTACGCGAGCGCGTTACCGCTGAGGTGCCGGAACTCTCGCTTGTGTTTCCCAACAACCGAGTGCGCCTGTTTGACATCCTTCCAGCAGGTTGGGACAAGGGTTGCGCTGCGCTGGAGTTGGCGCGCGCTTTGGACCTGACGCCCGACGAGGTGGCCGTATTTGGCGATTCCGATAACGATTTGCCCATGATCGATGCCGTTCCCAACTCCGTTGCAGTCGCCAATGCCAACGAGGCCGTCACGGCTGCCGCGCGCTGGCATATCGGCGCTGCGGCAGACGATGCGGTTGCCGGGGCTCTGCATCAGATTGCCGCCTGCGCCGCGACGGGGGAGATGCCGCCGTTTATGCGTCAGGTGAGCACGACTGGTTTCGACGTCACGAACGTCTAGGGAGAAAGCCATGAAGCTTCAGCAGCTCAGATATGTCGTCAAAGTTGCCGAATGCGGCAGCATCACCGAGGCCTCGCGCCGGCTCTTTGTGTCGCAGCCTTCGATTACCGCGTCGATCCGCGATCTCGAAAACGAGATGGGTGTGCATATCTTTGAGCGCACCAACAAGGGTGTCATTGTGTCCGAGGAGGGCGAGACCTTCTTGGGCTACGCGCGCCAGGTACTCGACCAGGCCGACCTGCTCGAGGGCAAGTACAAGGGCGCATCCGAGCAGGTGCCGCACTTTAGTGTGAGCTGCCAGCATTATTCCTTTGCCGTTAACGCGTTTGTTGACGTGATCCGCGAGTTCGATGCCGCGCGCTACGACTTTACCCTGCGCGAGGAGCAGACCCACGAAATTATCGAGGATGTCGCGCATATGAAAAGCGAACTCGGCATCCTGTATCTGTCGGAGCACAATCGCGAGGTCATCGAGCGCATGCTTGCCGCCAACGAGCTCGTATTCGAGGGGCTCTTCTGCGCCACACCGCATGTCTTCGTGTGCGCCGACCATCCGCTGGCGGGCCGCTCGAGCGTGACGCTTGAGGACTTGGAAGACTACCCGTTCCTGTCCTACGAGCAGGGCAGCTATAACTCGTTTTACTATTCCGAGGAACTGACCTCGACCTTTGAGCGCCGCAAGAACATCCGCGTGCGCGACCGTGCGACGTTGTTCAACCTGGCCATGGGTCTCAACGGCTACACGGTGTGTTCGGGCGTGATCAGCCACGAGCTCAACGGGCCGGGTATTATCTCGATTCCGCTCGACGTGGACGAGTACATGGAGATTGGCATCATCACGCGCAAGAACACGACGCTCACGCGCTACGGTCGGGCCTATATCGACGCGATTCGTCAGCATATCTAGGCTGCTGTGCTCCGCACGGTTCAAGTCTCTTTATGACAGTCCAGACTGATATAGGAAGCATCTATATCAAACTGTTATAAACGTATATTTTACGATGGCCATATGAACGCTCATACTCTGTCCCAGTAAAGCAACCAATGCAAAGGGAGATATCTATGAGCACTTCGATTCAACCGAACGCGCCGTTTCGCGCCGATATCGTCGGCAGCTTTCTTCGTCCGCAGGCTGTAAAGGACGCCCGTGCTGCCTATGCGGCAGGCACGCTTGATGCCGGGGGGCTTAAGGCCGTCGAGGACGATGCCATTCGCGATTTGGTGGCCAAGCAGAAGGCCGCCGGCCTGCAGGTGATTACCGATGGCGAGTTCCGCCGCAGCTACTGGCACCTCGATTTTATGTGGGGACTCAACGGCATTGAGCGCCGCGCCTCGCGCACGGGCTACATGTTCCACGATGAGGAGACTACCGCCGACACCGCCGTGGTAACCGGTCCCATTAGCGGCGAGAACCATCCGTTCGTCGAGCACTTTAAGTTTGTCAAGGCGCTTGAGGGGGAGGGCCAGATCGCGCGGCAAACCATTCCGGCGCCGATCCAGACGTTCTCCGAAGTCACGCTCGACCGCTGCGACGGCCAGCAGGAGAGTCTACGCGCCATCTACAAGACCGACGAAGAGCTCGCCGATGCCATTGCCGCAGCATACCGCACCGTGATTGCCGACCTGTATGCCGCGGGCTGCCGCAACATCCAATTTGATGACTGCACCTGGGGCATCTATTGCGATACCGACTTTGTGTCCAAGACCGGCATGAGCCCGGTTGACCTGCAAAAGGTGTCCGAGCTAGGCGTGGCGCTCAACAATGCCGCCATCGCGGGCAAGCCCGACGATCTGGTTATCAACACGCACGTGTGCCGCGGCAACTATCACTCCACGTATGCCTTCGAGGGTGGTTATGATCCCATTGCGCCGTACCTGTTCGCACATGAGAACGTCGACGCGTTCTACCTTGAGTTCGATACGCCACGCGCCGGTGGCTTTGAGCCGCTCAAGTACGTTGCTCCCGGCAAGAAGGTCGTGCTGGGCCTGGTGACCACCAAGGCGGCTGAGCTTGAGGACGAGGACGTTATCGTCGAACGTATCCACGAGGCCGCAAAGTATGTGCCGCTCGAGAACCTGTACCTGTCGCCCCAGTGCGGCTTTGCCAGCTGCGAGATTGGCAACAAGCTGACCGAGGACGAGCAGTGGGCAAAGATCGCGCTGGTCAAGCGCATCGCCGAGCGCGTTTGGAAGTAACGCTACCGCTTGTAGGTGACGGCGCGTGCGAGACATGGCGTATCACGTACAATGGTTCGGATCGTATCGTTCGGGCAGGTTATCCGATATGCCTGATCGCCCTTCCATCATGAAAGGACTTCCATGTCCCAATCCTCGACGCCCGCCGTCACCGATGCCATCTACGATGCATCATCGCTCGGCCGCCCGCGCATGTTCGTGTTGGGTTTGCAACACATGTTTGCGATGTTCGGAGCCACGGTGCTCGTGCCCGTACTCACCGGCCTTTCCGTTTCGGCGACGCTTCTGTTCGCCGGCATCGGCACGCTGCTGTTTCATTTTCTATCGCGCGGTAAGGTGCCCGCGTTTCTGGGCTCGTCGTTTGCCTTTATCGCGGGTTATGCCGCCATTGCACCCAACGGCGAGGCCGAGCTTTTGCCTTACGCTTGCCTGGGCGTTGCCTGCGCCGGCCTGCTCTATCCGGTGCTGGCGGCGCTGTTCCGCGCATTTGGCGCCAAGCGTGTCATGCGCTTCTTTCCGCCGGTGGTGACCGGTCCCATCGTCATTTCCATCGGCCTGATCCTGGCGAGCTCTGCCATTGCCAACTGCCAGACCAACTGGCTTGTCGCCGTTATCGCTGTGGCCGTGATCGTCATCTGCAACATCTGGGGCCGCGGCATGGTCAAGATCGTGCCGATTTTGCTGGGCGTTGTGGTGAGCTATGCCGTTGCGGCCGCGTTGGGCGAGGTCGACTTCTCTGGCGTCGCAGCCGCCCCCTGGGTCGGTCTGCCCATCGTGTGGGACAACACCGTGTTTGCGCTCTTTGGCCCGCAGTTCGATAGCGGTCTTGCCACGACGGCCATCATCACCATCATGCCGCTGGCCTTTGCGACCATGATTGAGCACATTGGCGATATCTCCGCCATTGGCTCTACCTGCGAACGCAATTACATTGCCGATCCCGGTCTGCACCGTACCCTGCTCGGCGATGGCCTGGCGACCATCTTGGCATCGCTCTTTGGCGCCCCCGCCAACACTACGTATGGCGAGAACACCGGCGTGCTTGCGCTTACGCGCGTGTTCGACCCACGCGTGATTCGCATTGCCGCGTGCTGCGCCATTGTCCTCTCGTTCTGCCCCAAGTTCGCTGCGGTGATTGCCGCCATGCCGGCGTGCGTTATCGGCGGCGTGTCGCTCGTGCTCTACGGCATGATCAGTGCCGTGGGCGTTCGCAACCTTATCGAAAACCAGGTCGATTTCCAGAACAACCGCAATGTGCTGGTTGCGGCTCTGGTGCTCGTGCTTTCGCTCGGCATTGCCTACAGTACCGCCGGTGCCATCGTGCTGGAGCTGGGCGGCGTGACGATTTCGCTTTCGGGCCTTGCCGTGGGCTCGCTGGTGGGCATTGTGCTCAACGCCATCCTGCCCGGTAATGACTTTGAGTTCGATACTTCCGAGCTTGAGGAGACTGCTGAATAGTAGCTGCGTTCAGCCAAATTAAAAATGGCGTCCATGCGTATGTACGCGTGGGCGCCATTTTTAATGCGTCAGTATCCAGTGGATGCCGCACGCCATGCGCAGGTCAGTTTGGGCAAAGTGGTTGCCGGGGTTGAGCTCCAGCGTTGTTGGAATGTCACGCTCTATAAACAGCTCTTCCATCGCGTGCGTATCGTCGAGTACGTGCCGCATCATGCGGTTGGGCGTCTTGGTTTCATTTTTACCGAGCGACAGATAGGCGGCGTCGGGCGTGGCTGTCATCGTGCGCTCGCGCGCGTAGTCGATAAAGCCGGGGAACCACAGCGACCCCGATGCACTTGCCGCGCGCTCAAAGACATCTGTTTGCCAAAGTGTCCACAGTGCAAAAAGACCCGCCAACGAGTAGCCGGCAACGCCGCGCCAGGCGGGCGGTTGCGGGAGCGATGATTCGGCCTGGGGGATTATCTGCTTCAACAACTCGTCAAGAAAACCAGCAGCCTGTCCACCAAAGGGCTCGGCATCTCGTATAGTTCCCTCACATTCCCAGGGGCTCAGCTCGCGATTCCAATCGAGCCCTCCAATGGCGACAAGGGTGAATGGCGGGCAGTCGAGCTCTCGGCAGCGCTCGTAGACTTCACTACCGTCGCCCATAACCACGGGGAGGTAGATGACGGGCGCGCCTTCCACACACTCTGAATAAACGGTTATCTGCTTATGATGCGCTTCCAAGGCAGGCTTCTCTCGGTGTTGTGATATTGACAGCCTCAATTGTCGCACGCTGGCACGGGGGCAGACGCTAAAAGAAAGGCGCGGAGCCGTTCGATGCGACTCCGCGCCTTGTTGTTTTGCTTCGGCAGACTATGCCGTTACGCTACGAAGAAGTAGACGAGGAAGGCAAGGGCTGCGATCCACATGAGCGGCTTGATCTTGGAGGCCTCGCCCTTAAAGAGCGCGACGATCACGTAGGCGATAAAGCCCAGGCCAATGCCGGCAGAGATGGAGTAGGTGAAGGGCACGCCGGCGACAATCATGAACGCCGGGAAACCCTGCGACACGTCGGACCAGTCGATCTCGGAGGCCTCGCTCATCATGAGGTAGCCGACGTAGACCAGAGCACCGCAGGTGGCGGCGCTGGAAACGATGGTGACGATGGGGGAGAAGAACGCGGCGAGAATGAACAACACGCCGGTGGTGACGGAGGTGAGGCCCGTGCGGCCACCGTCGGCAGCGCCAGAGGTGGACTCGACGAAGGTGGTGATGGAGGAGACGCCCATGAAACCGCCCACAGCAGCGGCGGCGGAGTCGACGATCAGGATCTCCTTGATATCCTCGACGTTGCCGTCGTCGGTGAGGAACTCGCCCTGCTTGGCCACGGCCATCGCGGTGCCCATGGTGTCGAAGAAGTCGCTCATGAGCAGCGAGAACGAGATGACGAGGAGCGTGGGGTCGGTAAGGACCTTGACGATGGCGGGCACGCCGCCGGCGTCGGCGATGGGGCCACCGATGCTCGAGAAGTCGAGCGGGGCGATGATACCGGTCGGAGCCTGGGTCACACCTAGGGGGATACCGGCGATGACGGCGACGACGATGCCGATGAGCAGCGAGCCGGGGACGTTGCGGCAGGCAAGGGCGACTGTCACCAGGATGGAGATGATGCCGACGATGAAGGTGGGGGAGGTGATGTCGCCCAGACCGACGAGTGTACCGGCGCCAGCGGTGATAATGCCGGCATCGCACAGGCCAATCATGGCGATGAACAGGCCCAGGCCCACCGAGATAGCGTGGCGCAGAACCACGGGGATGGCGTCCATGATGGCCTCGCGCAGGCCACAAAGCACGAGCAGCAAGATGACGACGCCCTCAAGGAAGATGACGCTCATGGCCACGTGCCAGTCGCCGCCGCAGACGGTGGTGGTGATTCCGGCGATCATCGCGTTGACGCCTAAGCCCGACGCGCAGGCGAGCGGGCGGTTGGCGAAGATGCCCATGCAGATGGTCATGATGCCGGCGCCCAGGCAGGTGGCACAGGCGAGCGCTCCCGCATCGATGCCAGCGCCCGAGAGCACCGCGGGGTTGACGGCGATGATATAGGCCATCGCCAGGAATGTTGTCAGTCCAGCGCGGAATTCGGTCCCGATTGTGGACTTGCGCTCGCTGACGTGAAATAGTTCGTCCATGCATACCCTTTCCTTGTTCGGCCCCGAGTTTAGGCCGATTGACACGAACTCACCCACTATAGCCCCTTTACGACGCTGTTGTTCCTCGCATGTTGATGTTCGGCGCTTTGTAGCAGACGGACGGTATTTTTCGCATGAAAATGTGTGGGTACCGTATACTTAAGCGGTTACAACGACCCCTATGGAGGAACGTATGATTAAAGAGCTTTGCCACGACGAGGCTATCCTGTCCCAGCGTTGCGAGGTTGCGACCGTCGAGGACGAGTCGGTTGCTCAGGACCTGATCGATACCATCAAGTCGCTCGACGATGCCGGCTGCTTGGCCGCCAACCAGATTGGCGTTACCAAGAAGGTCTGCGTCTATCTGGACGACGCCGGCGAGCCCCACGTGCTCTATAACCCCCGTCTGGTGTTTGGCCTGGGAGCCAGCAAGATGGAGGAGAGCTGCCTGACGCACGAGGAGGTCACCAAGTCCACGCGCTATATCAAGTGCAAGGTCGCTTATGACGTGATCGTCGACGGCAAGATGCGCGAGCGCAAGCAGGACTTTGTGGGCTTCGAGGCGCAGATGATTCAACACATGATTGACCACTGTCTAGGAAAGTTGGTCTAAGGGGACCAAAGCACCGCACTTCGTCTCTTTTGGTCCGGGCGTGACATTGTTGTCATGTCCGGGCTTTTGTGTTTAGCGCCTTTTTGTTTGGTGACAATAACCTTAGCAGGAACGTAAAGCTAGGAGGCGCTATGTGTACGAGCATTCGATTTACCGATAATTCTGGCCACATGTATCTAGGCCGCAACCTCGACTGGAGCTTTGACTACGGCCAACAGGTTCGCGTGATGCCGCGCGGGTTCCACATTCCGTATTCGTTTATCGACGATGCGTCGGCGGCACACGCGGTAATCGGCATGTGCATCGATTACGAGAACTACCCTATGTTTTTCGACTGCGGTAACGATGCGGGTCTGGCTGTGGCGGGGCTCAACTTCCCCGGCTATGCCGAGTATGCCGATGGCCCTGTCGACGGCAAGAACAATATCGCGGCCTATGAGTTTCCCCTGTGGGTGGCAGCGACGTTCTCGACGGTCGATGAGGTCGAGGCCGCGCTGCGCGACACGGTGATTGTCGCCAAATCTGCCGGAGAGGGGCTGGGCGTGTCACTGCTCCATTGGATTATCGGCGACAGCCAACGCAGCATCGTGGTCGAGATGATGGCTGACGGCCTGCATGTATACGACAATCCGGTCGACACCCTTGCCAATCAGCCGACTTTCCCGTGGCACATGGAAAACCTGCGCACCTATATCACGGCCACAAGCGATTTTCCGCAGACGGCGACATGGCGTGGCGCCGAGCTTAAGCCCTATGGAGCCGGTGCCGGCATGCACGGCATTCCGGGCGATTGCTATTCGCCGAGCCGTTTTGTAAAGGCGGCGTACCTCAATGCCAATTACCCGCAAAAGGAGAGCGAGACCGAAAACGTCGTTCGCATGTTCCGCTCGCTCGAGGGCGTGGTGATGATCGAGGGAGCGTCCAGGATGGGCGATGGCAAGTTCGAGAAGACTATCTACACTGGATGCTTTAGCGCGCGCACGGGCAATTATTACTACGCGATGTATGGGGATCCGTCGATTCGCTACGTGAGCCTGATGGATGCCGAGGGCGCGAGCCCCGATAGACTCGTGGTTCCCGAGCCGCGTCGTTCGTAGCTCACTGGTCCGTTGCGACATAAAACGGCCTCGCACCTCTTATGAGATGCGAGGCCGTTGTCGTCAATGGCTGGTGGCGTGTTAGAAGTTGGCGTCGTTGAACTGGGTGCTCTCGAGTCCGTCGAGTTGCTGTTCGGGCGTATCGGCGACGCTCTCGAGCAGCTCGGTGGGATCGACGTTCATGCTCTTGCCGGCCTCGTTGCCGTTGACCAAGTCGTCCGAGAAGATGTCGACCTCCATTTCCTCGGCCTCTTCGATCTGAACCTCGAGCGGCACCTGGGCGCGCACAAGTTTGACGGCCGGGCGCATGCGGGCAAAGAGCGGTACGTACTCAATGATGATGGCCGAGTTCTCGAGACCGTACCAGCGTGCCGGGCTTCCGCAGGCGCGGCGGACGGCGTACTTGATGGCCATCACGCGGTGGTCATTGCGGTTGATGTCCGTTTCGGGGGCAAGCATCTTGCGCAGCATGCAAAAGCGGAAGTCACCTACGTTGCCGCGCGTCTCGTAGATGGAGTAGGTGTGATGTTGCGGCGGCAGCTCGCCCGATGCCATCAAGTCGCCAACGATCTGACGCAGATAGGCGTTGACGCGTTGGTTGACTTTAAAGCCCAGGTCCAGGCGCACGCGGAATAAAAAGTCCGTGCCAAAGGTCTCGACGGAATACTCGTGCGTATAGGGTTCGTCGGTAACGTGCACGTTGATGAACCAATATGCCTTGGCGCGCTTGGGGTGCTTGTCCAAGATGGAATAGAGCACGTCGCGGTCGAGCGTGAGCGGGTCGGGGCTGTTGGTGAGGAACACCAGGTTGTCGGCGAGCACGGGGTAGATCTCGTCGTTGCGCAGGCGGTTGAGCTGGTCGATGTACTTGGAGACGGGCAGCAGAATCGTCTGCGTGCGCTCGATGGCGGTGCCGCGGCGCCACACGTACATAAGGCCGAACAGCAGCGCGGCCAGGAAGATCATGACGTAGCCGCCGTCAAAGAACATGGTGAGGCACGAGCCAAAGAAGCACAGCTCAATAGCGCCAAAGAGCAGGGCGAAGACGCAGGCGCCGAGCTTGTGCTTGAGAATGCCGGCGATGTAGCTCGTCAAAAGCGTGGTGGTCATGAGCATGGTCACGGTAATGGCGAGGCCGTAGGCGCTCTCCATGCGCTCGGAGTTTTGGAACAGCAGCACGATGAAGATGCAGCCGACCCACATGATGTTGTTGACGAGTGGAATATAGAGCTGACCCTTGGTGTCGCTGGGGTAGTGGATGCGCAGGTGCGGCATAAGGTTGAGGCGCGTGGCCTCGGATACCAGCGAGAACGAGCCGGTGATGAGCGCCTGCGAGGCAATGATGGCCGCCACGGCCGAAAGCACGATGGCAAAGGGGCGCAGGGGCTCAGGGAGCATCATATAGAACGGGTTGACGATATCCATCGCGAGCATCTGGGGATTGGAATTGTTTGCGAGCAGCCAAGCGCCCTGACCCAGGTAGTTAAGGATAAGCGCCGCCTTAACAAACGGCCAGGATGCGTAGATGTTGGCCTTGCCCACGTGGCCCATGTCTGAATAGAGCGCCTCGGCGCCGGTCGTCGACAGGAAGACGAAGCCGAGCACCATGATGCCCGAGTGGTTGATGGGCGAGAACAGGAACATGACGCCGCGGATGGGGTTGAGCGCGCGCAAGATGGACAGGTTGCCGAGCATGTTGAACAGACCGGCGCCTGCCAGGAACAGGAACCACAGCGTCATGAGCGGACCGAACAGCTTGCCGATTGACGAGGTGCCAGCGCGCTGCATGGCAAACAGGCCGCAGATAATGATGATGGTAATAATGATGACGTTAGTTTGCCCGTCACCCAACAGCGCGTGGCCCCACTCGATGGTGCGCAGACCCTCGATGGCTGTGGTGACCGTGACAGCGGGGGTGAGGATGCCGTCGGCGAGCAGCGCCGCACCGCCGATCATGGCGGGGAGAATCAGCCACGGTGCCACCTTGCGCACCAGGCTAAACAGGGCGAAGATGCCGCCTTCGTTGTGGTTGTCGGCCTTCATGGCGATTACCACGTACTTGACCGTGGTCACGAGCGTCATGGTCCAGATGACGAGCGAAAGCGCGCCCAGGATCATGTCCTCGCTGACGGTACCGATGCCGCCGTTGTTGGCGACGATTGATTTCATGGTGTACATGGGGCTCGTGCCGATGTCGCCATAGACGACGCCGAGCGTTACGAGCAGCATGCCAGCGGAGAGGGGGATGGCTCCGTGCCCGCCTTGACCACGCTGGTCTTGGGGGCTTGCCTCCAGTTTGTTGTGTGCCACGTGGACTCCCTTTGACATCCGGTTATCTGTCTAGGACAGATAATCTTTATGCCGTCTTTATACATACAAGAGCAGTTTGGCACATCAGGTTATTTTAGACAATAATCCCCAGCTGGGGATTATTTATGTATGTAGGTAGCATTTCAAAACAGGGGCTTTTAAGCACGTGCTGTCTGGGCTATGCCAGCCTTGGCGCTTGCGCGCTTGCCGGCGAGTTCGCAAAAAATCGCGCCGCCGATGATAAGCGCGGCGCCCATCAGGCGGACCGGTGTTATGGTTTCGCCCAAAAGGACGGCCGAGAACACGACGGCCGAAAGCGGCTCGAGGTAGCCGACGACGGCGACGGTCTGCACGGGCAGTTTGGCGACGGCACTAAAGTAGAGCAGGCAGCCGATGCCGGTGTTGACGACGCCGAGCATGACGACGGCGCGCCAATCAATACTGGCGGCGACGCCGGCGGGCAGGAATGAGGGAGCACCCTGCGTGATGAGCGTGAGGACCAGCGCGGTCACAAAGGCGGCGCTCACCTGGAGCGTGGAGTTCTCGAGGCCTTCGATGTGTGGCGCGCCCTTGCTGGCGATGACCATCAATGCGTAGCAGAAGGCCGAGACGATGCCGCAAGCGATACCCGCAATGGGCATATTGCCGCCCAGACCTTGTGCCGCGATGAGGAAGGCGCCGCAGGCGACGGCGATAAACCCGGCGATTTTGCCGCCGGTCAGTTTTTCGCCAAAGATGAGTGGGGAGAGCGCCATAACGATGATGGGGCCGCAGTAGTACAGCAGCGAGGATACGCCGACGCCGATCGTCTGGTAGGCGCGGAACAGAAAAATCCAGCTGGTGCCCAGCGCGGCTCCCGAGAGGAGGAGGGCCGCCGCTTCGCGGGGGCGAGATGGCGCCTGCAACTTATGGCGTTGGGTGATGGCGAGGATGGTGACAAGCGAGAGTGCGCCCAAAAACGTGCGCAGTAGCACGATATCGGAGCTCGGCAGCGCGATGGCGGCGGCGATGATGCCGTTGGAGCCAAACAATAGCAATGCTGCTAAGTACGTAAACAGTCCGTTGTTCATGCGCTGACATCCCCTCTATATCTGAGCATGTTCACTATGGGTGAACTGGCTCTAGAAGAAAAGCGAATATAATGCATGGAGAACATGACAAAAACTCATGCAAAGGTGGAAGGGTGCCGTGGAAACGAATATTCAAAAGATGCAGGTGCTGCTGGAGACGGTGCGCGCCGGAAGCTTTACGCGTGCTGCCGAGCGCCTGAGCTATTCGCAGTCGGGCGTGAGCCGTATGGTGGCCGATCTTGAGGCCGACTGGGGTTTTAAGGTGCTCGACCGCAGTCGCGAGGGCGTGGCTCTTTCTGCCGACGGGCGGCAGGTCATGCCGGCTGTCGAGGCGCTCTGCGAGGAATTCACTCGCTTGCAGCGACGGGTGGATGAGATGCGTGGACTCATGCGCGGCAAAATCTGCATCGGTACGTTTTCGAGTGTGGCGACCCACGTGCTGCCGCCGGTGATTGCGCGCTTTCGCGCCGATCATCCGGATGTCGATTATGAGTTGCTGATGGGCGACTATTCAGAGATCGAACAATGGGTGGCAGAGGGCCGCTGCGACCTGGGCTTTATTCCGCGTGAGCCCCGAGAAAACGGCATGGCATCGCGGTCTTTGGTGCGCGACGAGTTGATGGCGGTAGTGCCGGCAGATTCTTTGCTTGCCACCGCGGAGGTCGTTTCCCTTGCCGATTTGGCCAACGAGCAGTTTATCCTGCTGGAACGCGGTAGCGACGACGAGATTACGCCGCTGTTTCGCCGCGCGGGCCTGGCGGTGCGCTCTAAGCTGTCGACCTGGGATGACTATGCGATTATGGCCATGGTCGAGGACGGCCTGGGCGTGAGTATTCTTCCCGCGCTCATCTTGCGCCGTTGTCAGTTCGATGTTGCCGTGCGTTCGCTCGAGGGACATCCCCATCGGCAGATCAATGCGATATATCGCACGGCTGACGTTTCGCTTGCCGCCGCTCGATTCCTTGAATACCTCTAAACGCGTACACGCCATTGTCCGCTTTGGGCAAACCTCGGAGTTCGGTACGTTTTCTTATGAAATTGAACTTTCGAATGAGGCGCGGCGCTATACTGCTTACTAAATTGAACCTCGGTTCAATTCGTGTTCTATAAATTGAACTTTGCCAGCGAGGAGGTTCCTGTGGCCCAAGAGACGTTTAGCGATCGCCTGCGACAGGCTATGTCCGATCGCGACGTTCGCCAGTCGGACGTGATCCGCGCATCGGAGATGCTCGGCAAAAAACTCGGCAAGAGTCAGATGAGCCAATATGTGAGCGGCAAGACGATCCCGCGGCGCGATGTGGCTGAGCTGCTCGCTCGTATTTTGGAGGTCGATGTTACCTGGCTGCTTGCCGGCGACGCCGATCAAGGCGAGGCATCATCACCCCGCAACGATTCCAAGCCCGAACCCCATCCCTCAGCTCAAATTGCAAGGAGCACCACCATGCGTACTTTTTCTAAATCCACCAAGCTCGATAACGTCCTGTATGACGTGCGCGGTCCCGTCGTCGACGAGGCCGCCCGTATGGAGGACGAGGGTGAGCGCATCCTCAAGCTCAATATCGGTAACCCGGCGCCCTTCGGTTTCCGCACGCCCGATGAGGTCATCAAGGACATGCGCCAGCAGCTGCCCGACTGCGAAGGCTATTCCAACTCGCGTGGCCTGTTCTCCGCGCGCAAGGCGATCATGCAGTATTCGCAGATCAAGGGCCTGCCCAACGTTCAGATGGAGCATATCTACACGGGCAACGGCGTGTCCGAGCTCATTCAGCTTTCGATGAACGCGCTGCTCGACAATGGCGACGAGATTCTGATCCCCAGCCCCGACTATCCGCTCTGGACGGCGTGCGCAACCCTTGCCGGCGGTCATCCTGTGCACTATCTGTGCGATGAGCAGGCGGATTGGTATCCCGACCTGGAGGATATGGAGTCCAAGATCACGAGCGCGACCAAGGCCCTCGTCATCATCAACCCCAACAACCCCACGGGTTCCGTCTATCCGCGCGAGGTGCTCGAGGGCATCGTCGAGGTTGCACGCAGGCATCAGCTGATGATTTTTGCCGATGAGATCTACGACCGCCTGTGCATGGACGGCTACGAGCACGTCTCGATTGCCTCGCTCGCCCCCGACCTGCCCTGCGTTACCTTTAGTGGCCTTTCCAAGTCGCACATGATTGCGGGCTATCGTATTGGCTGGATGGTGCTCTCGGGCAACCAGCGCTGCATGAGCGACTTCATCATGGGCATCAACATGCTTTCCAACATGCGCCTGTGCTCCAACGTGCCGGCTCAGTCGATCGTTCAGACGGCACTCGGTGGCCATCAGTCCGTTAACGACTACATCCGTCCCGGCGGCCGTGTCTACGAGCAGCGCAACTTTGTGTATGAGGCACTCAGCAAGATTGACGGCATCTCGGTAGTTAAGCCGCGTGCGGCGTTCTACATCTTCCCCAAGATGGATGTGAAGAAGTTCAACATCACCGATGACGAGCAGTTCGCCCTTGACCTGCTGCACGAGAAGAAGATCCTGATCACGCGTGGCGGCGGCTTCAACTGGGCTGAGCCCGACCACTTCCGTATCGTGTACCTGCCGCGCATGGAAGTACTCAAAGAGTCCCTCGAAGACCTCGCCGACTTCTTCGATCATTATCGCCAGTCGTAGGGGATAGAAACTCCGCACTATGAAAAGCTCCCTGCAGTTGTTTTGCTGCAGGGAGCTTTCTTGAATCGGCGGAACTAAATAACAATCCCGTTGCAGTGGTCGATTTCGTGCTGGATGATCTCGGCGGTGTAGCCCGAGAAGTTTTTGATGCGGTGGACGAAGTTCTCGTCCAAATACTCCACCTTAATGCGGCGATAGCGGGTACAGGGATGCTCGCCGATCAGCGAGAGGCATCCTTCGCTCGTCTGATAGGCATTGACCTGCTCAAGAATCTGAGGGTTGTACATCAGGAGTGTCCTGTTGCCGTCCTTTACGCAGATGATGCGTTTGCGCACGCCGATCATGTTGGCGGCGAGGCCCACGCACTCGCGCTCATGCTCGTGGAGCGTATCCAGGAGATCCTGCCCGGTCGCGGCATCGTCGGGTCCCGCGTCTTCGGAAGGCAGACGCAAAAAGAACTCGGATTTCATGATGGGCTTAATCATGGCGGGCTCCTCATGTCTTATGCTTTCGTGGACTTTTAATAATAGCGCGGAAGGAAAGCTGTGCGTCCGCGTTACAATCTTTCGATGTTGGACCATGTTGCCAGATTCGTCGTGTACGGCGTCTGGCGTAAGTCTAGGGCTCATTTTTCGCCCTGGACCGTTCCTCTGGGGCGATGCGACTGTCGTTCCAAGAGGAAGGAAATGCATGGGGAGCAAATCTCAGCAACAAGTTCAAGTAACGCCATCGGCCTCTGCGGCGATTCTCGTCGTAATGTATATTGCAGCCTTTGTTGCCGCGTTTAACGAGAGCATCATTAACGTGGCGTTGCACGACATTATGGCGGCCTTTTCGGTGAGTGCCACCACGGCACAGTGGCTCGTCTCGGGCTACATGATCGTGACGTCGATTTTTACGGCCATCATGGCCTTCCTGTCCGGCCGTTTCTCGACGCGCAAGCTGCTGTTTTTTGCATGCGGATGCATGGTCGCCGGCGAAGTCCTGTGCCTGGTCGCTCCGTCGTTTAGCGTTTTGCTGCCAAGTCGTATTTTGCAGGCTGCGGGATCGGGCATCCTGTTCCCGCTCATGATGAACGTGGTGCTGTCTTGCGCCCCGCGCGAGAAGCTCGGTCTGTATCTGAGCCTGGGCGGCGCCTGCATTACGCTAGGACCGGCGTTTGGACCCGTGATTAGCGGTCTTATGTGCACGTTGTTTGGCTGGAGGGCAGTGTTTGTAGTGCCGCTGGTGGGCGGCATTGCGGTCGCTGCGGCGGGCGTTAAGCTTGTTCAGAATGTTGGAGAGCGCTCGAACACCACGCTTGATATTCTGTCGGTTGTTTTGCTCGCCGCCGGCATTACGGCATTTGTGTATTCCGTGGGTGAGTTCTCGACCAATCTGATTGCCGGTGTCGTGGCGCTTTTCGCTCATATGACCCAATCCGCTGTCAAGAGCCACAATGGCCCCGCCGACCGCT
>CABRHR010000018.1 GCA_902470835.1 uncultured Collinsella sp.
GATAGCGTAGCGTCTCGTGGGCTCGGAGATGTGTATAAGAGACAGGGTATAGGCAGCGTCGAGCGAATCGAGCTCAAAGTCGTCACGTTTTGCCAGCACGTAGCATCCGGTGATGCCCTCGGCGGCCGTCAAGTCGTCAATGCCCTCAAACGAGACCAGATCGCCATCGCCCGTATCGGTGACGGACACGACCGTGCAAAAACGGTCGCGCTTGAGCGCCGGCGGCGTCAGGGCTACGCGCATGCCCGGCTCCAATACAGAAGGAAGCCCCCGCAGCGGCTGCGCGAGGACCTCCCCCTTCCTTCCGTGCGGCTTGACCACACGGGCGATGTTTTTGTACTGGGACCTCAAGGTCCTAGCCCAGAACCTCTACCTCGACAGCAGTGTCGAGGCGAGCGGCCAGTGCACGGGCGAGCGTGCGAATGGCCTTGATGGTACGGCCACGACGGCCGATGACCTTAGCGACGTCATCCTCAGCGACCGAAACCTCAATCGTGGAGGCGTCGTCACCATCGATGACCTCAAGGCTCACGGAATCCGGGTCGTCGACGATCTGAACAACGAGATATTCGACGAGATCGGCGATGCGATCTGAGAGCATTGCCTCACCCTCGAGCTGTGCAGCGTCAACCTCAGGCACGATTTACTCCTCGGCGCCCTCAGCGGCCTCAGCGGCAGCCTTAGCGGCCTCGGCCTCTTTGGCGAGCTGCTTCTTGGACTTCTTGACGACGGTCTCGGTCTTCTCGCCCTCGTTGGCGGCCTTGACCAGAGCGGCGACGGCGTCGGTGAGCTGAGCGCCCTTGGACTGCCAGTCGGCGATCTTCTCAAGGTCGAGGTTGATGGTCTTGGGGGCGGTCATCGGGTTGTAGCGGCCAACCTCCTCGATGATACGACCGTCACGCGGGGCGCGGGAATCGGCGACGACGACACGGTAGTACGGACGCTTCTTAGCGCCGTGACGAGCAAGGCGAATCTTGACTGCCAAAGGAAACTCCTCCAACCAAGCAGCTTTAGGCTGCAACTACAAACAAACAGTTGAACATAATACGCCATCGACGCGGGCAGGTGAAGTCCGTGAGACCAACTTCTTCGGTGTAGTCGAGGGCAAATCCATATCTTAGACAAGAATTCGGGATTTGCAAGCACATACACGCACCCCACATGAGCTGCGCGGTATACTCATGACATGGAAAGATGCGAACATACATACGGTTATGAGGATGCCATGGGCGTCACACCGCCTCCCTGGACGGGTCCGGCGGTGGGTCTGATGGACCTTGATGCGTTTTTTGCGAGCGTGGAGATGCTCGATCATCCCGAATGGCGCGGAAAGCCGCTCATCGTGGGCGGAGACGCCGATTCGCGTGGCGTCGTGTCCACGTGTTCGTATGAGGCACGTCGCTTTGGCGTGCACTCCGCCATGCCCTCAGCCGAGGCACGGCGCTTGTGCCCGCAAGCCATTTGGACGCACGGGCACTTTGATCGCTACCGCGAAGTGAGCGCGCAAGTCATGGCGATTCTCGCCGACGAGACGCCGCGTGTGGAGCGCGTGTCCATCGACGAGGCCTTTATCGATATAACGCCGGGCCGGTTTGCGCCCGAAGACCCGCTGCTGGTCGCGCGACGCATCAGTGACCGCGTGGCGGCACTGGGGGTGACGTGCTCCATTGGCGTCGGCTGCAACAAGACGGTGGCCAAAATCGCGAGCGAGCGCGACAAGCCCTTTGGCCTGACCATTGTGCGCCCCGGCACGGAGCAGCGATTTTTGGCCGCGCTGCCGGTGTCTGCCATGAGCGGCATCGGTCGCTCGGCCGAGGAGCGGCTACGCCGCATGCGTATCTACACGCTTGGCGAGCTGTCGCGTGCGCCGGAGTCCACCTTGGCCTCTATTTTTGGCGTCAACGGCGAGCGCATGCGTCAGCGTGCGCTGGGACTCGAAATCTCTGAAGTCACGAGCCTCGATGAAGAGCGCGAGGTCAAGTCGGTCAGCAATGAACGCACCTTTGCTAAAGATTTGACTGAGCGTGGGGATATTGAGGCGGCGATTGCGCTGTTGGGAGAGTCAGTGGGACGCCGCCTGCGCCGTCAGGGACTAACGGGCGCCACGGTGACGCTCAAGCTCAAGTATTCGTATGGAAACGGTCGCTCGGCACAGCGCCGGCTGCCTCATCCGACCGACGATGAGAACATCTTCGTGGCGGTTGCACTCGAACTGCTCGACAACATCTGGCAGGAAGGAATGCACGTTCGCTTAGCAGGCATCGGCATGAGCGACTTTGACCATCAGGGCGGCATCCAGACTGACCTGTTCTGCGAAGTCGACGACCGCGGAGCCCAATCCAGCGACCGACGCGACCTCTCCGTCGCCATCGACGCCGTCCGAGACAAGTTCGGCGACACCGCCCTATCCTTCGGCCGCCAATCCCGCTTCGACGATTAGTCCCTAAGGCAAAAAAGCCGGGCAGCTGCGAATGGTGCAACTGCCCGGCGAACGATAGAAGGTAGCTAAATAGCCCCGTCCCAAATGAGCTCCTAGAGGAGGTCGAGGGGAAGCTGGGGAGCGTCTCCCCAGAGCTTTTCTAGGCGGTAGAAGTCGCGGGCTTCGGGAGTGAAGACGTGGACGACAACCGAACCGTAGTCCATGAGCATCCAGGTCTTCTGCTCGCGGCCCTCGATGGAGAACGGATGCTCGCCGCAAGCCTCGGCGACCTTCTCCTCGATCTCGTCGACGATCGAATCGACCTGGCGGTTGTTGGTACCGGTGACAAGCACAAAGTAGTCGCACACGTCGGAAAGCTCGGTCAGGTCGAGCACCTGAACGTCCTCGCCCTTCTTGTCGTAGGCGGCCTGCGCGGCGGCGCGGGCGACATCCTCGGCGGCGACACCGCTCGCGGACAGCGAAGCGGCAGTGCGGTCGGACGTGGCGACGAAGCTCTTGTGCTCCACACGTTCAAGAATCTGCTCGTCGGTCATGGTCTCGTCGGCCATGGAATACCTCTTTCTAGACAGCCCGAGCTAGCGCAGCTGGGCGTAATGGTTGTAAATCGAAATAGCCGTGGGATAAAGATAGCGCCCGGACTGAATCACATAGACCAAACCCTGCGCAAAACAGGAGAAGAACAACTCATCGAGCGTCGACTCCCCCACCATCTTGCGCAGCGCATGGGCATAGTCGCCGTGGCGGTTGGGCTCGATGGCATCGGCCACAAAGACCACCATATCGAGCGGCGTCATGTCACAGGCACCCACGGTGTGACGGTCGACAGCCTGGAAAACGGCCAGCGACAGCTCGGGGAAAAGTTGCGGAAGCTCATAGGCGGCAACAGGGCCATGCAAAAGCGGCGTCGCGGCGGAAGGAGAGCCGGCAATCTTAATGCCGTAATGCAGAGCGCGCGTGACCAGCTCGTCGTCGGAGAGCACTTTGTCCCAGTCATGAATCAGGCCGGCGGCAGCGGCATCAAAGCGGTCAACGCCGTAGACCTCGGCTAGATGCAGTGCGGTCTCGGCAACACCCAGCGAATGCACATAGCGCTTGCGCTTATCCTTCATGCGAACATCGAGCAGCTCTTGAATGCGCTTGAGCAGCGCGCGCTCATCGCCCTCAAACTGATCCTCTACCGACAACTTAGACCCCCATCACTCAAAATCTTCTTGGCCCAAATCGGCATATAGCCTGCGTTTGCGAATGTAGCCGAGCACGGACTCGCTCGTAAGATAGCGCACGCTCATGCCGCGGGCAACTCGCTTACGAATGTTCGTCGAGCTGATCGCCAGCGCCGGAATCTGAATATAGCGCACGTCGAACGGCAGCCCCGACTCTTTGATTCGGGCACGCGCCGTATCGATATCAAAGCCCGGTCGTGTCGCCGCAATAAAGGTAGCAAGCTCAGCGATTCGTTCGGCATCATGCCAGGTCACGATATCGATAATCGCGTCGGCGCCCGTAATAAAGTAGAGCTTTACCTGCGTCGGGTAAAAGTCGCGAAGGGCATGAAGCGTATCGGCCGTATAGGTTACGCCCGGACGGTCGATCTCGAACCGGCTCGCCAAAAAGGCCGGGTTCGCGGCGGTGGCGAGGACCGTCATGGCATAACGGTCCTCGGCAGGCGTCACCGGCTTGTCAAGCTTAAAGGCAGGAGAGCCCGCCGGCATAAAGAGCACAGCGTCCAAGTCGAGCGACTCGCGCGCCTGCTCGGCGGTCACCAGGTGCCCGTAATGGATGGGATCAAAGGTGCCACCCATAATGCCGAGCCTAAACTCCTGCCCGTCCTCTAGAGGAAGCTCGGGCAAACCGATTCCACCGCGCAGCGACATGGCTTACTCGCCCTCCGGGGTCTCAACATCGTCCGCGGCATCCACCGCATCGACAACCTCGACGCCCTCATCCGCAGCATCGGTCACGTCAATGGCTTCAACGGCAACGTCCTCGCCAGCATCCTCGAGCTCCTCGTACTCCGAGAAGTCCTCGGCACCCTCAAAGTCAAAGGCGCGCTGGCAAATGCGAACCTCGTCGCCCGCACGGCAGCCGGCCTTCTCGAGCGCGTCGTCGACACCCATGCGCGCAAACTTATGCTGCAGGTAGATGACGGCTTCCTCGTTTTCCCAGTCGGTCTGGATGACCATGCGCTCAATCGCGCGACCAACCACACGGAAGGCATGAGGCTCTTCTTGAACAATGCGGAAACGCTTCTCACGCTGCAGGCGACGGCGCTCCCACTCATCGTCGCGCAGAACGACCGGCTCATCGGAGACCGACAGCTCGGCGCGCAGCTTAGCCACCTGCTCGCCCACGGCAAGCATCAGCGTGTTGAGGCCGGCGCCCGTAACAGCAGACACGGCAAAGAACATATGTCCATCGTCGAGCGCTGCGCGCTTGAGGTCGGCAATCTTGTCGGCCGTGCCCGGCGCGTCGCACTTGTTGGCAACGACGATCTGCGGACGCTCCGAAAGCTCGGCGCCATACTGCTCGAGTTCGCGGTTGATGATGCGGTAGTCCTCAACCGGATCGCGATCCTCAAAACCGCCCGTCATGTCGACGACATGCATGATCAGGGTCGTACGCTCAATGTGGCGCAGGAACTGGTGACCCAGGCCCTTGCCCTCGCTCGCGCCCTCGATGAGACCGGGGACGTCGGCAACGACGTAAGAATATTCGCCGGCACGCACCATGCCGAGGTTCGGCACGAGCGTGGTAAACGGGTAGTCGGCAATCTTGGGACGGGCGGCACTCATGCGCGCGATGAGCGATGACTTACCCACCGAGGGAAAGCCCACGAGCGCGGCATCGGCCATAAGCTTCATCTCGAGCTCGATCCAGTGCTCCTCGGCCGGCTCGCCCAGCTGAGCGAACGCGGGCGCGCGGCGCACCGACGTCACAAAGTGGGTATTGCCCAGACCGCCGGCACCGCCGGGCGCCACGACAACGCGCTCGCCGTCGTGCACCAGGTCGGCAATCTCGAACATCGGGGTCTGCGTCTCGGGATCGAGCTCGCGGACCACGGTACCCATGGGGACTTTCAAAATCAGGTCCTCGCCGCTCTTACCGTTACGACGGGCACCCTGCCCGTGCGTGCCGCGCTCGGCGCGGAAGTGATGCTTAAAGCGGTAATCGATCAGCGAAGACAGCTGAGCATCGGCCTGGATGACGACATTGCCGCCACGACCGCCGTCGCCGCCATCGGGGCCGCCCTTGGGGACAAATGCCTCGCGCCTAAACGACATGCATCCGGCTCCGCCGTCGCCGCCGCACACGTTAATGCGGCTGATATCGGTGAACTGTGACAACAGAATCGCCTCCTACAAAAAAGAGGGAGACCCTTGAATCCTAAAACTCAAGTGCCTCCCACATATGTGCTCTATGAAGGGTGAATTACGCGTTCGCGAGCGGGCGTACGCTGACCCTGTGCTTGATACCCTTGTGGAACTCAACGGTACCGTCGACCAGCGCGAACAGCGTGTCGTCCTTGCCACGGCCAACGTTCTCACCCGGGTGGATGTGCGTGCCGTGCTGACGGACGAGAATCGTGCCCGTGGTTACCGTCTGGCCGGCATAGCGCTTCGTGCCAAGGCGCTGACCGCGGGAGTCACGGCCATTACGGGAGGAACCGAGTCCTTTTTTGTGTGCCATTGTGTATACCTACTCTTTCGTTACGAGTGTAATCTACTCGGCGACGGGAGCCTCGGCAACAGCCTCGGCCTCTGCCTTGACAGCCTTCTTGGCGCGGGAGGTAGCCTGGACCTTCACGATCTTCAGCTTGGTCAGCTGCTGACGGTGACCCTTCAGACGACGATAGCGCTTGCGCTTGTGGAACTTGAAGACCAGCTGCTTCTCACCCTTGAACTGCTCAACGATCTGAGCGGTAACCTTGGCCTTGGCCAGCTTGTCGGGATCCGTGACGATCTTCTTACCATCGTTGAGGAAGATAACCGGCAGGGTGATCTTATCGCCCTCATTGCCCTCGATCTTCTCGACGGTGATGACATCGTCGGTGGCGACCTTGTACTGCTTGCCGCCCGTGTTAACGATTGCGTACATGTTTACTTGCCCTTCATGCATCAGTTAGTGCAACAGCCGAATATAGTAGCAGGCGATAATACCCCCGTCAACGAGTATGTGGAGCAAATCCACAAGTTCGCACAGGTATGGGGCTGACGAGTCGGCCCTCGTCGTCCTCGCATGCTTGATTCTGACGCTCGACATCGTAGGAGCAGATGGTCACGAGGTCTTGCATACCGGTGGAAACAATAGGTGCATCCACGCCCGGGGTCAAGCCCTGCAACAAAACATCAGCAGCGGAAAGCAAAATTTCCGGACGCATGGAGCCCTCGTTGTCGGCATGGGTGTCGAGCATGAGCACCAAATGGTCCGGGCGCTCCCCCGCCGTGAGCTCATAGCCCACGAGCGTGTGATCCAAATCCAATCGCTTGCTCTTTTTTCCGCGCGCGTAGTCGATGCCATGGTCCGCGCGCAGCGTGTCGATCGCACGACGCACCTCATCGGCGCTTACGGGCGCCTCGGGATCTAAGTGCAGGTCGATGCGATACGACAGGCGCGTAAGCTGCGCCGTCAACGCCGGCGTGCGCACGTCGATGTACGCCGCCTCGATAGGCGCCAGATCGGCCGGAGACGCCGCAGCCAGGCGCTCAAACGCCTCGTCGAGCGCCACGAACTCGGTCATAAACAGGTCATACCACTCGCAGGTCGACGACGTACCAACCGGTAGCGCCGAAGAGAAGCCCGCGCGCATGTGCGGAGAGAAGCCCTGCGTGACGGCATAGGGAAGTCCCGCACGGCGCACGATGCGCTCAATGGTATGGATCACTTCGAGATGGCCCAAGTACTTAAGGCGATCGCGCTTGCCATAGCGAACACGAAGCCTAAAGAGCGAGGGGTTGTCGGTCAGGCGCTCACTCATGCGCGATCACCCATCAATACATTCTTGGCGTGGAGCGTGGGGCAGATCCCGCAGCCGGTGCACGACGTGCGGGTGCAGTCGGGAGTCGTGACGCCCTCGAGCGAGCGACGGTACTCGCGCTCGAGGAAGCCGCGCGTGCAGCCGGGGCTCACGTGCTCCCACGGCAGGCGCCAGTCCAACTCGTAGGGCAGGTGCACGAGCTCATTGAGGTCGATGCCGTTTTTGGCAGCAGCCTCCTTCCAGTTATCGAGCGAGAAATGCTCTACCCAGGCGTCAAAGCGAGAGCCCGAGCGCCAAGCGTCGATGATGACGGGCGTCATGTCACGACCGGCGCGGGACAGCGCGGCCTCGATGAGCGAGGTCTCGGCATCGTGGTAATGCACGCGGACGGCACGGTTGCGAACGCTCGTGATAAGCAACTTCTGGCGACGCTTGACGTCGTCGTAGTCGAGCTGCGGGCACCACTGGAACGGCGTGGCAGCCTTGGGGATAAAGACCGAAACCGAGATCGACACCGAGATCGAGCCGCGACGAGCCTTGGGCACCACGGAACGACCGAGTTCCAGCACGTGATCGGCCAGATTGGCGATGGCCACGATATCCTCGTCGCGCTCGCCGGGAAGACCCATCATAAAGTAGAGCTTCATGCGGTTCCAACCAGCCTCGAAGGCCGCCTTGGCCGCACGGTCCAGGTCCTCCTCGGTCACGTTCTTGTTAATGATGTCGCGCATGCGCTGGCTGCCGGCCTCGGGCGCGAACGTCAGGCCGCCCTTCTTTTCGCCGGCGACCGACTCGGCCATATCCACGCCAAACGAATCCAGGCGCTGCGACGGAATAGACACGCGAATACCCGTATCCTCCAGGCGACGGTTGAGCCTGCCGAGCACGTCGCGAATGCAGGAGTGGTCGGTCGTGGAGAGCGAGGTCAGCGACACCTCGTCATAGCCGGTCTTTTCCAGACCCTGAATCACCGACGAGACGATCTGGTCGGCCGAGCGCTCGCGCACCGGGCGATACGTCATGCCGGCCTGGCAAAAACGACAGCCGCGGGCGCAGCCGCGCAGGATCTCGATAGACAGGCGGTCGTGGACCAGCTGCGCATAGGGTACGCACGACTGCGACAGCGGATTCGTAGCGCCGAAATCCTCGACGACGCGCTTGTAGACCACAGTCGGCGCATCCTTGCCCTCACGCGGCACGGTGTAGCCGTGCGGCGAGCAGGGCTCGTCGTGACGCACCTCATAGAGCGACGGTACGTAGTTGCCGACAATGGATGCAAGCTGCTCGACAATCTGCGCGCGCGGGACTCCTTCGTCACGCAGGCGGCGATGCAGCTGGCAGGTCTCGAGCAGCGATTCCTCGCCCTCACCGATGAGGATGGCATCGAAGAAGGCCGCGTACGGCTCGGGGTTGTACACCGAGGGGCCGCCGGCGATGATGATGGGGTCGTCCTCGGTGCGGTCGGCGGCTAACAGCGGAATGCCGGCGAGGTCGAGAGCCTCGAGGAAGTTCGTCACCGCCATCTCGTGCGGCACATGCAGACCGACGATATCAAACGAAGCGACCGGCGCTGCACCCTCGAGCGAGAGCAGCGGAATACCCGCCTCGCGCATGGCGTCACCCATATCGGGCCACGGCACATAGCCACGCTCGCAGGAGATGCCCTCGGCCTGGTTAAGGATGTTGTAGAGGATGGCGATGCCCTGGTTGGGCAGACCAACCTCGTACACATCCGGGTAGATCAGGCAGCAACGGTAGTCGGCATCGGCCTTGGAAAGTGTGCCCCACTCGTGATCGATATAGCGACTCGGCTTCTCGACCTTGGCGAGCAACGGCTCAATTAGATGAAAACAGTCTTGGTATGCAACGCGCAACGGAAAACCCCTAAGCAGCGAGATCTGATGCGTCCTGATAGGACGCCATAGGACGGGTAGCGCCCGCGACCGTGGTCACCAGATCGCGAACGCGGGAGAACGAGGCAGTGACCACCTCGTTGGCACGGCTGTAGTCGACATCGCGCTCGTAGAGCGAAACGAGCGCACGGCCCATGCCATAGGTGCCCGCGGCAGCAGTGAGCGCCTTGACGGCAAACCCGATATGCGGCGTCTGCTTGACGAGCGCGCGGGTGACCGCGCGGATCACAAGACCGCCGGCAAGCACGCCCGCGACCTCGTAGCCGCGCTCAGGCTTAATGCCGCGTCCAAAGACGGCAGCGAGCTCAAAGAGCATGCCCACCTGCGCCAGGGCCATAACGGGATAATCGGCGCCCGGCAAAAACACCAGCGCACCGGTCGCCATATTGGTGAGCGCGCACGAGGTGATGATGCGGTTGGCCGCGGCGATACGCATAAAGGCAAAGTTCGCCGCAAAAGCCGTTTCCTTGTCGGTGCGATCGAGAATCCAGCGGGCAAGCGTCTCGAGCAGATACGTCTTATCGGTTGCCGCAACCACGCCGAGCATGGGCGTGGACTCCTCGATAAACGGCACCTCCACAGCAGACTCGGCAAGCACGCACACGGGCGCGCCGGCGATCACGAGCTCCTGCACGGCACTCTCCAAGCGGTCGGAACCACACGAGAGCACCAGCACCACATCGGTATCGGTCTTTGGAGCAATTCGCTCCTCCCCCAGACGCTCGACGCGCACAATGCCCGAGGTCGTCTGCGGCACAAAGGCGTCACGCACCGTCTCGGCCAGAAAGCGCGAGGCGGACGAATCCAGATAGACCGAGACGCGCACCGGCGTATCGGAATCCTTCTTAACGGACGCGCCCATCTTAAAAGCGCGGGTCAGCTTATCTACGGGAATTTTCATAGCAAACCCCTCCAGCGGTTACGCGGCGCCCGAACGATGCCGCCATATGGATTGTACGATACCCACCGTCAGCAGCTGAATCATCATCGAAGACGAACCGAAGCTAATAAACGGTAGCGGAATACCGGTAATCGGCATCATGCCGATGCACATGCCGATGTTTTCGAAGGTCTGGAACGCCCACATGCCAACGATGCCCACACACGAAAGACGCAAAAACAGCGACTCACACTTAAAGGCAACGCGAATCGTCGAAAAGATCAACAGCACGTAGAGACACAGGAGCAAAAAGGAACCGCAAAAGCCAAAGGTCTCGGACAGGAAGGCGAAGACGAAGTCGGTGTGGAACTCAGGCAGAAAGCCGCCGGCCGACTGCGTCGCATGGCCCAAACCCTTACCAAAGAAGCCGCCCGAGCCAACGGCGATAAGCGACTGCTGCAGGTTGTAGGCATCGTCCGAATCGGCATTATCGGGGTCGATAAAGACCGTCAGACGGTTCATCTGATACTGCTTGATGAGCACATCGTGGCCGAGCAACGAATCAAAAACCGAATCGAGCGCCAGGACGAGGGCCACCAGGCCCACGAGCAGGGCCAGGGTCGACAGCACCCATTCGCGGCGTGCACCGCTCATACAGATGACGATGGCGCCCGAAACCAGCACGACCAGGCCCGAGCCCAGGTCGCCCATGGCAACGACGGCCAAAAACGGAATGGACAGCATGCCGCAGAGCTTGACGTAGTCGCGAACGGTATCGATGCGGCCGTTATACTGCGATCCAAGCGTAGCAATAAAGAAGATGGTGATGAGCTTGGCAAGCTCAACCGGCTGGAATGTCAAACCGATACCGGGAATCTTGATCCAGCCCGTCATGCCCAGACCGCCCGTATAGGACAGGCCCGGAATCTTGGGCGAGAAGATCACGATCAGGTCGATGACGAGCAACGCCGTCGAGAAATTGGAAATACCGCGCAGATCGGTACGCCAGACCAACACCGCCAGCACCGCTCCGATGCCAATTCCCAGCAGATGGCGTGAGAACGAGGCATCAGCCTTAAACTGCGAAGCCGACCAGATGATGATGGCACCGTAGGCGACGAGCGCCACAGTGGCCACGAGCACACCGATATGCACCTTTTGGCGAAACGTGCCGCGCGAGGCCGAAAGTTGCTTGTTGACGCGGTCCAGGCTGCCGCGAGAGCCAGTCTTGGTTGAACGGAACAGATCCGCCGGAGAAAAATCCATCGCAACCTCCTATCGAACCGAAGAATCGCCCGAGGCCGAAGAGGTATCGGGCTCGTCATAAATCACGCCGAGCACGTCGCGCACGACATGCATCGCGGTATCTGAGCCACCGCCGCCCTGCTCCAGGACAGTAGCGATGACATACTTGGGATCATCGGCCGGTGCATAGGCGCAGAACCACGCGTATTCGTCCTCGCCACTTTTCTCGCCCGTGCCCGACTTGCCGTATACCTGCGGCGTCAGGGTGCCAAAGTGCGCCGCCAGGGACGTCGATGCCGTGTAAATCACGTCGTGCATGCCGTTGCGAACAAGAGCCAAATCCGAATCGCTGTTGATCTTGGCCTCCAGGCGCTTCTTCTTGCCCTTGCCGTTGTACTTATAGGCATCGCCGTCGCCATCGCGCGACACGGCAGACAAAAACACGTGGGGCACGTACTGTTTGCCGCCGTTGGCAAGACCCATATAGGCGCACGCCATCTGCAGGGGCGTCACCAGGATGTCACCCTGACCGATAGCAATGTTGGTCATATCGCCGGCATTCCACTTGCGGTCCTCGGCAGAGGCGTCGGTGAAGTACGACTCTTTCCACTCGGCATCGGGAATACGACCCGCGCCCTCACTCGGCAGATCGATACCGCAGGTCTTGCCTAGACCCCAGCGACGAAAGACCTCCTGCAGGCCCTCGGAATGTTTCTCGTCATAAAAGAACGCCTTGCCCATGTCGTAGAAGACGGGGTCGCACGAGTTGGCGATACCCGACTGCAGTGTCATGGTGCCGTGGCCGGAATGCAGCCAGCAGTACTTGCCCCACGACTTGCCCAGGCCCGTCCAATAGCCCGTGCAGTTGGTCGTCTGCCCCGACGTGTAGGTTCCAAACTCAAGACCGGCCAGTGCCGAGAGCGGCTTGATGGTCGAAGCCGACATGTACTGTCCGCTAATGGCGCGGTTGAGCAGCGGGTGCGAACCTTTGTCATCATTGAGCTCGGTCCACACGTCATTTGAGACGCCGCCGATAAAGACGGACGGATCGAACTTGGGCTCGCTCGCCATGCCCAGGATCTCGCCATTGTTGGGATCGAGACACACCACAGCGCCGTTGCCGGCATTGCTGTAGCCAGTGGTCTTGGCAAGCTCGATAGCGCTCGCCAGTGCCGTCTCGCAGGCCTGTTGAATCTTAAGGTCGAGCGTGAGCTTAATGTCGGAGCCGGCCTTCGCGGGCACGGCGCCGGCCTGACCGGTCACATTGCCCGAGGCATCGACCTTGACGGTCTGCTCGCCACGAATACCTTGTAGCAGGTTTTCGTAGTAGCTCTCAACGCCCGCCTGGCCTACGATATCGCCCGACTGGTACGTAATCTTGCCAGCAGAAGCATCATCATCGCCAGAGGTTTTCTTATTCTGGGCCTCGAGCTGCTCGGAGGTAATGGTGCCGGTATAGCCCAAGATATGGCATGCCGTCTCGCCGTATGGATACTGGCGCTCGGTACGCTCGGCAATCTTGACGCCCGGGAACTCGCCGGCGTGCTCCTGAATATAGGCAACCGTGGAGCGACGGACGTCCGTCGCGATGGTATGCAGGCTCTGAGCGCCCTCTGTATTGTCCTGAATATTGCGAAGGACCGCCACGTAAGGCATTCCAAGCACGTTGGCAAGATGGCGAACCAAAACCTCGTCCTCGGCAAGGTCGCGGTAGGCCACGACAGCAAGTGAGGGACGGTTCTGGACAAGCGCCACGCCATTGCGGTCGAGGATGCGACCGCGCACAGCGGGTGTGGTAACGGTGCGAGTCTGATTACTATTGGCCTGCTTCTCGTAATAGTCCGACGAGACCATCTGCATGCCCCACAGCTTGACGGCAAGCGCCGCAAACATCGCGCCCACACCCGTGGTGAGGATGGAAAAGCGGCCCTTGAAGGCGGTCGCCGCGGTATTGCCCTCGCCCTCGGTGGCGCGCGGGGCCGTTCCATGCTGCGTATCGTAGGTAAAACGGGAATCGCCGCGACGCATGATGACCAGCGCGACCACGATGGCCACAACCAGCACGATACCGGCGATAATAACCGTCATCTGGGAAGACATCTACGGGCCTCCCCTATTTGAGCTTGCGGGTCTTGGGCTTAAAGCGCATACCCGTCTGGCGTCCGCCACGTGCGGAGAATCCATAGCCGGACTGCGGCACGACGCCGGACATCAAAAACGGAATGGCAACCAGACCCGTCAGGATCGAGGACGGCAGCGCATGGCCGAAGATCGCCACGACAAAGCTCGTCTCCAAACCCATAAACAGCAAGATGATGCTGTAGATCACATTAATGACGAGCGCGAAGGCGCCCACAGTGACGCCGCGCGCACTCGGGGTACCGCCCGTCTGACCGACGGCGCTGTGCACCAGGGCAAAAGAACCCACGGTCAGCAGAAGCGACATAACGCCCACCGGCACGGCAGCGGACAGGTCATAAAACAAGCCGCTGCAAAAACCGCACACGACGGCACGGGTCGGGTCGCCCGAGAACACGCTTAGGCACACCAGGATAATCATGAAGTTGACGCGACCGCCCGCAATGGAGATCTGCGGTGCCAGGCCTGCCTGCAGCATCACGCACACGATGGCGGCGATCACAAACGTACGGGAGCTCATCCCCTGCTCGTGTAGATCCATGGACATGCCCCCTATTCGCTCGAGCCGGAATCGGTCGTCTCGGACGTGTCGGAACTGTCATCCGAACTCTCGTCCTTCGTCTTGGTCGCAGCATCGCGCGACGTTCCCTGCGGCGTGCTATTAGCGGTGCTCACGTCCTCATCCGAGGCCGACTGTTCGTCGGTCAGCGAGGTAATGACCAGCACTTCCTCGTTGTTCTCGGCCGTCGTCTGGGCGCGCACCACAATGGTGTAGTACACGTCGTTTGCCGATTTCTCAACCGACGAGACGGTGCCAAGCGGAAGGCCCTTGGGGAACACGCCGCCGATACCCGAGGTCACGATGATGTCGCCGACTTTAACGTCGGAGTCGACGCTCACGTACTCAAGACGCAGCGTGCCGTCAGCCTGACCCTGCAGCATACCCTGGGCGCGCGTGTCCTGCACCATGGCGGATACACCGGAGTTCTCGTCGCCAATAAGGCGCACGGTAGAGGTCTTGGCCGATACCTCGATGATCTGGCCGATAACACCGGCCGAACTCGTCACGGGCATGTTGATGGTAAGGCCGTCGGCAGAGCCCTTGTCGATGGTAACGGTCGAGGTCCAGGCATCGCCCGAGGCACCAACGATACGAGCTGCGGTCGACTTAAGGTTGTAGGTCGATTGCAGCCCGACCAGACCCTCTAGGCGCTCGGCAGTCTTTTGAGCCTCGGAGAGCTCAGCAACCTTAGAGGTCAGTTCCTCGTTTTGCTTCTTAAGCTCGTCAAGCGTGTCCTGCGACGCCGTAAGGTTAGAGAACACGTTGCCGATCGCATTGAAGGGAGCCGCCACAGCCGAGCCCACAAAGCGCACCGGCGAGGTAATCGTTGTCACACCCGAGCGCACGGCATGAATCGGCCCGGCCTCACCCTCACGGATATAAAACGTGAGCAGCAACACCGAAATCAGGCTGAAAACAATCAACGGGCGCATACCCGTTGATTGTCGCTTGGTATTCAGATTTGTGGAGAAACCCGAAGATCGTGCCAAATGGCAATCCACCTTTTGGAAATTAAGCATTGGTCTGGACGAAGCCGCCATCAAACGCATTGGCCTCGAGCACGCGGGCACAGCCGTTAACGACGTTATCGAGCGCCGTGGGGCTGACGTTGACCGAAACGCCGGTCTCATCGCGCAGGCGCACGTCGAGACCGCGCAGCAGCGCGCCGCCACCGGTCAGCAAAATACCGTAGTACATAAGGTCCGAGGCAAGATCGGGAGGCGTAGCGTCGAGTGCGTCCTTGACGGCCTTGGCCATCTCGTCGAGCGGCTTGTTGAGTGCGCGACGAATCTCCTCGCTCTCGATGCGCACGGTCTTGGGCAGACCGGTGATCACGTCGCGGCCGTTGACCTCGACGTCGAGCTCGTCCTTGAGCGGCACGGCGGAGCCGACCTTGATCTTGATGTCCTCTGCCGTACGCTCGCCGATGGCCAGGTTATAGGCATCGCGAACGTGCGTGAGGATGGCCTGATCGAACTCGTCACCGGCAATACGGATGGACTGCGAGACGACGATGCCGCCCATGGCGATAACGGCAACCTCGGTGGTACCGCCACCGATGTCGATGACCATGGAGCCGGTGGGTTCCTCGACGGGCAGGTCGGCGCCGATAGCGGCAGCCATGGGCTCCTCGATCAGATAGGCCTGGCGGGCCCCGGCCTGGATCGTGGCCTCAAAGACGGCACGCTTCTCGACCGACGTGACACCGGAGGGAACGCAGACGACAACACGCGGACGCGGAGTCCACGGATAGCGCTTCTCAGACGCCTTGTCGATAAAGTAGCGAAGCATAGCCTCGGTAACATCGAAGTCGGCGATGACGCCGTCCTTCAGGGGACGAACGGCCACGATGTTGCCGGGCGTACGGCCGAGCATGCGCTTTGCCTCGATACCGACCGCTAGGATGCGCTCGTCGTTCTTGTCGATGGCGACTACAGAGGGCTCGCGAATGACGATGCCCTTGCCGCGCACGGAGACAAGCGTATTTGCGGTGCCGAGGTCGATGGCAAGATCGCCCGCATAGCTACCGAAGAACATATCCATCAAAGAAAACAACGCAACTCCTGATGTGTTGGATGATTGCTGGAAAACTACTAGCTCATCATACTAGCGCAAGCCCGGCACCTCACTTGCGGTGAAGCGCCGGGCAAAGCTAAATCCCATAAGGTCACTACTGGTTGTCAGCAGCCGAGAAATCCATATCGAGCGAGGAAACGGCCCAGCCGATATGGTTGTCGGAGCGCACGAATTTGACGGTGTACTCCTGTTCGCCGCCCTTGGACAGCGATGCCTTCACCTTAGCGGTCGTCTCGGTCATGGACTGATCCATGCCCTCGACGGACACGGTGGCACCCTGCGGAATCGAGGAGATGATCATCGACTTAGCGTCCTCGGACAGGCTCGATGCCAGGCAAGACTCGGCCTTTGCGGTGTCACCGTCGCCGGCAGCCTGGAACAGATCGGTAACGACAGACTCCTGAGACGGGAAGCCAAAGCCGCGCGTGTAGGCAAAGCCCAGACCGCCCGCGGCGATCAAAATGAGCAGAAGCAGCACGATGAAGACTTTGAGACCCGTGTGGCGATGGCGACGACGGACCTTGGCCTGCTTACGATCCTGACGGTCCTGCTGGACCATCTCGGACTCGGACAGCGTAAAGAAGCCGGTGTCCGAGGGATCGGGCATAAACTGACCAGTCGCGCCCGTAGGATCGAGCGGATCGACGGCAGGAGCGTCCATCGCGGGCGCCGGAGCCGTGGCCATAGCCGTCTGGGCAGACAGCGCGGCAAGCGAATCGTGCACGCGGGCAAGCTCATCGGCCTGCTCGGAGGTGAGCTGGTAGATGCCATCGGCAGTAGCGGCGTTAAAGGCGTCGAGTGCGTCGGAGGGACGGCCGGCGGCAGAAAGCGCCTGACCCATGCCGGCGTTGAGCGCACGCGTGTCGTCGCGGGGGCCGGCAAAGTCGATAGCCGTGCGGTAGGTCTCCACGGCATCCGCCGGACGGCCGAGCTTGATGAAGCAACGACCGAGCTCGCCGAGTGCGGCGGCAGGAGCCGGATTGGCGCCGTCGATGGCGGCCTGACGGAAGGCGGTTCCCGCGTTGGCATAGTCGCCCGACTGGAACAGCGCATTACCCAGGCCCAGATAGGCCTTGAACGGCGTGGCATAGGAAGCATCCTGCGTAGCAGCAGAGAACGCCTGAGCGGCCGTCGTGTAGTCGCCCACGGCGGCGAGCGCCTTGCCGCGGTTGGTGAGCAGCGCGCCGCGCTTGCCATAGGTGCCGTCGTTGAGGGCGGCGGCATAGGCCTCGGCGGCCTCGGCATACATGCCCAGGTGCATCAAGGCGTTGCCACGAAGGTGATCGGCCTCGCCCATAATCTCATCGGGAGTTTTTGCCGCCCCAAGCATCTGGGCTGCAGCGGAAAAATCACCCGCGCGGTAAGCGGCGCGGCCCTGTTGGATCAGCTGGCTATTCAAGGAAGTCCCCTTTACTCGTGAACGATCTCGACATGGACGATCTCGTCGCCGGCACGCAGCTGCGAAATCACATCGAGACCCTCGACCGTGGTACCAAAGACGGTGTAACCGGAATCGAGGTTATGCTGGGCACCCAAGCAGAAGTAGAACTGCGAACCCGCGGAATCGGGGTCCATGGAGCGTGCCATGGCAAGGGCACCATCGACATGGCTGTTGCGCGGATTGGTGGCAAACTCACCCTTGATGCAGTAGCCGGGGCCACCGGTACCGGGCATGCCGTCGGGGCCCTCAAGACCGGCAGCAACGTCGGCGCCGGACATGTCGCGGGTATTGGGGTCGCCGCCCTGGATGACAAAACCGGGCACATAGCGATGGAACTTAAGGCCATCATAGAAACCCATCGTGGAAAGCTCGCAGAAGTTCGCGACATGAATGGGAGCGCCCTCGCCGTCAAACTTGACCTTGATAGTACCCTTCGACGTCTCGATAACGGCGCACTCGTCGCCGGCAAGCTGATACTCGGGCGTGTAGAGCTCTTTCTTAAAACCAAACATGTGGTTCCTTCCTCGTGCGTTTAAAGCATATTTGTACGAATTGTAGCAATAAGCATGCGCTTACATCAATTGCGCACGTAGGTTATGCCGACTATGGCGAACTAATTTTAGGAACGCTGCTGCGGCTTCCAGGAACCCACATTGGCGTCGTACTGGTTGAGCGCGCTGTTGCCGCTCTGCGCGATGGGCGCCAGGATCTCGCTTTGGTGGGAACTCATCGACTCGCCATCGGGAATGGCCAGCGAGATATCCCAGCTCTGGCAGATCACGTCGACGCGCTCATACATCCACTCGGCAAGCTGCTTTAAGTGGGCTATGTCATCCGCATAGACCGTATCGTCCTGGTACTTAAGGTTGTTGAGCTCATCTTGCGTCTTTTTGATCTGGTCGCGCAGGGCGTAGGCACTCTGCGACAGCTCCTGACGGGTGGACAGCGGCGTTCGGAGATAGCCGTTGTTAAAGGAATCGATGACCTCACCGATCTGGTCCTCGTCACCGTAGGACACGATGGTCTGATACAAACCGTCGAGCCTGGTATAGAGCTGATCATCGGTCAGCACGGTTTCTTCCTGGACCACCTCGGCAGAATTGTCCTGCTTGGTATCGTCCTCAGTCGCCTCGCCCTTTTGGCGCGTGGGGAAGGTGGTTTGTGCAGCTTGACCAAACTGGTCGTAGAAACCAGGCATGACGCCCATGGGATCGGTCGTCACGAACCAATAGGCACCGCCGCACACAAAGGCAAGGACCGCGATGATAATGAGCGGCTTGGGGATATGACGCTTGTGCCTGTGATAGGCGTCCTCGTCGGGATGCACCTTGCGCTTGGGTTTTTGGGCTTCGTCATGCAGGGAAACGGGCGTGGGAATATCGACCTTGGGGATACCGAAATCCTTATCGAAAGCCGGCAGCACGCAGGTCTCGTTAGGATCGGCGGCATCCGAAAGCACCGCAGCGGCAGAGGCGGGCGCATGCGGCACCTCGGTATCAATCTGCTCTTGCGTTAGGCGCGGAAAGCCCGCCGTGCGGCCCGCTGCCAGGTCGGATGCGGCCGCGTCCTCGGAGAGGATACCCGGAGCGGGGCGTCCGCATTTGGGGCACGTACGATCATGCGGAGAAAGACGGGCACCGCAGCCCTCACAGAACACGAACTCGGTGTGCTCGGGACCGTCGCCCGGGCCGACGTAGGCGTTGCAGTAGGGACAGAACGAGGCGCCGTCCTCGATAGTCTTAAGGCAATGCGGGCAGATCACGGCATCCTCTTTTCGAAGCAATTCAAACAATCGAGGTTAGAGCATAACATCGCCACGGCCCCACAGGAACAAGGCACCAATTCAACATCGCCAGGGCGCGTAGCTACTTCTTCTTTTTGCTTGGCATCGAGACTTTGATGCCTTGGGCGGACTTGGTCACGCGAGAGCGTTTGGCTCCGGCACTCCTCTTTTTCTTGGGTTGGACCTGGGCCACGCCCTCGAGTGCGCGGGCCTCGGCCTCACGAACGGTGCGAGCTTCGCGGCGCTGCGCCATGTCGGCGGCGACGCGCTTGGCAAAACGCTCGGCCGTCGAACCCGTCGAGCTCACCTTGCCGCCACCGCGACCCAGGCGGACGCGCACGCCGCGGCCAAAACCAGTTGCGGCATGACGACGACGCGGCTTGAGCGAATCCATCATCGTGGCGAGCTTAAAGAACACCGAACAGGTAAAGACCACGATGACAGCCAAGATAACCATCTGACCCATCGTCAGGTTGGCAATAGACAGCAGCTTCGGGAATCCGATAACCCCCGTCAGGATGCCGGCGACTACAAACACAAAGAGCACCACACGTAAGGGCGTGAGAGGCTGCGAGATGCGCCAGATCAGGCTGACGCTCGCCGCACACGACGTAAGCAGGCACATCGTAGACAGCGTGAGCTGGCTAAAACCAAACACGCGCGCCACAAAGATATCGAGCGCCGCAGCCAAAATGACCGCAATCGACGCCGGCAGTGCACGCTTGAGCACGTTGGTCAAAAATGACCCCTTCACGCGAGCATTGTTGGGCTCCAGGCCCAACACAAAGCCCGGCGCGCCGATGCAGAAGAAGTTAATGAGCGTCATCTGGATGGGCTCGAAGGGGTACGGCGGCAGCGCGATACACAGCGCCGCCAGGCCCATCGAGAACAGCGTCTTGGTCAGGAACAGTGAGGCCGAACGCTGCAGGTTGTTGATGGAGCGACGGCCCTCGGCCACCACGGCGGGCATCGAGGCAAAGTCGTTGTCGACGAGTACGATCTCGGCCACGTTACGCGCGGCATCGGAGCCGGCCGCCATGGCCACGGAGCAGTCGGCCTCCTTGAGCGCCAGCACGTCGTTGACGCCGTCGCCCGTCATGGCCACGGTGTGCTCGCGGCGCTTGAGCGCCTGCACGAGCTCGCGCTTTTGCTGCGGCGTCACGCGACCAAAGACGTGATAGCGGTCCACGGCGGCATCGAGCTTGGCAGGTGTATCGAGTGTCGTGGCATCGACGTAGGCATCGGCCCCCGGAACGCCCACCACGCGCGCGATCGACGACACCGTACGCGGATCGTCGCCGCTGATCACGTTGAGGGTCACGCCCTGCTCGTTAAAGTAGCCGATGGTCTCGGCGGCAGATGCGCGAATCTCGTCGCGAATGGTCACAAAGCCCACGGGCTCAGCCTCGCCCACCATATCGCCGTCGGGCGTAAAACCGTCCACGCGCGCCACTACGAGCACGCGACAGGTGTCGGCAAGCTCGGCGACCCGGTTCTCGACCTGAGCAAACGCGCGATCAGAAAGCACAAACTGTGCCGCGCCCATCACATAGGAGCCCTGCGCAAACGAGGCACCACTCCACTTTTTAGACGACGAGAATGGGATGACCGACAGCGGCTCTGAAACCTCGACCGGACGGTCGGCATAGTAGTTGAGCAACGCCTGGCAAGTCTCGTTGGCATCCGCTGAGGTCGCGCGCGCCACGTTAGCGAGCGCAAAATCGAGCACCGTGGTATCGACGGGAACGGCCGCCTCGCCCTCCCCCACGTTCACGCCCTCAACAGGCAGCGGATAGGTGCCCTCGACCTCCATGCGGCCCGAGGTAATGGTGCCGGTCTTGTCCAGGCACAGCACGTCAACGCGCGCGAGCGTC
This sequence comes from uncultured Collinsella sp., assembly GCA_902470835.1. Taxonomy (GTDB): domain Bacteria; phylum Actinomycetota; class Coriobacteriia; order Coriobacteriales; family Coriobacteriaceae; genus Collinsella. The sequence continues at coordinate 21,329 of CABRHR010000018.1, forward strand.
TCAATGCAGTAGAGCTGCTGCGCCAGCACTTTGCGGCGCGCCAGGCGCACCGTGGCAATGGCGAGCACCGACGACGTCAACAGCACCAGGCCCTGCGGGATCATACCCAGCAGGGCGCCCACCGTGGACAGCAGCGCCGAAGAAGGAACACGACCGGCAAGCAACTCAGAGAAGCACCACGACAGCGCGCTATCGCCCGGCATACCGGCGGCATCCCACAGCTCGCTCACGCTCGAGGAAAAGAGCGCCAGACCCAGCGGAATCATGATGATGCTCGCGAAACGCACGATGGCGTTGAGCGCGTTCATGATCTCGGAATTGACCTTTTTGACGTACTTGGCCTCGTTGTTGATCTTGGCCACGTAGTTGTCGGCGCCGACATGGATCACGCGGGCGCGCAGCAAGCCCGAGTCGATAAAGCTGCCGCTCATGAGCTCGGAGCCGGGCTGCTTCTTAATGAGGTCGCTCTCGCCCGTCAACAGGCTCTCGTTAACGAGCGCCTCGCCCGACACCACCACGGCGTCGGCGGGAATCTGGTCGCCGCGCCCCAGGCGAATGATGTCGTCGAGCACGATCTGGTCCAGGTCGAGCTCCACCTCGGCACCGTCGCGCACCGCGATGGCCTTTTTGGAGGTGAGCAGCGTGAGCTTGTCGACCATCTTTTTGGAGCGCATGGACTGGATGACGCCGATGGCGGTGTTAAGGAACACCACGAACAGAAACGTCAGGTTCTTAAACGATCCGGTCATAATGACCAAAATCGCCAGGATAACGTTGATTAAATTGAACAGCGTGCAGAGGTTTTCGATGATGAGCTCGCGGACCGACTTGGTCTTGAGCTCCATGTTGCGGTTGATCTTGCCAGCGGCAATGCGCTCCTCGACCTCGGCAGTCGAAAGTCCGCGCTCGATATCCGTAGCTGCCATACCACGTCCCATCACGTCGCATCGGTATAAGAAAACCGCCCGGACCATACGAGGTTCGGACGGCCTTGCTTTCTATGGTGCCCCATGTTGGATTCGAACCAACGGCCTTCTGCTCCGGAGGCAGACGCTCTAATCCCCTGAGCTAATAGGGCGAACAAAAGGCATTATACCCAAGTGCGCCGCGGGCTATCAAAATAAAAGAAAAAGCTTTGCAATTCCGTGGGAGACGCGGCGTAACGGCTCACTTTAGGACGCAAAAGTGAAACAATTAGTATAAACTCTCATGCACCATATATAACGGCTCGCGATGCGGGCCGTTTTTGCAAGGGTTATCCATCGAGGTGAGAGGCACACCATGATTGCAATTTTAAAGCAGAGCGCCAGCGACGAGGCCGTCAGCCACATCGTCAGCTGGATTGAGAAAAAGGGTCTCAAGACCGACGTCTCGCGCGGCGAGAACGAAACCATCATCGGCCTGGTGGGCGATACCACCAAGATCGACCCGTTCCTGCTCGAATCCATGGACGTCGTCGAGCGCGTGCAGCGCGTCTCCGAGCCGTTCAAGCGCGCCAACCGCAAGTTCCACCCCGAGGATTCCGTCATCGACTGCGGCCACGGCGTCAAGATCGGCGGCGACCAGTTCCAGGTCATCGCCGGCCCCTGCTCCGTCGAGGGCGAGAACCTCATCCGCATCGCCCGCCGCGTGAAGGCCGCCGGTGCCACGATGCTGCGTGGCGGCGCCTACAAGCCCCGCACCTCCCCCTACGCCTACCAGGGCATGGGCCCCGCCGGCCTCGACCTGCTGTGCGAGGCATCGGCCGAGCTCGACATGCCGATCGTCACCGAGATCATGGACCCGCGCGACGTGCAGATCTTCCTGGACAAGAAGATCGACGTCATGCAGATCGGCGCCCGTAACGCCCAGAACTTCCCCCTGCTCAAAGAGGTCGGTAAGACAAAGACCCCGATCCTGCTCAAGCGCGGCATGTCCGGCACGATCGACGAGCTGCTCATGGCTGCCGAGTACATCATGAGCGAGGGCAACGACAACGTCATCCTGTGTGAGCGCGGCATCCGCACCTTCGAGACCCGCACGCGCAACACCTTCGACCTCAACGCCGTGCCGATGCTGCACCACCTGTCGCACCTGCCCGTCGTCGCCGACCCCAGCCACGCCACCGGCTATACCCGCTACGTTGAGCCCATGGCGCTCGCTGCGACTGCCTGCGGCGCCAACGGCCTGGAGATCGAAGTCCACGACGAGCCAAGTCGCGCCTGGTCCGACGGTGCCCAGGCCCTCACCCCCGATCAGTTCGACGACACCATGCGCCGCATCCGCGCCATCCGCGAGGTCGTCTGCCAAGAGACCATGGAGTAGCAATGGGCACGGTGAGAAACGCTCGCGTCAACCAAGGCGGCCCCAAGTGTGCCGGCATCGTGGGCCTGGGACTGATCGGCGGCAGCTTTGCCCGCGGCTATGCGCAGGCGGGCGTCCGCGTGCTGGCCTGGGACCCCGACGACGATGTTATGACGGCCGCCAGTATGGGCACCGTCGCCGGCGAGCTCAATGACGAGACGCTCGGTGAGTGCGACATTATCGTGCTCGCCTGCTACCCCGAGGCCTGCATTGAGTGGCTCGAGGCGCACGCCCAGGCACTCGCCGATGCCACCGACACCGATGCAATCATGGGTCCTGTGGTGATCGACACCGTGGGCGTCAAGGGCATCGTGTGCGAGCGCGCCTTTGAGCTCGCCCGCGAGCATGGCTTTTACTTTGTGGGCGCGCACCCCATGGCGGGCACGCAGTTCTCGGGCTATGCGCATTCCCGCGCCGACCTGTTCCAGGGCGCACCGCTCGTGCTTGTACCGCCTGCGGTGGACGACGCACTCAAGCTGGAGCTTTTGGGCCAGGTGCGCGAGATGGTGCGACCCTTGGGCTTTGGCAAGTTCAGCGTGACGAGCGCCGCCGAGCACGACCGCGTCATCGCCTTTACGAGCCAGCTCGCGCACGTCGTCTCCAACGCCTATGTTAAGAGCCCGACTGCCCAGGTCCACCACGGTTTTTCGGCCGGTAGCTACCGCGACCTCACCCGCGTGGCGCATCTCAACCCGCAGATGTGGTCGGAGCTCATGATCGACGACGCCGACGCGCTTGCCTTCGAGATCGACCATCTGATCGAGTCGCTTGGCGCCTACAGCCGCGCGCTCAAGGACCGCGATCAGCGCTACCTGGAAAATCTTCTTGCCGAGGGCGACCGCATCAAGCGCGCGCTCGACGACGAGGCCGCCCACTAGACCACTTATCACGCCAGGTCGAAAGGACCAAAGCTTATGGCGATTACCATCGATATCGACACCGCACGCCCCTACCAGGTGCATGTGGGCACGTTTTTGCTGGAGCAGGCGGGCCCGCTCGTACGCACCACCGCCGGCGGCTCCCGCGCCGTCATTGTGACGGACACCAACGTGGGCCCGCTCTACCAGATGCCCGTTAAGCAGAGCCTGGAATCCGCAGGCTACGAGGTGAGCATTTGCACTTTCGAAGCCGGCGAGGCCCATAAGCGCGCCGAGACCTACATTACCATTCTGGAATTTGTGGCCGAGCACGAGCTTTCGCGCTCCGATGTGATCGTGGCGCTCGGCGGCGGTGTCGTGGGCGACGTGGCCGGCTTTGTTGCCGCCACCTATATGCGCGGCTGCAAGTTTGTACAGATTCCCACGAGCCTGCTCGCCATGGTGGATTCGTCGGTCGGCGGCAAGACGGCCATCGACCTGGCTGCTGGTAAAAACCTCGCAGGCGCGTTTTGGCAGCCGAGCGTGGTTATCGCCGATGTGGGGTGTCTGGCGACCCTCACGCCCGAGCAGTTCGCCGACGGTTGCGGCGAGGTCGTCAAGCACGCCGTGATCGCCGACCCAGAGCTCTTCGCCGAGTTGGAGAAGACCCCGCTCACGCTTGAGCTGCTCAACCGCGATGTGGCCCGTGTGGCGCTCATCATCGCCCGCAATATCGACATCAAGCGCGCCGTGGTCGTTGCCGACGAGCGCGAAACCAACCAGCGCAAGCTGCTCAACTTTGGACACAGCGCCGGACACGCCGTCGAGGCCTGCGAGCACTTTGAGCTCGGCCACGGCAACTGCGTGTCGATCGGCATGGGCATCATCACGCGCGCCGCGGCCCTACATGGCATTTGCGACGCCGAGCTGCCCGGTCGCATTGAGGAGCTCTGCGCCCGTCACGGCCTCAAGACCCGCTGCAACTTGGATGCCGATGCCGTCTTTGCCGAGGCGCTCCACGATAAGAAGCGCGCGGGCGACACCATCGACTTGGTGATTCCACACGACATCGGCCGCTGCAGCATCGACCGCACGCCGCTTTCCACCTTCCACGATTTAATTGCCGAGGGCCTCGACCAGAAGGGAGACGCATCCGCATGCTAGCCCGCATCACCCCGTCCCCGCTCAAGGGCACCGTTCCCGCCATTGCGTCCAAGTCGATGGCGCACCGCCTCATCATCTGCGCCGCGCTTGCCAACGGCGAAACGCACGTCACCTGCAACACCACCTGCGCGGACATTGAGGCCACCGTGCGCTGCCTCACGGCGCTCGGCGCCCGCATCGAGACCGTCGAGGACGGCTTCCAGGTCCACCCCACCATGAAGAGCATTGAGTTTGGCCTGCTCAAGGCCCTCGCCGGCGGCACGCTCGACTGTGGCGAGAGCGGCTCCACGCTGCGCTTTATGCTGCCCGTCGCCTGTGCGCTGGGTGCAGAGGCCACCTTTGTGGGCCAAGGCCGCCTGGGAGCCCGCCCGCTCTCCCCGCTCTCGGATGAGATCATTGCCGCCGGCTGCGACCTGCAGGGTCTGGGCGGTTTTCCGCTCAAGACGAGCGGACGCATGCGCCCGGGCACCTTTATCCTGCCGGGCAACGTAAGCTCGCAGTACATCTCCGGCCTGTTGCTGGCAGCGCCACTGCTGGCCCAGCCCTCCTGCGTGCAGGTGACCGGCCTCATCGAAAGCCGCCCCTACATCAACCTGACCATCCAGGCCATGAAGGCCTTCGGCGTCGAGGTCAATGTTGAGCGCATCCCCGCCAAGGACGGCCAGCCCGAGATCACGAACTTCCGCGTGAACAGTGGCTCGTACCGCACGCCCGGCAGCGTAGCCGTCGAGGGCGACTGGTCCAACGCCGCCTTTTGGCTGTGCGCCGGCGCCATCGGCACCGACCCCATCACCGTTGAGGGCGTGTCGCTCAG
>CABRHR010000019.1 GCA_902470835.1 uncultured Collinsella sp.
TATAAGAGACAGATTCTGCACCTGTCCGTTCTGATGGAGTCCATGCGCCGCGAGGGCTTTGAGTTCCAGGTCGGCCGCCCCCGCGTTCTGTTTAAGAAGGACGAGAACGGCAACAAGATGGAGCCCGTCGAGCAGGCCGTCGTCGAGTGCCCGGACGAGTACTCGGGCAAGGTCGTTGAGGTCTTCGGTACCTCCGGCGGCATCATGACGAGCATGGATACCTCGGGCATCGTGACGCACCTCGAGTTTAAGATCCCGACCCGCGGCATCATGGGTCTTAAGAACCGCATCATGAACGTCACTCACGGCGAGGGCGTGTTCTACCACACCTTCCTGGAGTACGGCCCCTACGCCGGCGAGATCGGCAACCGTCAGAACGGCGCAATGATCTCCATGACCACCGAGAAGGCCGTTGCCTATGCCCTGGGTACGCTGCAGGAGCGCGGCCAGCTGTTTGTTGAGCCGGGCACCGAGTGCTACGAGGGCATGATCGTGGGCGAGCGCAGCAAGGCTGGCGACATGGTCGTCAACATCGCGCGTACCAAGAACCTGGGCAACCAGCGTTCCTCGACCTCCGATATCTCCGTCCAGCTGGTGCCGCCCCGCACCTTCTCGCTGGAGGAAGCGCTGGAGTACATCGCCGACGACGAGCTGGTCGAGATTACTCCCAAGAACATCCGCCTGCGCAAGCGTCTGCTCAATGCCACCGACCGCAAGAAGGCCGCCGTCCGCGCCGGTCAGGTCAACAAATAAGCGCTGAGCTTTATAGCGATATAGCGATTAATAAGAAAGGGCGCCGACCATCGCGGTCGGTGCCCTTTTTGGTGTACAAGGATTGAGTTGGTCTGCACCCCCCCCCCGCAAAGGTGCCTGTCCCCTTTGCGGTGGTTGACGGTTAGGCGGAGGGAAGGCCCGGGGTGTTGGCGGTCTGCTGCGGCTTGAGGTGGGCGTTGCGCCAGATGATCTGGATGATATAGCCGAGCATAAAGACAAAGGCCACGCCGCTGATGAAGCCGCCTACGAGGGGAAGCCCCGTGAGGGCGCCTGCGATTACGCCGCCAACGGCTGCCATGGCGTAGCGGTTCTGGCTGTGTCCGACCATGCGTGCAATCGCGCACCCTGCAAAGGCACTCGACACCAGCGCGATGCCAATGACACCGCACATGAGGGCTCCGGCAAGCGACAGACCGGCGATAGAGATAATCAGCAGTAGGACGGCGGGGATGATAGCAATCGTGCCCAGAAGACCGCTCACCCACAGGGGCATGGGGCGCTGGTGGAGCATGCCGGCGGCGCTGGCGGTCGCGCGCGGAAAGACGAGCTCGAGCAGCAGAGCGACAAAGCAGGTCGAGAGTGCCGCGGCGACGATACCGCCGATGACATCGTTAACGGTGGAAGTATCCTCGTTCTCGGTGCGGTCGATCTTGAGCGCGCCTACCTCGGCTCCTGCGGCACGCTCGGGGTCCTCGGAGACGTGCGCGTTCACGGTGCCGGTGATATGGGCGTTCTTGCCCAGGATGAGCTTGTCGGCCCAAACCTCGACATCGCCCTCGACGGTGCCATCGATGGTCACCGTATCGCCTGCCAGCGCTGCCGACTTGGCAGAGCCGCGCAGGGCAACCGTCTCGCCTGTCGCGTAGAAACAGTTGGCGGTGCTGCCGGCGTTGAGAACAACGTGCTGGCCAGCGACGGTCACGCTGCCATCAACCGTGGTCTGGGCGACATCAATCGTGCGCGCCGCAAGACGAACGGCGCCGCCTACCGTGCAGTCGCGAATTGAGAGGGTATCGCCCGCAGCGATGATATCGTGGTTGATGGACGCATCATCCAAGTTGAGGGCCTGACCGGCCCAGTACAGGTCACCCTCGACGCCGGACGGATTGGCGTCATTGTCGGTCGCAAGGACATTGCCTGCGGTGTCCGTGCCGGCGAACGACGCCGTGGGAAGCGCGGTGATCGCCAGCGCGATGAGCGCGAATGCCATAAGCAGGCAGCGACGCATCTTGTGTGACGGCGTCGCCGCGGTTTGATTGAAAGCCATGGTTGATCCTTTTGTTAGGTGTTCGGCATATACCTAACAGGGTACCCAACGTGCGGGCGCTCTAAAAGAACCTCTCGGTTGCATTTCGAAGGATGAGCCCGCGCTACCTACTTTTTGCGATGCAAAAAGCGCGCGATGTCTTCTTCGGTGGGGCTTTTGATGTCAAAGCGCAGCGAGAGCCAGCGCAGACCCATGGTCACGACAACGCATACGATCAGCGCGGCGACATTGCTCATGATGCCGCTCATAACGAGACACACGTAGCTTGTCGATCCGGCGATGGCCGCGATGGCATAAAAGTTAGTGCGTTGGAAAATGCCCGGAACCACGCCCATAAAGCCGTCGCGCAGCATGCCGCCACCTACTGCGGTGAAGAAGCCCATCATGATGCACACCGCCGGCGCAAAGCCGTAGACCAGCGCCTTGTCTGCTCCAGTGGCGGCGTAGATGCCGACCGAGATGATATCGAGCAGGGGAATGAGTTTTTCGGGTTTGTCGACGATTGCCGGGAAAATATAGATGATGGCTGCCGTGGCAATGGAAAGCGGAAGCGCCATCGGCTGGTTGAGGATGTAGACGTTGCCGACCTGGAGCGTCATATCGCGCAAAAGACCGCCGCCCAAGCCACAGACCACGGCGAGCGCAACTGCACCCACCAGGTCGAGTTTGTGCTCGCGCGCGACCAACACGCCCGAGATTGAAGCCGCGACGACGGCGAACATTTCGAGCCAAAACGGGATGGCGACCATGGCATCCGTGGCGTGTGAGGTAACGGTCATAGCGGCGACGACGGGCAAGATGGGGTCCTTTGGATTACGGATTTGGACAATGCCCGTACATAGTACATGTTCGGCGCCGATTGCGACCCTATTGCTCGGCAAACGGTCGGGACTGGATGGGGGCGTAGGTACCAAACATGTACATCAGCCTCCAAAGATGTCAAAAAATGTCGGTTTTGGAGGGTGATGTACATGTTTTGGTTGGGGCGTGCTGGGATGACGCTACTCGGAAGGCGTGTCTTCGCCCTGCGCACTCTTCCAGTTGCGGATAAGTGTTTTGCGCAGTTCGTTCTGCTTTCGCTGGTACTCGGCGTCCGTGCGGCGGGGCATACCGAGTGCTTCGCGAATGCTGTTCATGGCGCGGTGAAAGGCAAGCTGATTCGCGAACTGTGCCGAGGTGAGCGTAACGATTCGATATCCCATTTGGGCGAGCACGGCCTCTCGTTCCGCATCTGCTCCCTTGCGCTCGGTCTCATCGTGAAAGCCGCCCTTATATTCGATGCCGAGTTCCCTGCGCTGATAAGTAACAAGAGCGTCGATTTTGAGCGTTCGGGCTTTTGTGCAATGCCAGAGACGCTGAGGGATTTCGAGCGGTTTGTTGAGTTCGATGCCTCGGATACCAACGCCGCCTTCGCTTGTTGGGAGTGAGAGGGCGATGGACGATGCGGTCTCCATGGGCGAGGCTGAGTGGTCGTAGATGTGTCTGAGCGCGAGTCTGGCGCGTGTGGCGCCGGGTTTGCCAGGGTGCCGATCGAGTAGCTCGACAATTTCGTCCTTGGAGGTGGTGGCTGGTTGCTCAGTGTAAGGGTCAGAGAGATTGAGCCCCATGCGATAGTCGCCGCAAACTTCGTAACCATACTCGAGGTATTCGATCCTGTCCATCCACTCGGCAGCGAGCACGAAGGTGAAGGCTTCGTCGGTGATAAAGATGCCGGGCGTAAGCTCGTCAATATGGTCGTAGGGTAGGTTTTGGCCGAGAACGTGGCAAGTGACACCGTTGGCGCGAATTCGCTCGAAAGCAAATACTACGGAGATGTCGATAGTCTTGAGCATGGTGGACGGAATGCCGCAGTCGGTAAGTGCCTGCCGAATGCGCGCGATGCGTTGCTGGGTAGAGAGGCCCCGCACACCTATCTGGTAGTCGCGTTGTGCGACGGCTTGAACCAGATTCCGCGGTGCATGATGGACGAGCCACGCCGTTTTATGCGAAATGAGAACAGGAGTATCCATTGGGGACCTCTCGCTTCGAGCTGACACCCAACTCTTATGTCCGTTGAAGTGGGGAAATATACCGGATGTGAGTAAATCGACTCATGCTCGGTGCGCGTCATATGCAAACGTGTACATCACACTCCAAAGATGTCAAAAAATGTCGTTTTTGGAGGGTGATGTACATGTTTGGGGATCCGGGTTGATGCTGAACGTGATGAGGGCGTGGCTGAATAGGAGGGATGTCCAAATTTTGAGCGAAGCTCAGAATTTATTCGGTCGGCTGGCGCCGACCGCGCTGCGCTAAAAACGTGCCACGGGCGCGTTTTCTTTACGCTCCGCGCCCTGGCGGGCTCGAATCCATCCTCCTCCGCCGTATTTGCTTGTTAGGGACTCAAAACAAAAAAGCTCCCATTCTTGGGAGCTTTCTCAACCAAAATGGCGGAGGAGGAGGGATTCGAACCCTCGTGACCTTATACAGGCCAAACGGTTTTCGAGACCGCCGCATTCAACCACTCTGCCACCCCTCCGCGTGGGGTAAAAACAAAGCAGGCTCGAAGGCCTGCTTTGGAATTAACTGGCGGAGAGTCAGGGATTTGAACCCTGGAGACGCTTTTGACGCCTACACGATTTCCAATCGTGCTCCTTCGGCCACTCGGACAACTCTCCGTTAAATGCGAAAGTCAGTATACACGAGGAATCGCAAAGTGCAAACAGAAAAGTTGGCATTTTTTAAAACGCTTGGCCGCGCTTGGCGTTGCGGTGGGGTTTGAGGTGCCAAAAAACGGCTTCCGACCAGCGTGGTTGATCAACTCAATTGTTCAAAAGGGGTATTCATAAGCGACTTGGCAATGAATTTAAAAATCTTTGGGTGGTGCTGTGGACCACTGGTATGCATTTTGCGACCACAGCCTTGTGTCCGTTGACCTGTGGCTTGGTTCAGCTTGTCCCCACGGCACCGTATCTTGTCTACAGATCCGTCAAGCTTTTGGTCAGCATTTGGTTGGAATGCGCATGAAACGTCGTGCGAGTATGGGCATATGTGGAGGTCATGAGGTTGTAGCTGCAAATTCTTGCAGCCTAGGAGGTTGAAAGATATTATTACCAAGTCTTTTCCTGCTTCAGGCGCACCTTCACGACCTGAAGCCACATTTGCCCAGAGGAGGTGACAATATGAAGGCTTATGAACTGCTGTTCTTTGTTGACCCGTCGCTCGACCCCGAGACTCGTCTCGCTGTTATGAAGCGTATCGATACCACGATCGCTGAGGGCGCTGGCAAGGTCGACTCCGTTGACGAGTGGGGCAAGCGCAAGCTCGCCTACGAGATCAACGACCTCACCGATGGTGACTACACCCTCATCAACTTCCACGCAGATCCTACCCAGATTGCCGAGCTTGATCGCGTCCTGCGCATCACCGACGCTGTGGTCCGCCACATGATCGTCCGTCGCGACGACCAGGAGTAAGACTGTCGTTTTGGACTGGGCTTGTGCCCCAAGAGGAAGTAGTGAGTTATGAGCATCAATCGAGTGAACATCACCGGTAACCTCACCCGCGATCCCGAGCTGCGCGCCACCGCCGGCGGAACCCAGGTTCTGTCCTTTGGCGTCGCCGTGAACGATCGTCGCCGCAACGCGCAGACTGGCGAGTGGGAGGACTATCCCAACTTTGTCGACTGCACCATGTTCGGCACCCGCGCCGAGGCCGTGAGCCGTTTCCTGGCAAAGGGAAACAAGGTCGCGATCGAGGGCAAGCTGCGCTACAGCTCTTGGGAGCGCGACGGCCAGCGCCGGAGCAAGCTTGAGGTCATCGTCGATGAGATCGAGTTTATGAGCTCCCGTGGTGGCCAGGGTGGCTACGATCAGGGCGGTTACGCCCCCGCAGCTCCCGCGCCCGCAGCACGTCCTGCCGCACCGGTGGCTACGCCGCCCGCGGTCGACGTCTACGATGAGGACATCCCGTTCTAAGGGTTGTTCACCTATTTTTGAGTGAGAGGCGGCTTCGGTTCGCCGAAGTTGCCAAACGAAAGGTATTTTGACATGGCTAATGATTTTTCTGCACGTCAGCCGCGTCGTAAGTACTGCCAGTTCTGCAAGGAGAACACTGAGTTCATCGACTATAAGGACACTCAGCTTCTCCGTAAGTACATGACCGACCGTGGCAAGATCAAGCCCCGTCGCGTCACTGGCGCTTGCACGCAGCATCAGCATGACATCGCCAACGCCATCAAGCGCGCCCGCGAGATGGCTCTCCTGCCGTACACCGTCCCCGTGGTTTCCTCTCGTGGCAACCGCGACCGCGGCTAAGAAGGGAGACGCATCATGAAGGTTATTCTTCTCGATGAGATCAAGGGCAAGGGCGGCGAGGGTGACGTCGTAGAGGTCGCTCAGGGTTACGCTGAGAACTTCCTGTTCCCCAAGAAGCTCGCTGTTGCCGCCACCAAGGGCAACCTCAAGCAGCTTGACGAGCGTCGCAACAACATCGCCAAGCGCGAGGCCGTCCGTCTGGCTACCGCCAACGAGACCAAGGCTGCCTTCGAGGGCAAGACGGTCACCGTTGACGTCAAGGTCGGCGACGAGGGCATCCTCTTTGGCTCCGTTACCGCCGCTATGATCGCTGACGCCATCAAGGCTCAGCTCGGTATGGACATCGACCGCAAGCGCGTCGAGCTCGGTAAGCCCATCAAGGTTGCCGGTGCCCACACCGTTGCCATCTCGCTGTACCGCGAGATCAAGGCTGAGGTTGTCGTTCTCGTCGGCGTTACCGCCGAGGAGCTCGCTGCCGAGGCTGAGGTCGAGGAGGCCGCTGAGGTCGCCGAGGCCGAGACCGCCGAGGTCGAGACTGAGGCTGCTGCCGAGTAGCATTTGCTGCAACGCAACAATCTTGTTCTAAGAAGGGCGCTCTGGGAAACCAGGGCGCCCTTTTGTTTTTTGCGCTGAGTGAGTGTCATGGTGAACGTTGCGTCGAAGCCCTATATACAGGACCGTTCATCCGTTTCGTTCGGTGATGATTGGCGGGGCACGGTCCGTTTTTGGACTACGGCTGATACTATGGATGCTCGCAAGCGATATGAATGAGGATGCTCATGGCATATGACGATAGGGAGACCGGGCTGACGGTTGAGGACCGCGGCTCAAAGTTGGGTCTTCCCCAAAACCAAGATGCAGAGGCCAACGTACTGGCCGCTATGCTGCTATCGCCCGAGGTGGTCGAAGAGGCCCAGGTCGAGCTGCAGCCCGATGACTTCTACCGGCCCATTCATAAGACCATCTATACCGCGATGGTCGATATGTACAACAGCCGCATTCCCATCGACTCCATCTCGCTGATCGATTACCTACGAAGCATCAACAAGCTCGATGCCGTGGGCGGCGAAGCGTACATTTTGGAGTTGATGGGTCAGACCCTGTCGCTCGTCAACTGGCAGCACCATGCCGCCATCGTTCGCCGTGATTCGATGCTGCGTGAGCTGATCGGCGCCACCAACGAGATCAACGCGCTGGCGTATAACGCCCCCACCGACACCAAAGAGGTTGTCGAGCTGGCCGAGAGCAAGCTGCTCAAGGTTACGGCGCGCGAGGTCAAGTCGAGCTACAAGACGCTGACCGAGTTTATGGTCGAGGCCTATAACGAGGCCGAGGAAGTGTGCCAGGCCGGTGGTCAGGCGGCGGGCGTGCCCACGGGCTTTCCGTCACTCGACCGTATGCTCATGGGCTTCCGCGAGGGCCAGCTCATCATCATCGGCGCCCGTCCTGCTGTAGGTAAGACGTCGTTCGCTCTGAACCTGGCACTTAACGCTGCCGCTGCTGGTTATACCGTTGGCTTCTTCTCGCTGGAGATGTCGGGCAAGGAAATTGCCCAGCGTCTGATTTGCGCCTACGCCATGATCTCGATCAGTGACTTCCGCATGGGCCGCATTAGCCCCGAGCAGTGGGCCAATATCAACGAGGCTACGCAGACCTTGTCCAAGCTCGATATTCTGATTGACGATACGCCCGGCACCACAGTGACCGAGATTCGCGCCAAGAGCCGCCGTATGCTCCATAACAAGGAGAAGGCAATCATCATCCTGGACTACCTGCAGCTGGTGAGTCCTCCGCCGGGACGCCGCTCCGAGAGCCGTACCGTCGAGGTTTCGGAGATGTCGCGTGGTCTGAAGATCATGGCCAAGGAGCTCAAGATCCCGCTCATCGCGCTGTCACAGCTCTCGCGTCAGGTCGAATCCCGTACCGGCAAGCGCCCACAGCTTTCCGACCTGCGCGAATCGGGCTCCATCGAGCAGGACGCCGACATCGTTATGTTCTTGGACCGTTCTGCCGACGAGGCCGAGGCCTCGCGCGACGATCGACCCGACGAGGGCGTTACGCGTATCGTCGTGGCCAAGAACCGTTCGGGCCCGATTGGCGACGTCGACCTGATGTTCCTGCCGGCATCCACCAAGTTCTATGAGCTTGATGGGGCGCATGCCGAGGAGTAGGACAGGCGCCCGTTGCACGGGTATACTGGGAATGTTTTGTGCTTCTGCGCGCCATCGTGGCGCACGGACAGTCCATGAATGTAAGGAGTAAACATGCCGTCAACCGTTTTGGTCGGTGCCCAGTGGGGCGATGAGGGCAAGGGTAAGATCTGCGACCTGGTCGCCGGCGACTTTGATGCCGTCGTGCGCTACTCGGGCGGCAACAACGCCGGCCACACCATCGTCGTCAACGGCAAGAAGTACGGCCTGCACCAGGTGCCCTCCGGCATCATGTATTCCGACCACGTGTCGGTGATCGGTAACGGCTGCGTCGTCAACCCCAAGGTTGTCCTTGAGGAGATCGATATGTTCGAGGCTGACGGCATCACCACCAAGAATCTCAAGATCAGCGGCAACGCGCATGTCATCATGCCGTACCACATCGATCTGGACGGTGCCTTTGAGCAAAAGCTCGGCAAGAAGAGCATCGGTACCACCAAGCGCGGTATCGGCCCGTGCTATCAGGACAAGATGGCCCGCATTGGCCTGCGCATGCAGGACATGCTGGACGAGGAGCTGTTCCGCGACAAGCTGGAGACCGCTCTTGCCCGCGTGAACCCCGAGCTCGAGCTGCTCTATGGCCTGCCCACCTACACCGTGGACCAGATTTGCGACGAGTACCTGCCCATGGCCGAGCGCCTGCGCCCCTACATCACCGAGACGAGCCTGCTGCTCAACAACATGATCGACGAGGGTAAGACTCTGCTCTTTGAGGGCGCCCAGGCGACGCTGCTCGACATCGATCACGGTACCTATCCGTACGTAACGTCTTCCAATTGCACCGCCGGCGGCGCCATTACCGGTTCCGGCGTCGGCATGAAGAACGTCGACCGCGTGCTGGGCGTCATGAAGGCCTATATCACCCGCGTCGGTTCGGGCCCCATGCCCACCGAGCTTTCCTATGAGTCCGAGGCCGGTCACACGCTGACCGAGGAGGGCTACGAGTACGGCGTGACCACCGGTCGCCGTCGTCGCTGCGGCTGGTTTGACGGCCCCATCGCCAACTATGCCTCGCGCGTCAACGGCCTTACCGATATCGCCATGACCAAGCTCGACGTGCTTTCGGCCTTCGACACCATTAAGGTGTGCGTTGCCTATGACGTCGATGGCGAGCGCTACACGAGCGTGCCCGAGCACCAGGTGCGCTTTGAGCACGCCAAGCCCATCTACGAGGAGCTCCCTGGCTGGAAGTGCGACATCACCGGTTGCCGCAGCTTTGATGAGCTGCCGCAGGAGGCTCAGGATTACGTGGCGTTTATCGAAGATCTGGCACACACCCGCGTGACGTTCATTGGCGTCGGCGCCGGTCGCGAGCAGATCATCAACCGATTCTGGAAGTAATCGGTTTATACGGTTATTGCGATATACCCCTTTGCAGCCCGGACGGGCGGCCGAGGGGTATATTTGCTTGCAAAGGGCTCGCGCGGAGCGGGCCGTTCATCCATAGAGGAGGCACCCTTGAAGGCGGACACTCAAACCATCGACATCCTGTTGTTGGGCAGCGGCGGCCGTGAGCATGCTTTGGCAGCTAAACTCGCAGCATCACCGCGCGCCGGCAAGCTCTACATCGCGCCGGGTAACGGCGGCACCGCGAGCTGCGGCGAGAACGTTGTTCTCGACGACTGCGATCCTGCGGCCGTGGCGGCGTTTGCGCAGAGCCACGGATGCGGACTCGTGGTAATTGGCCCCGAGGCTCCGCTCGTGGTGGGCGTGGCCGACGCCGTGCGCGCGGCGGGTATTCCCTGCTTTGGCCCGGGTGCCGAGGGCGCCCAGATGGAGGGCTCTAAGCTGTTCTCCAAGCAGCTCATGGAGCGCGCCGGTATCCCGACGGCAGCCTACGGCTCGTTTACCGACGAGGCTTCGGCTCTTGCCTATGTGCGCGAGCAGGGCGCTCCGCTGGTCGTCAAGGCCGACGGCCTTGCCGCGGGCAAGGGCGTTATCGTGGCAACCGAGCTTGCGCAGGCCGAGGAGGCCGTGCGTGAGTGTTTTGGCGGCACCTTTGGCGATGCCGGCAATACCGTGGTCATCGAGGAGATGCTGACCGGCCCCGAGTGCTCGCTGCTGGCCTTTACCGACGGCAAGACCGTGCGTCCCATGGCCACCTCGCAGGATCACAAGCGTGCGCTCGAGGGTGACAAGGGCCCCAACACCGGTGGTATGGGCGTCTACAGCCCGGTGCCCATCGTAACCGACGAGGAACACGCCACGATGGTGAAGGTCATGGAGCAGACCGTGGCCGAGCTTGCTGCCGAGGGCATCGACTACCGCGGCTGCCTGTATGGCGGCTTTATGCTCACCCCCGCCGGCCCCAAGGTGCTGGAGTTCAACGCCCGCTTTGGTGATCCCGAGACTCAGGTCGTGCTCCCGCGCCTTAAGAACGATCTGGTCGAGGTCATGCTGGCTTGCGCCAACTGCGAGCTCGACCAGATTGAACTCGACTGGCGCGACGAGTGGGCCGTGGCCGTTGTCCTGACGAGCGCGGGCTACCCCGGCAGCTACGAGAAAGGCAAGGTCATCACCGGTATCGAGGATGCCGAGGCTATGGAGAACCTGACCGTGTACCATGCTGGCACCGCCGTGGTGGATGGCCAGCTTGTGACCAACGGTGGCCGCGTGCTTGCCGTGACCGCGCTGGGCGATACGTTTGAGAACGCTCGCAACCTTGCCTACGAGGCCTGCGAGAAGATTGATTTTGAGGGTAAGACCCTGCGCCACGACATTGGCCTGCGTGCGCTGCGCGGCCGCGACGCCTGGGATGCCTAAAATCCGAGAGGAATGAGACGGATGGACGAGAAGAACGAAGAACTCGTGGACGCGCAGATCGTCGAAGAGGACAGCCGCATGTATGGGCACGCCGAGGGCGAGCCTGGTGGCGAGGTCGCTGACGAGCCGGCGCTGGTGCTGGGCGACGACGACCCGCACGATGCCGAGCTGCACGAGAAGATTCTTTCGGAGGAGTGCGCCTGGAAGGGCAAGATCCTCGACGTCCACCGTCTTGAGGTTGAGCTGCCCAACGGTCGCCGCAGCGCCCGCGATATCGTTCGCCATCCGGGCGCGGCGGCCGTTGTGGCACTGACCGAGAGCGGCAAGATCGTACTGGTGCGTCAGTACCGCACCGCCATCGACCGCGTGACGGTCGAGATTCCCGCCGGCAAGCTCGATCCAGGCGAGGACCCGCTCGATTGCGCCAAGCGCGAGCTGCATGAGGAGACAGGCTTTAGGGCTGGTCGCATTCGCTTTTTGACGTCGATTGTCACGTCCTGCGGTTTTTGCGACGAGATCATTCACATCTACTTGGCTACCAAGCTCGAGTTTGATGCGCCCAACCCCGATGATGACGAGTTTGTCAACGTGGATCTGGTGCCGCTGCACGAGCTGATCGACGCCGTGCTCGACGGCAAGATCGAAGACGCCAAGACCGTCGTAGGCGCGCTTGCCTGCGACAGCATCGCGCATCGCCTTGGGGGCGCGGAGCTTTAACGAGCGGGAATAGCCCTGGGACAAGAACTACTGATTACGTTGTCCCAGGGCCTTATGTTGCTGATATTTCTTTGAGGATCACATGCTGAAGAGGTTTCTTTCGTATTACGAGCCCCAGATGGGGCTTTTTGTTGCCGATACTGTTTGCGCCCTGGTGCTTGCCGCCATTGACCTGGCGTTTCCCATTATTCTGCGCAATCTGACCGGGGGACTGTTTACCCAGGGTCAGGCTGCCATTATGCAGGCGCTCGGTATGATCGCGGTGGGCTTGGTGCTGATGTATGCCATCCGTTGCGCCTGCCGCTACTTTGTGAGCTACTGGGGCCACGTGATGGGCGCGCGTATGGAGTCCAAGATGCGCGAGGACCTGTTTGACCAGTACGAGCGCTTTAGCTTTGCATACTTCGACCGCAACAGCTCGGGCGATATGATGAGCCGCGTGGTCAACGACCTATTTGATATCTGCGAGGCAGCGCATCACGTACCCGAGTGGATCATCATCTGCGGTATCGAGATTATCGGCTCGTTTGTGATCCTCTTTACCATCGCCCCGGTGCTGGCGCTTGCCATGGCCGTGGTGACGGCGGCGTTTGCGGTCGTCATGTTTTGGCAGAACATGCGCATGCGTGAGGTCTTTAGCGACAACCGCAAAAAGATCAGCGGCATCAATGCACAGCTGCAGGATTCGCTGGCGGGCATGCGCGTGGTCAAGAGCTTTGCCAACGAGGAGACCGAACGCTCTAAGTTTCGCGCCTCGAACGATCGCTACCTTTCGTCCAAGGAGAACATGTACCACGCCATGGGCGTCTATACCGCGACGTATGGCCTGCTCTCGGGCGTGCTCTATGTGATCGTAGTGCTGCTGGGTGGTTGGCTAGTCGCCCAGGGACAGCTGCAGGCGGTCGATATGGCAACCTTCGCACTCTATATTTCGCTGTTCTGCACGCCGCTCGAGACGCTCGTCAATTCGGCCGAAACGTATCAGAAGGCCATTGCCGGCTTTAAGCGTATGGACGAGGTGCTCTCGACTGCCCCTGATATTCAGGATAGGCCGGGTGCCGTGGACCTGCGGGTGACGGCGGGCGCTGTTGAGTATCGCGACGTGTGCTTTAGCTATGAGGATGTTGAGTTGGGCGAGGGCGGCGCCGACGGACGCCCTGTTATCGACCACATGGACCTGTCTATCAAGCCCGGCCAGACCATCGCGCTGGTTGGCCCCTCGGGCGGCGGCAAGTCTACGACTTGTTCGCTCCTGCCGCGCTTTTACGACGTGGCTGACGGATCCATCAGCATCGATGGGCAGGACGTGCGCGACGTGACGCAACAGAGTCTGCGACGCGCCATCGGCCTGGTGCAGCAGGATGTCTACCTGTTTGACGGTACGATTGGCGAGAACATCGCCTATGGCAAGCCGGGTGCCACGGCAGAAGAGATTGCCGAGGCTGCCCGCCGCGCCAACATCGACGCCTTTATCGAGTCGCTGCCGCAGGGTTACGACACCGTGGTGGGCGAGCGCGGCAGCCGCCTCTCGGGCGGTCAGAAGCAGCGTGTCGCCATCGCACGTGTGTTCCTCAAGAATCCCAAGATCCTTATCCTGGACGAGGCGACGAGTGCTTTGGATAACGAGAGCGAGGAGGCGGTGCAGGAGTCGCTTGAGCGCCTGGCGCGCGGCCGCACCACGATTATCATCGCCCATCGCCTCTCGACCATTAAGCATGCCGACGAGATTGCGACCGTCGAGCATGGTCGCGTTGTGGAACGTGGCACGCACGAGCAGCTTCTCGCCCGCGGCGGCACCTATGCCCGTTACTATCGAATGCAGTTCGAAGGTGCGCGTGCGCACGAGCTCGGCTAATTGATATGACAGGAAGTTTATGGCTGACAAGAACCCTTTGACTCCGGAAGAAGTGACGGAGTTATTCTCCGAGATCGACGCGTCCGGTGTCTTGGATCCTACACTCGCCAAAAAGCGTACCGAGCGCATGCGCGAGAAGGAAGCCGCGGTCAAACGCGGTGACAAGGCGGCGCTGGCGCAGCTGCGCAGCGAGGACCGTGCGAGTCAGGCCAAGCATATCGACCCGTTGTCCGAGGACGACCCCTCGGGCTCGCAGGTGAGCCATACCATTACGAAGACCGCCATGGCCGTGGTCATTACCATCCTGGTGCTGATCGTGGGCATGCAGATTGGCTACGGCGTGATGCGCCGTTTGAACACCGCCAACCTGTCCGAGAGCGTTTCGGTGGATACCGTTTCCACGGCGCTGAAGGGCGGCCTTGAGTGGGGCAACGGCTTTACGCAGTTCCCGCTCGACTTTACCGTCGACGAGGCCGACGAGCGAACGGGCACGGTTGAGGTGACGGTGCTGGATACGTCGTCTGCCAACGAGCTTGAGCTGCTGTCCAACGGTCAGATTCAAGCCGCGGCGCTCGCGACGAACGCCCTGCTCAACGATAAGATCGATCGCGTGGTGTACAACGTGCACGCCTATATCGATGAGGACAGCAACATTCAGCACGATTCTTTCTTTGGCATGTTTCCCGCGCGGGGTCACCAGAGCGCCATTCTGACGTTCGTGTGGACCAAGAGCTCGTCGAATGCCACGAGCATCGACTGGAAGATGCGCATCGTGAGTATGGATGACACCATCGCCGAGCGCATCCAAAAACAGGTGAACTCGGTGTCGTCGTTGATTGAGGACCAGGTGGTGAGCCAGACCAAGATTGACGAGGAAAAGGACGAACGTGACCTGGAACATCGTCTGCATGGCCGCGAGATTTTCCGCGGCGGCAAGCCCGATCGCTCACCGTCCGATCTGCTGGAACAGGACAAGAAAAAGTAAGAGGCCATCATCCCGCGTGAGCCACAGGCCCACGCGGGATGATTTTTCTGGGACGGGGATTAAAAAATCATTATGCATAGAAAGTCATAATTATCATTTCGTAAACATTTCGATGAAATTAACGCCATGAGGCATGCTTGCGGTTACAATACCGCGAGGCCTAACTACACACCTTTAAGCCGGTCCTGTGAGACCGGGAAGGAGAATTATGGCGAACAACCATACCGCGGGCGCTGCCGCCCGCACCTTCGCGCCCAGCGAGCTTTGCCAGCGCATGCTGGCCAAAACCAGCAAGGGCACCTGCGGTCCCTGCATCCTGTATCTTGAGGATGGGACCATTTTTTATGGACGTGCATGCGGCGCCGAGGGCACCGCGACCGGCGAAGTCTGCTTCAACACCTCGCTCGAGGGCTACTTTGAGGTCATGACCGACCCGAGTTATGCCGGCCAAATCGTAACCATGACCTATCCGCAGATCGGCAACTACGGTATCGACGAGACCGACGTCCAGTCGGCCTTCCCCGGCGACGACGTGCGCCCTACGAGCGCTCCGGCTATGCGCGGCATGATCGTTCGCGACATGTGCGCCACGCCTTCTAACTGGCGCTCGGCCGTCAGCGTGCCGGAGTACCTGCGCGCTCACGGCATCGTCGCTATCGAGGGTGTCGACACCCGCGCTCTGGTACGCCATCTGCGCGACAATGGTTCCAAGATGGGCATTATCTCGACCGAGATCTTCGACGTCGACGAGCTTGCCGAGCGTCTGGCCGCAGCGCCCACGCTGGTAGGCGAGAACCTGGTGAAGACCGTAAGTTGCCCCGCGCCTCACGAGTTTGTGGCCGCCGACCTGCCTGCCACGCATGACTTTGCACTTGCGGTTGCCGCTCCTGCCCGTCACAAAGTGGTCGCCTACGACTGCGGCGTCAAGCGCGGCATTCTGGAGGGCCTCGTCCGCGCCGGCTGCGACCTTACTGTCGTGCCGTGGGATACGCCTGCCCAGCAGGTGCTCGACATGAATCCCGATGGCGTCTTTTTGTCCAATGGCCCCGGCGACCCCGACGCCGTGGTGGAGACCTACGAGCAGGTGCAGCAGCTGATCGGCAAGGTGCCGGTCTTTGGCATTTGCCTGGGTCATCAGATGATCAGTCTGGCCTGCGGCGCCCAGATGGAAAAGCTTAAGTTCGGTCACCGTGGTGGCAACCAGCCGGTCATGAACCTGGTAAGCCGTCGCGTGGAGATCACCGCGCAAAACCATGGCTTTGGCCTGCTGTTCCCCAGCTTGGGCAAGCTTGTCCCCGAGCTTTCCGGCGGCGAGACCGAGCACGCTGCCAACGGCGACCTGCGCGTCTGGGTCCGCCGCGGTATCGCGCCGGTCGTGATGAACGAGCGCTTTGGCCGTATTCGCCTGACGCACTTGAATCTCAATGACGGTACCGCCGAGGGCATTCAGCTGCTCGACGCGCCGTGTTTCTCGGTCCAGTACCATCCCGAGGCCTCGCCCGGCCCCACCGATGCCCACTATCTTTTTACCGCCTTTACGCGACTCATGGACGGCGAGGAGAACTACCTGGACATCGATACCGCCAAGGACCGCCTGGCTGGCTGGAATTTCGCCGAGACCGCCGCGACCGAGACCGAGGAGAACTAACATGCCGAAACGTACTGACATCAAGCGCATCCTTGTCATTGGTTCGGGCCCCATCGTTATTGGCCAGGCATGTGAGTTCGACTACTCCGGCGCCCAGGCCTGCAAGGTGCTCAAGGAGGATGGCTTTGAGGTCATCCTGGTCAACTCCAACCCGGCGACCATCATGACCGACCCGGGTCTTGCCGACCGCACCTATGTCGAGCCCATCACCGCCGAGTTTATCGAGCGCGTGATCAAGAAAGAGCGTCCGGACGCGCTGCTGCCCACGCTGGGCGGCCAGACCGGTCTGAACGCCGCCGTCGAGCTGGCGAAAGACGGCACGCTCGACAAGTACGGCGTCGAGATGATCGGCTGCGACCTGGCCGCCATCGAGCGCGGCGAGGACCGCAAACTCTTTAACGAGGCCATGGCCGAGATCGGCCTGGAGGTCGCGCGCTCGGGCTATGCCTACAGCGTGGCCGACGCCGAGGCTATCGCCGAGCGCGTGGGCTATCCCTGCGTACTGCGCCCGAGCTTTACCCTCGGCGGCGCCGGCGGCGGCATCGCTCACACCCACGAGGAGCTCGTCTCCATCGTGAGCCAGGGCCTGGAGCTCTCGCCTGCCCACGAGGTGCTGGTCGAGGAGTCCATCGAGGGCTGGAAAGAGTATGAGATGGAGGTCATGCGTGATCACGCCGGCAACGGCATCATCGTGTGCTCCATCGAGAATCTCGACCCCATGGGCGTGCATACCGGCGACTCCATCACCGTGGCGCCGGCACAGACGCTCTCCGACCTTGAGTATCAGCGCATGCGCGTGGCTTCGCTCGCCATTCTGGAGAAGATCGGCGTCGAGACCGGTGGCTCCAATGTGCAGTTTGCCGTGAACCCCAACACCGGCCGCCTGATCGTCATCGAGATGAACCCGCGCGTGAGCCGCTCGTCCGCATTGGCCTCCAAGGCCACGGGTTTCCCCATCGCTAAGGCCGCCGCGCGTCTGGCCGTGGGCTATACGCTCGACGAGATCGTCAACGACATCACCAAGGCAACGCCCGCCTGCTTTGAGCCCACGATCGACTACTGCGTGGTCAAGGTGCCGCGCTTTGCCTTCGAGAAGTTCAAGGGTACCGACCCCACGCTCACCACGCGTATGAAGGCCGTGGGCGAGATCATGGCGATCGGCCGCACCTTTGAGGAGGCCTTTGGCAAGGCTATGCGCTCGCTGGAGGATGGCCACCAGGGCATTTGCGCCGGTGGCAAAGAGGGTGCCGATAAGCTGAGCGACGACGAGCTTGCTCAGGCCGTGGCAACCCCGACCGAGCATCGCATCTTCTTTGTGGTCGAGGCCCTGCGCCGTGGCTGGGACATCGCTCGCATCCATGCCATCTGTGGTATCGATCCGTGGTACCTCAACCGTATCAACGACATGGTGCAGGTCCAGGAGAGCATCCGCGGCCTGCGTGTGGAGGATATCGACGCCGACGCGATGCGCCTGCTCAAGCAGTGCGGCACGAGCGATGCCGAGATCGCCGCACTGACCGGCTCGGACGAGCGCTTTGTGCGCGCCTATCGCAAGGGTCTGGGCGTGGTTCCCAGCATGAAGACGGTCGATACCTGCGCTGCGGAGTTCTCGAGCGCCACGGAATATCACTACAAGACGTACGAGAACATCTACCGCACGAGCCCGGATGCCAAGAAGTGCGTGGCTCCCGACGAGACCACGCCGGCGGACAAGCCCAAGGCGATGATTCTGGGCGCCGGCCCCAACCGCATTGGCCAGGGTATCGAGTTCGATTACTGCTGCGTGCACGCGAGCTACGCGCTGGCGGCCTGCGGCTTCGAGACCATCATGGTCAACTGCAATCCCGAGACCGTCTCGACCGACTACGACACGTCCGACCGCCTGTACTTTGAGCCGCTCACCTACGAGGACGTCATGGACGTTATCGATGTTGAGCGCCCCGATGGCGTCGTGGTGACGCTTGGCGGCCAGACCCCGCTTAAGCTGGCGCGCATGCTCGAGGAGAGCGGCGTGAACATTATGGGCACCAAGCCCGATGCCATCGACTTTGCCGAGGACCGCGAGCGCTTCGCCGCTCTGCTCGACAAGCTGGGCATCATGTACCCGCCGGCGGGCCAGGCCACCTCGTTTGAGGAGGCCGAGGCCGTTGCCGCGCACATCGGCTACCCGCTGCTGGTGCGTCCGAGCTACGTGTTGGGCGGCCGCGGCATGATGATCGCCTACGATGCCGAGCATCTGCGCGATTACATGGCCGAGGCTGCGCGCATTAGCCCCGACTACCCGGTGTATCTGGACCGCTTCTTGGAGGGCGCGATCGAGTCCGATGTCGACGCCCTGTGCGATGGCGAAGAGGTCTACATCGGCGGCATTCTGGAGCATATCGAGGAGGCCGGTATTCACTCCGGCGACTCTGCGACCTGCATACCGCCGTTCAGCTTTAGCGAGAGCCTGCAGGCAAAGCTTCGCGAGACCACGCGCCGCATCGCGATGGCGCTGGGCGTGCGTGGTCTGGTCAACGTGCAGTATGCCATCAAGGGCGAGACCGTTTACGTGATCGAGGCCAACCCGCGCGCAAGCCGTACCGTCCCGTTTATCTCCAAGGCCACCGGTGTGCCGCTCGCCAAGTGTGCCGCGCGTATCATGGCGGGCGATTCCATCGCGAGCTTGGGCCTGCCGAGCGACGAGCGTCAGCTGGACTGGTTCTGCATGAAGGAAGCTGTTATGCCCTGGGGCCGTTTCCCCGGTGCCGACGTTATCCTGGGGCCCGAGATGAAGTCGACGGGCGAGGTCATGGGTATCGCCAAGAGCTATCCCGAGGCATATGCCAAGACGCAGCTGGCGATTGACTACAAGCTGCCCGACCCGAGCGCCGGCAAGGTGTTCATTAGCGTGTGCGACCGCGACAAGCGTCATATCCTTTCGGTCGCGCGTATCCTGCGTTACCTGGGCTTTGACATCTGCTCCACCGAGGGCACGGCGCGCGTGCTGCGCGGCGGTAACGTGACCTGCGAGGTCGTGGAGAAGATCAGCGGCCCGCACGACGGCGAGCGTCCCAACATCGGCGACCTCATCGCCGATGGCAAGATTGCGGTAATCATCAACACGCCGTACGGTCCGGGCTCGCGTGGCGATGGCTACCTGCTACGTACCGAGGCCGTGCGTCGCGGCGTGACCTGCGTGACCGCGATGTCTGCCGCCAACACGTATGTGAGCGCCATCGAGGCCGTGCGCGAGGACGAGCAGGGTCACGGCAGCGCCAACGACATGGGCATGGACGTCATCGCCCTGCAGGACCTGCCGCAGCACACGGTGTAGTTGACCTGGCCGGCCGGGGCGGGAGCCGGACACTTTCTCTCGGAAACTGGGCTTCGCGAAGTTTTCCGAGAGAAAGGACCGCCTCCCGCCCCGGCCTGCGGTGACTCGGGTGCACCGTGTGCTGCCGAAGGGGCTTTGTGCGATGACTAGGGCTGAATAAAAAGTGAGTGTGGGCCCTGCCGTTCGTTCGAACGACAGGGCCCACACTAATAATTCAGCAAACGTACGTCATAGCAATTCCCGGTAGGTCGAGGGTGCCCCGCGGCGGTCTGGTGTTTTCATCTGAACGACTTTGCGAAGCAACCGGAGTGAAGATGAAAACACCAGACCGCCGCGGGGCACCCGCAGACCGCAGGGACGGGAGCAGCTATACTACTCTCAGTAGTTAAGGGTCGCGGATCCGCCGCGTCACCGCTCTCAACAGGAGGTCTTTGTTTATGGCAGATCAAAAGCCGGTTGTCGGGATCATCATGGGTTCCAAGTCCGATCTGGGCGTTATGGAAGGCTGCACCGCCGAGCTCGAGGCGCTGGGCGTGCCCTATGAGCTCGTGATTGCAAGCGCGCACCGCACGCCGGCGAAGGTCCATGAGTGGGCTTCGACTGCTGCCGATCGCGGTATCAAAGTGATTATCGCTGCCGCCGGCAAGGCCGCTCACCTGGGTGGTGTCGTGGCCGCCTTTACGCCGCTGCCGGTTATCGGTGTGCCTATGAAGACGAGTGACCTGGGCGGCATGGATTCGCTGCTGTCGATGGTGCAGATGCCTTCGGGCGTGCCCGTGGCCTGCGTTGCCATCAACGGCGCCAAGAATGCCGCCATCTACGCCACGCAGATTCTGGGCGCTTGCGACCCCGAGTACCGCAAGGTTATCGAGAAGATGAAGCAGGAGATGGCCGACGCCTAGGCGTTCCGCCGTTTCATCGCAGTATAAGGAGAGCCATGTCCGACTATCAGGGAAAACGATTCAAGGCTTCTCAGATTCCCGATCCATCGAAGCCGGGTGCTGCCCATGCGGCGCAGCAGGGTCGGGCATCCTCTCCTCAGCAGCCGCGCGCGCCGCGCTCCGTGACACCGGCGACGCATCGTCGACAGGACGCGCCGGCCGCATATCGACCTTCATCTTATAGCACCGCTAAGAAGCCGCCCCGGTCTTCATCGCGTGCCACGCCGTCGGATTACACCGAGCCGCCACGTAAAAAGCGCCGCTCCATCATTCCTATTCTGCTTATTATCGTGGGCATCGGTCTGATTGTCGCCGCCGCCGCTATCTTTATCAATGCACAGATTGGCTACAAGCATGCGAGCGAGTCGTATCAGAAAATCGAGAAGCAATATGTAAGCGATAAGGACGCCAGCGGCGTGCCGACTATCGACTTCGATGCGCTTGCTCAGACAAACCCCGAGATTGTGGGTTGGATTTATGTGCCGGGAACCAACATCAACTATCCCGTGGTGCAGACCAACAACAACTCCAAATACCTCAACACGCTGTTCGACGGTACGGCCAATGCATCTGGGGCCATTTTCCTGGATAGCGATGACACCGCGCCGGGAATGGTTGACCAGCAGACCACGATCTACGGACACCATATGAACGATGGGTCGATGTTCAACGTGATTTCGGACACCACTGATCAGGCGACGTTTGATGGCATCGAGTTTGTGTATTACATCACACGGGATGCTACGTATAAGCTGCGACCGCTGGCGACCAAGGTGGTCGAGGACACGTATGCCAAGGCGCGCACGCCCAATTTTGAGGGCGATGACGGGCTCAAGAACTACCTGTCCGAGATGCTCGACGGTGCTTCGGCAGTGGCGAGTGATGCCACCGATCGTGCCGCTTCGGCAACCAAGGTCGTGACGCTTGTGACCTGTCGCTCGCTGTCATTTAGCAATACGCGCGCCGTCATGGTGCTCACACCGGCCGAGGAATAGATTGTTGAGAGCAGCCCGTCCCAAATGAGCTGCTCGATGACGGTAAAAGGGAGAAATGATGCTTGAGAATGGCAAAACGATGCCTTCGGTTGATGCTTGGCTGCGCGAGGCCAAGGCCGATGCTTCGGCGGCAGGCTGTGGGATGTATCTGACGCATAACGGCGTGGTGCGCGCGACGCCCAAGTCCGAGGTCCGCGGGATCGAAACCGATGGCGTAGCTCCCGGGCGCAGGGTGGGCGGCATGGTGTTCGGCTTCGATGCTCAGAAGGTGCAGGCTGCTATCGAGGCCACGCGCGCGATGCCGGGTATCGGCTATGTGCGCGTGTGGCTGGCAAGCGGTGAGCTTGCCGTAGGTGACGACATCATGCTCGTGCTCATCGGCGGGGACATTCGCCCGCACGTGGTCGATGCGCTGCAAGCGCTCGTTGGCACCATCAAGAACGAATGCGTGAGTGAGGTCGAGCGCGAGGCATAGAGGCTTGCGTCGATAGAAGGCTCGTTTATAAAAATGCCCGCCGGTACGTGTGATACCGGCGGGCATTTTGCGTTTTGGGCGCGGTTGGCGCTACACGCGCGTTGCATCCTTCGGGCTCATGGTCATGCTCTGGAAGCGGTTTTCCATGTACTCGTTATCGAAGTGCTCTCCGTAGAACTGTGCGACGGGAATGTCCGGCTCCGTGCCGTTGACGCGCTGGTACCAGTAGTCGAGCGACTGCAGCGTCATGACGCCGTCGACCAGCATGATAATGGTAAAGATGACGGTGGCCGAGTAGCGGCTCTTCCAGGGGATCATGTTGATAAGCTTAAGCAGCCTCGGCAGCAGCAGCTTGATCCAGATGAGGCCGCCCAGGCCCCACAGGCAGGCGAAGCCCGTGCAGGTGCGTCCGCCCGTGAGGACCACGAGCGGGTCGGGCATACCGAACAGCGTTATGTGCGAGTAGCTCCACGAGACCACGCCAAACGCGGTCTGCATAAACCAGCCCACGAACACCTCAAAGCTGGCGCCGAGCAGGGCGCTCACCAGGAAAATGATGATGGGGTTCTTTTTATAGAAGCGGTTGAGCACCATGGTCATGAGCACGGCGCCAAAGCCGTAGATGGGGCTGAAGGGGCCAAACAGCATACCGGCGCGGTCCTGGTAGACGCCCGGGTCGTCGACCGTCATGTGCCAGATGTCCTCGGCGATCAGGCCGAGTATGCAGCAGACAAAGAACACCCAGAACAGGTTGAAGTAGTTGAGCTTGATGTAGCCTTCGCCGGTTTCATCGCGCCCAAGCATGCCCTCGGCGGCGGCGTCGCGATCGAGCATCTCCTGCAGGCGGCGCTGCAGCTCGCGCTCCTGGCGCAGCGTGGGGTCGACGGTGGTCGAAAGCGCGACGAGGATGCCGAGCTGGATGGCAGGGCGAAGCAAGAAGGGCCCGATGCCCTGGAGCATCACGTCAACCAAAAGCTCGACGACGGTAAACGCGATAAGGATATAGGACAGACGGGCGGCATTGCGGCGCTGGTTCTTGATGAGGTCCAGGCCAAAGATGATCAGGATAACGGCGCTTGCCGCAGAGAGCATGATGCCGGCGACGATAAGGCCGACCGCGACGAGCGTGTTGTCGCCGAGCTTGGCGGCGGCGTTGCCGTTGATGAGTGCGGCGATGACCTGCCACATAAAGGCGCCGACCGAAGGGAGCGTGCCCACGCCGGACAGGATGCATAGGACGGCGTACACCTTAATGATGAGGGGGATCTTCTTGACCTCCGTGGCGCTGGGGACGCTGGGGTCGAGTTCGTTTCGATCCATACATAACCTTTCTCGTTTTGCTGTAGGTACAAGGATACGCCGCCGACCTGCCAAAAGACAGGACGAACGTCCCAATTGCAACAATGCAAGCCCCAACGGCGGGCGAGACGCGTCGCAACGGAAGTATGCGGGATCGTCGGCCCCGAGGCGGTTGCCCAATAAAATGTTTGGCTGCAAAACGGATTATAAGCTCGGTGGGCTTTTAAAAAGCGCTGTTCATGCGCGGGAGTGCTTGTCTTGCCGTGCGTATAATAGGGCAGGTAACGCCAAATAACGAGGCTCTGAGGGGATGCCATGTCTCAAGAAACCATCCACGCGGCCGAGCGCGCCGCGGGACAGGTGAAGACCATGTCGACGTATGATCCGGACTCCGACCAGCTGCATGAGGAATGCGGCATTTTTGGTGTGTGGGCACCCGATCGTGATGTGGCTCGACTGACGTACTTTGGTCTGCGCGCGCTGCAGCATCGCGGCCAGGAATCGGCGGGAATCGCCGTGGGTGATGGCGGCACGGTTATGGTCCGCAAGGATCTGGGCCTGCTCGACCGCGTGTTCTCCAACGCCGACCTGTCGACGCTCTCCGGCCAGCTGGCCGTGGGCCACGTGCGCTATGGCACTGCCGGTGCCAAGAGCTGGGAAGCCTCGCAGCCGCATCTCTCCACCATCAACAGCGTCATTATCGCGCTTGCTCACAACGGCACTCTGGTCAACACCGACGAGCTGCGCCGCCAGCTGATCGAGCTGGGCGTGCCGTTCCTCTCCAATTCGGATTCCGAGGTCGCGACCAAGCTTATCGGCTACTTTACTCAGCGTACAGGCCATCTGCGCGAGGGCATTCGCAAGACCATGGAGCTCGTGCGCGGCGGCTACGCCATGACGCTCATCAACGAGCAGGCACTCTACGCATTCCGCGATCCGCACGGCATTCGCCCGCTCGTGCTGGGCAAGCTGGTGGACGAGGGTCTGGACCAGGCCGATGCCGCATCCGTTTCGCAGCTGCCCTCGCAAGACGGCGCCGCGACGGTCGACTCCGCCGTCCATGTCACGCGCGCCGGCGGCTGGGTCGTTGCTTCCGAGACCTGCGCACTCGACATCGTGGGTGCCGAGTACGTCCGTGACGTCCGTCCCGGCGAGATCTTGCGCATCAGCGCCGAGGGTCTGGTATCCGAGCAGGGCGTGCCTGCAGCCGAAGAGCCCGCAAACTGCATCTTTGAGCAGGTCTACTTTGCCCGCCCCGACTCCATCATGAACGGCAAGAGCGTATATGCCTGCCGTTACGACATGGGTCGTCAGCTGGCACACGAAGAGCCCGTCGAGGCCGACCTGGTCATCGGCGTGCCCGACTCCGGCCTGCCGCCTGCGGAGGGCTATTCGCACGAGAGCGGCATTCCCTTTGGCGAGGGCCTCATCAAGAACCGTTACGTGGGCCGTACGTTTATCGAGCCTACGCAGGAGTTGCGCGCCATGGGCGTGCGCATGAAGCTTAACCCGCTGCGCGACAACATCGAGGGCAAGCGCCTGGTCGTCATCGACGACTCCATCGTGCGCGGCACCACCATGGTGCAGCTCGTCAAGATGCTGCGCAACGCTGGCGCCAAGGAGATTCATATCCGCATCAACTCGCCCGAGGTCATCTGGCCGTGCTTCTACGGTATCGATACTGACGTGCAGTCGCAGCTTATCAGCGCCAACAAAACGGTCGACGAGATTTGCGAGTACATTGGCGCCGATTCGCTGGCTTTCCTTTCGGTCGAGGGCCTGCTTAAGGTCATGCCCAAGGGCGGTTACTGCGATGCGTGCTTTACCGGCCGCTACCCCGTGGCGATTCCCGAGAGCTTTGGCCGCGACAAGTTCATGGAGGGCTTTAAGCCTCGCAACCTGGACAAACCGCTGCACGTTGACGACGACGCCGTGGTCGAGAAATACGACGACCGCAGCTGGGAAGAGGAGCACGGCGAGGCCTAAAACCTGCCATGTAGGGACAGGTTTATTTTGGTAGGTTTTACCTGCTGTTTTGTTGATATGACGGCGTGTGCTGTTATGGCACACGCCGAAATGAACGCAACTATGAGCACCGTTTGGCGCCCGCGCGGCGGACGGTAGTGGGAGAGGAAGGCTCAGATGAGCGACAGCAAGCATGTGACGTATGAGGATGCCGGCGTCGATACCGCCGAGGGCGGCCGCGCCGTCGACGCCATTAAGCAGATGGTCAAGGACACCAACCGCCCCGAGGTCATCGGCGGTATCGGCGGCTTCGGTGGCCTGTTCTCGGCCGCCGCGCTTAAGGATATGGAAGACCCGATTCTGATCAGCGGTACCGACGGCGTGGGCACCAAACTCGTGCTCGCTCAGATCATGGACCGTCACGAGACGGTGGGCCAGGACCTGGTCGCCATGTGCGTCAACGATATTCTGGCTTCGGGCGCCGAGCCGCTGTTCTTCCTGGACTACGTTGCCATCGGCCACATTGAGGCCGAGCACATGGCAAAGATCATCAAGGGTGTGGCCGATGGCAACGTAGTCCAGGA
>CABRHR010000020.1 GCA_902470835.1 uncultured Collinsella sp.
GATAGCGTAGCGTCTCGTGGGCTCGGAGATGTGTATAAGAGACAGATATCGGTTCGTACGAGATGAACGCGCCCTACCTGGGCGGCTGCGCGCTGCACGACCCGTTGGCCGTTGCCGTGGCGATTGACCCCACGCTCGTGGGCGCGCTCGGCTGCAATTTGCGCGTCGACCTGTTGGGCGAGTATCGCGGCCGCACCATTTGCGACGAACGCCGCGTGGCCGATCCGGACAAGAGCGCACTCGTGGCGCTGACCGTGGACGCCTCACGTTTCCTTGCCGAGTTCAAAACCCGCATGGCCCGCGTCCTAGGTTAACCGTTTCGTACGCCCCGTCTCCAAAGTAGTCTTTTGGGGACGGGGCTTTTTTAGCTACTAACAGGCGTCTATAACAAGTTAAAAAGCCCCGTCCCAAATTAGCTACCGAGCAAATGCGCCCGTTGGGGGAATAGTCGTGCCGCGTTGCTTGACAACAGGCTAAACTAGCTAATAAACATTTACTATTCTGTTTAGATTGAATTTGCGGTCGTTTAGTTGCCGAGTCATCGAGTCGCGATGCTCCGCCACGACCGTTGCTAGGGGGAACAATGGCCAAAGCAAGTGTCCGCGAGATCAGCCGCATCACCGGCTTTTCGCCCGCGACCGTATCGAACGCGCTCAATCGCAAGCGCAGCGTGAGCGAGGAGACCGCCAAGGTCATCCTTGAGTGCGCGCAATCGCTCGGCTACCAGCAGTCGACGCAACTCGAGAGCATCCAGTTTGTTCTCGCGCGCAAGACGGGCGCCATCCTTGATGAGAGCACCTTCCATCCTGCGGTGATTGAGGGCGTGGAGCGCCAGGCGCGTCGTCACGGCATGAGCACGAGCTTTGTCTCGCTCGATTTTAGCGACTTGAACGCCGTGCGCCCGCAGGTCGAGAGCCTTATCGCCGACCCGGCTGCCGCCATCGTGCTGATGGGCACCGAGCTGGGTGAGGAAGACTACGCTTTGTTCGCCAACGCCGCCGCCCACCTGATCGTGCTCGACGGCTGGAGCGATCGCCAGTACTTTGATGCTGTAGTCATTGCCAACACCGATTCGGTGCTGCGTGCCGTGGATTACCTTATCGAGAAGGGCCACAAGCAAATCGGCTACCTGGCAGGCGACCTTCGCATCCGCAATTTCAAGGATCGCGAGCGCGGCTATCGCCAAGCGCTTGAAGATGCAGGCCTTGAGGCCAATCCGACATGGCGCGTCACGCTGGGCACCACGCTCGAGGGCGCTTATCGCGACATGGGCGCATGGCTCGATACCGTTTCGCATGATGAACTGCCGACGGCTTTCTTTGCTGAGAACGACGTCCTCGCCGTGGGTGCTATGCGTGCGTTGAGTGAGCATGGCATTCGCGTGCCCGAAGATGTCTCGATGATTGGCTTCGACGATCTTTCCGTGGGCGCCTTCTCCAACCCGCCGCTCACCACGGTGCATGTTCCCAAGCACGAGGTGGGCGAGATCGCGGTGCGCCGTCTGGTGGGCAATATCCGCAATCCCAAGAGCTACACCTGCAAGACGGCCGTCTCAACCTATTTTGTCGAGCGCCAGAGCGTGTGCGAGCTCTAGGCGGAACGGCGCTTGATGAGTGATGCCCCCAGCTCGATCTTGAGCGGGTGGTGTTCGGCCTCGTCGATAATCTCGACGAGGCGCCGTGCGGCGATGGCGCCCATATACTCCGAAGGAACATTGAGCGTGGTCAGTTGTGGCTGCACGTAGGTTCCGCCAGCGTTGTTGTCGAAGCCGACGATGCGTACGTCATCGGGCACGCGATAACCACGCTCGATAAAGGCTTTCATGGCCCCAATAGCTATATCGTCAAAGACAGCGACGTAGTTTTGGGCGAGGGGTTCGCCCGAATCAATAATGTCGAGCATGTCGGCGTATGCCTCATCTGGAGCGACGGCGAGTTCGTGGATGATGCCGCACTTTTCCGAGCCCGATAGCTGACCGATGGCGTGTTCGTAGGCGAAGCGTCGTTCGGTGAAGTTGCTCACGGTAACGGGCGTCGTTAACAGCCCGGGGACAGATCCATACTTCGAATGCAGGTACTGCACGGCTAGCATCATGCTGGCGGCGTTGTCGATCTTGACCGTATCGACCCCAGCGCTCATGCATGAGTCCAACAGCAGCAGAGGGCAGTCCAGCGATGCAAACGGCATAAAATCCGATTCGAACATCTCAGTTGCAAGGATGATGACACCATCATATTGCGCTTCGGCGATGTCGGCGATCTGCTGCTGAGTGTTTTCGAACGGTGAGTAGTTCACCAGCGAAAACGAGAATCCCGCGTGTCTAAGGGCGCCTTCGACTCCGGCGAGCATATCGGCGAAGAAGGGGCGCGCAAAGATGCGGCGCCGGTTAAAGGCAACCAAGGCAACGGTTCCGCTCTTTTGGCGCTCGAACTTAATCTTGCTAAAGTCGTAACCTAGAGCTTCGGCGGTGCTAAGTACCAGCTGCCGTGTTTTTTCGCTTACGCCGCGTCGATTGTTAAGTGCAAGGGAAACGGCCGCTGCCGAAATTCCCAACTGGTCAGCGATCTGTTTTGCAGTAACGGCCATGGTGTTTCCTAACGTTTGTGAACTTACCATGAGCTTAACACCAGGCTGTTTATTAAGCTAAATATTTAGTAATTCAACTTAAGAATCGATAGAAGTTAAGTTGCGTCCCCAGTAGAGTTTGTCTCAACAAACGCAACAGCAAGGGGGACGAGATGATCAGCGGTATTTCCGAAATGCCCATCACGGATGAAAGCTATCCGTTTTCGAGCGCCGAGCGCTACTGTCATCTGAGCGCAAAGGGCTACGTCGAGCGCGAGTATCGCGTTGACGGCACGGCCAACGTATACCGCACTGCTGATGAAGACGGTGGCGTGGAGGTTATGACCGCCGACGCCCCCTATTCCAACCGTATCGTTGTCCGCGCCCCGAAAGATCCGGCGCAGGCAAGTGGCAACGTGGTGGTCGAGATCATCAACCCCACGTCGTTCATGGAAATCGAGCGCATGTGGATCCTGGGCTACGGCGAGTTTGTGCGCTCCGGCGACATCTACGTGGGCATCACCAGCAAGCCCAATACCATCGCCAAGCTCAAGGAATTCAATCCCGATCGCTATGGCTTTATGAGCTGGGCAAACCCGACTCCCGAGCGCCCCTTTGACTACGATCCGAAGCAGCTCGAGCGCGGCGGCGCGCTTCCCGACATGGACATCTCTTACGAGACTGGCCTGTTTTGGGATATGTTGACCGATCTTGCATGGCTCTTGCGCGGAGACTCCGACCTTAACCCGATCCGCGATTATCCTCGCCAGGCAATCTGCCTTACGGGATGGTCGCAGTCCGGCGCCTATCTGTTCCGCTACCTTAACAGCTTTGCCTATCGCGAGGACGTGCGCCGTGACGGTCGCGTGTTCGACGGATATCTGTCCGGCGGTGGTATCCACTCGATGTGCATTCCCGTCAACCAGTACGAGAGCGACCGAGGTTATGCGCACCACCTGCTGCGCGTCGAGCATGCCGAGGAGCCGTTTATCGCCCTTCAGACCGAGAGCGAGAATGGTCGCTTTGAGAGCTGGCGCACGCTTATGCCCGATAGCGACGATCCCGATTTTAAGTACCGACTGTATGAGGTGACAGGATCCTCCCACGATACGCAGTGGAGCTATGTCGACTATTACCAGGACGACGAGGACCTCAAGCGCATCGATCATTTGCCGGTGTACGTCGGCAAGCACGCCGAGGCAAACGCCTACCCGTCGCAGTACCTCTTCCACGCCGCTTTCCGCAACTTGTTCCGTTGGGTTCGCACGGGTGCCGCTCCGGCAACATGTCCGCGCATTGAGTTGGACGCGAACGGCGAGAACGTAAAGGATGCCTTGGGCAACACCAAGGGCGGCCTTCGCACTTGCCTGCTCGAGCATCCGTTTGCCCGCTATTCCAACACGAGCCTGGTGGAGCCGGGCCAGGGCACGGTCGATAAGACGAGCGACAAGGATGGCCTGTTTGGCCATATGGAGTCGTTTTCGGCATCGATGCTCAAGGAGCTGTACGGATCGCTCGATAACTACCGCGCCCTGTGCGAGCGCGATACGGCGATCGAGGTGTCGCAAGGCTTTATTTGCGCCGAGGATGCCCAAGCGATCGTTGACTTTGCCGTGACGTCCGCCAGCGAGCGAGGACTGAACTAGTAGGCACCAAGACCAGAAAGGGGTCTGCAATGGATATGACGTTGAATCAAAACGCTGCCGCCGAGATGTGGCGTCCGGTTATTCTGACGTTCGAGAGCGCCTGCTCGTTCGACAACCCGTTTTTGGATGTTGAGATTTGGGCGGAGTTCACCGGCCCGAGCGGCAGGGTAATTCGCCGTGAGGCCTACTGGGACGGCGAGCGTATCTATCGCGTGTCGTTTGCCCCGACCGAGCTGGGTGCCTGGAACTATGTTATCGAGGCTCCCGAGCAGACCGGTCTTAATGGCTGCACGGGCCGCGTCGAGGCCGTGCCGTACGCGGGCGACCTCGATCTGTACCGCCACGGATTTATCCGCGTTGCAGACGATTCGCGCATGTTTGCCTATTCAGATGGTACGCCGTTCTTTTGGCTGGGCGATACCCATTGGGAGTTTGCCTACCGTGAGAGCTGGGATGCGTCGAACCACCCCGGCATGACGAGCCAATTTCGCGGTATGGTCGACCTACGTGCCGAGCAGGGCTTTACCGTCTATCAGACCAACCTGCGCTCTGACATGGGCGCAGGAGATCGCTATTGGATTGACGGTGGCATGGCCAAGGGCGTGGAAGATGTGCCTAATGTGGCCTTCTACCAGCGGGAGCTCGACCGCCGCATGGCCTATATTGCCGATGCGGGCTTAGTGAACGCACTTGGGCAAGCGTGGGCGTTTGCCATTCTCGGCGAGCATGCCGTGGAACACCAAAAGCACCTCGCCCGCTACCTGGTGGCGCGCTACGGTGCATATCCGATGGTGTGGACGCTTGCCGGCGAGGTTGCCGGATACCGCAAAGAAGGTCGAGCCGCCATGCTTGACGGCTGGCGTGAGGTCGCCTTGGAGATTGAGGCACGCGACGGCTATGGTCATCTGGCGACGGCGCACTATACCAACGAGCGCCCCTTTGCCGATTACTACCAGGATGAACCCTGGATGGACTTTACGCTCAACCAGGCCGGTCACGGCGATTACCTCATCAAGGCAAGCGACTACTTTGACTATCTGGCAGCTCATGACGACAAACCCTTCGTTGAGGGCGAGGCGCTCTACGAGTTTTGCTCGACGCTCGAGGAGATGGGTACGCGCCTGTGCACCGCAGACATGCTGCGCCGTGTGGCGTATATCTGCATGCAGGCCGGCGGCGCCGGCTATACCTACGGAGCCCAGGGAATCTGGGACAACGTGTGGGAAAGCCCTGAGGAGCTCGACCCCTTTATGGCAATCTTCAACCGCTTTGGCATTACTTGGGCCCAGGCGGTAGACGGAGAAGGTGCGGTCCAGATGGGCTACATGCGTTCCTTCTACGAAGACAATCACTTCTGGGAGCTCGCTCCCTACGAAACGACCGATGCGGGCAACCTGTTTGCCAACAAGGCTCCGCTGGCAACCGCCAACCAGGACCTTTCGCGCATCGTCGCGTACTTTGGCGATACCGTGCGCCAAAAGCTTGCTATCGAGGGTGTGCCGACGGGCGCTGCCTATGCAAGCCGATGGTTTAACCCTCGCACGGGCGCATACCGTGACGGCGAGGACGCCCTTGCCGTCACGGACAGCATTACCCTGCCTGACAAACCCGGGGTTGGGGATTGGCTCCTCGTCCTCGAGCTCAAGGCGTAACCATATTTCCATTGGTCATAGGCGGGAAAGAGTCGGCCGCAATTTCCCGTTTGACAGCTAGATGATTCGTTTAGAGAGGATCAGTGAACACAAATGAGCGTTCTCGATTCGATGCAGGGCTTCCTCGAGAAGCACGTGGGCCCCATTGCCCACAAAGTGAGTAGCTTTAACGTCGTAAAGGGCCTTATGTCCGGCATGATGGCGACCATGCCCGTTACGCTGGGCGTGGCGCTGCTCTCCATTATCAACGGGCTGCCGATCCCGCCGCTGCAGGCGTTCCTTGCCAGCACCGGCATGTCGGCGACGATTACCGACGTACTGGTCGTTACCATGAACCTCGGCGCCATCTACATGTGCGCCTCGGTCTCGTACTCCTACGGCAAGGTGCTCGGGAACAAAGGCCTTACGTCGACGGTTGCGACTATTGGCGTTTTGCTCCTGCTGATTCCTCTTGGCCATGCCGAGGACGGCTCGACGTTTATCGTGACCCGTTATCTGGGCAGCTCGGGTCTGTTCGTTGCGCTGCTCGTGGCGTTGATCGTGCCGAAGGCGCTTAACTTCCTTATGAAGCATATCGCCATCCCCATGCCCGATTCCGTCCCTCAGTTCGTTACCGATTCGCTGTCTCCGATGTTCTGCGCCATCGTCATCTTCACCACGGCTGCTCTGGTTAAGTGGGGCATGGGCATGACGAGCTTCGGCGATGTCTTTAACCTCATCAACAGCACCATTGCCACTCCCGTTATGTTCCTGGGCTCCAGCCCCTGGGCCGTTGTCATTTACTTTACGCTGTGCAACCTGCTGTTCTTCTTTGGTATCCACCCCAGCGTCCTGATGAGCGTGTACATGCCGGTTATCCAGGCCTGCGCTCTTGCCAACACCGAGGCATTCGTTGCCGGCCAGCCACTGCCGTACCTGTCGTTCATCATCATGTTCTCTGTCGGTTCTGTTGACGCCCTTGGCATGGAGCTTGCGCTGCTCACGGCCAAGTCCGAGCGCTACAAGGCCCTCTCCAAGATTGCCCTGGTGCCCGCACTCTTCAACATCTCCGAGCCCATCATCTTCGGTACGCCCATTGCCATGAACCCTTATATGTTCATCCCCTACATCCTGCTCAAGCCCGTGGCCTGCATTGCTGCCGCCGTCGGCCTGATGCTCGGTC
Source organism: uncultured Collinsella sp. (assembly GCA_902470835.1). Classification (GTDB taxonomy): domain Bacteria; phylum Actinomycetota; class Coriobacteriia; order Coriobacteriales; family Coriobacteriaceae; genus Collinsella. The sequence continues at coordinate 7,026 of CABRHR010000020.1, forward strand.
TGGGCAATGCATTTAACCCGACCGTTTCCATGCCGTTTGTCGTGCCGCTGCCCATCAGCAACTTCTTTACGGGCGGCATTGGCCTGGTCGCAATCGTCCTCGCCGCAATCCTGCTGGTCGGACTGCTGTTTATCCCGTTCGTCAAGATGGCCGATAAGGAGGCACTGGCCGAGGAAGCTGCTGCAAAGGCTTCTGCCGAGTAGGTCATTGTCCACAAGTTCGAAGGTTCGGCCGATCGCGTTGATCGCCGAAACATATAAGTCCCTGTGAGGGGTTACAGGAAAGGAACTGCAATGAAAAACATCGTTCTTATGTGCGCTGGCGGCATGTCCACGAGCATCATCATGAAGAACATCAAGAAGGCCGCCGACGCCGAGGGCCTGGAGTGCGAGGTGTCCGCTCACGCCGTCAACGAGGCTGCCACCATTGGCCGCAATGCCGACTGCATTCTGCTTGGGCCGCAGGTTGGCTATGCCAAGGATGAAGTTTGCGCCGCATGCCCCGGGGTTCCGGTCGGCGTAATTCCCATGACCACCTACGGCATGATGGACGGCGTCAAGGCTCTGGCTCAGGCCAAGGAACTGATGGGGCTGTAAGTATGACGGCAGAAGAGATTCAGCTTCAGAGTTTTCAGATCATTGCAGGCGTCGGTTGCGCGCGCAGCTGCTATATCGATGCGATTCATCTAGCTCGTGACGGCAAGTTCGAAGAGGCCGAGGCAAAGATCACGGAAGGCCAGCAGCACTATGCCGAGGGCCACGCTGCCCATGGTGGCCTTGTCCAGCAGACTGCCGCCGGCGAGAACCTGAGCATCGATCTTTTGGTCGTCCATGCCGAGGATCAGCTGATGAGCGCCGAGGGCTTTGGCATCCTTGCCAAGGAGTTCGTGGACGTCTATCGCAAGATGGGCGCGTAGCCACGGACTTTGCTGCCGGCTTATCACCGTGGGTGGTGTACTCGCGGTAACAGGGCGGTGTTGATTCGTTTACATACATGTGCGGATAGGGAGGGCCCTTCGGGGCCCTCTTTTGTTCCCCTTGTATGTTCAGTTTGTTTACATACCGTTTAGGCTGATTTCTCTACCGTTTACGGGTATTTCGCGTTACACTTCTAAACAAAAGAGTAAAACATTTAGTAAACAGAACAAAACGAAACACGCGTCTGTTTACTGAACATACAACTAGGGGAGGACGTACATGGATAAGATTAAGCTCGGCTTTGTGCCCACGCGCCGCAGCATCTTTAGCGCGCCGGACGCGCTTAAGTATCGCGGCCTGACGGCTGACCGCCTGCGCGAGATCGGTGTCGACATCGTGGACATCGACGACATTAACGACGAGGGCCTGCTCTTTGACGACAGCCATATCGAGCCTATCGTCAAGAAGTTCCGCGCCGAAGGCGTCGACGGCATCATGCTGTGCCACGCTAACTTTGGCACCGAGTACGTTTGCGCCCGTCTTGCCCGCGAGCTCGGTCTGCCTGTGCTGCTGTGGGGTCCGCGTGACGAGCGTCCCGAGCCCGATGGCACCCGCCTGCGCGATAGCCAGTGCGGCCTGTTCGCCACCGGCAAGGTTCTGCGCCGCTTCCAGGTTCCCTTTACCTATATGACCAACTGCCGCCTGACCGACCCCGAGTTCGAGCGCGGCGTCTGGGACTTTTTGGCCGTATGCAATGTGGTCAAGACCTTCAAGCACACGCGCATCCTGCAGATGGCGACCCGTCCGTTCGACTTCTGGTCCACCATGTGCAACGAGGGCGAGCTGCTCGAGAAGTTCAATATTCAGCTTTCGCCCATCCCCATGACCGAACTCGTTCAGGCTGTGCACGACGCTCAGGCCGACGAGCAGGCCATGGCCGCCATGCTCGACCACATTCGTCACAGCTTTGAGATCTGCATACCCGAGGACAAGGTCCCCGCGGTCGCAGGGCTCGCCATCGCTATGAAGCGCCTGGTCGAGAAGTACGGCTGCAACGCCGGCGCCATCCAGTGCTGGAACGCCCTGCAGGACGAGCTGGGCATTATGCCCTGCGCCGCCAACGCCATCCTCAACGAGATGGGCATTCCCGTCGTATGCGAGACCGATATCCACGGCGCCATCACTGCGCTGATGGTCGAGGCCGCCGACCTGGGCCGTCACCGCGGCATGTTCGCCGACTGGACCGTGCGCCATCCCGATAACGAGAACGGCGAGCTGCTGCAGCACTGCGGCCCCTGGCCCTGCAGCTGCGCGGCCGTCAAGCCCAAGCTCACCTACCCGCTGGCTTTCGACCACCCCGGCGCGCTGACGGCCGAGGCCAAACACGGCGATCTCACCCTTGCCCGCTTTGACGGCGACAACGGCGAGTATTCGCTGCTGCTGGGCAACGCCCGCGGCATCGACGGCCCGGCCGGCATGGGCACCTACCTGTGGGTCGAGGTCGACAACCTCAAGCGCCTCGAGGCCAAGATCGTCGAGGGCCCCTACATTCACCACTGCGTCGCCATTCACGCCAACGTGGTGCCGGTGCTCTACGAGGCCTGCAAGTACATTGGCATCCAGCCCGACCTGTACGACCCCATTGAAGAAGACGTCAAAGCCTACCTGCGAGGAGAGTAGAAATGGCAACTATCGAAGAGCTTGAGTCCCTGCGTTGGGACCTTCGCCGCGATTGCGTTGATATCATCATGGCTGGCGCCGGCGGCCATATTGGCGGCGACATGTCGGTGATCGACGCCCTCATGACCCTCTATGCCAACCACCTTAACATTTCGCCCGAGACCGTCGACGATCCCAACCGCGACCGCTTCGTGCTCTCCAAGGGCCACGCTATGGAGGCCTACTACGCGGTGCTGTGCCACGAGGGCTATCTGGACCTCGATGACGTCAAGGCCCGCTTCTCCAAGTTCGGCAGCCCCTACATCGGCCACCCCAACAACAAGCTCAAGGGCATCGAGATGAACTCCGGTTCACTGGGCCATGGCCTGCCCGTGGCCGTCGGGATGGCGCTTGCCGGCAAGATGGACGGCCGCGACTACCGCGTCTACACCATCATGGGCGACGGCGAGCTTGCCGAGGGCTCGGTCTGGGAAGGCGCCATGAGCGGTGGCAACTATCAGCTCGATAACCTGTGCGCGCTCGTGGACCGCAACCGCCTGCAGATCAGCGGCAGCACCGAGGACGTCATGAAGCAGGATTCGCAGGAGGAGCGCTGGGCTGCCTTCGGCTGGAACGTGCTCTCCATTCCGGGCAACGACGTTCGGGCCATCGACGCCGCGCTGACGCTTGCGGCCGAGACCTGCGGAAAGCCCACGGTCATCATTCTCAACACGGTGAAGGGCTATGGCTCGCCTGTCATGGAGGACAAGGCCTCCTGGCATCATCACCTGCCCAACGATGAGGAATATGCCCAGATCATCGCCGATTTCGCTGCCCATAAGGAGGCCATCAATGGCTAACAAGATCGCCAACCGCAAGGTTATCTGCGACACGCTGCTCGAGGCCGCCGAGACCGATAAGGACATCGTCGTCCTGTGCTCCGACTCCCGCGGCTCCGCATCGCTCACGCCGTTCTTTGATCAGTATCCCCAGCAGTCCGTCGAGGTCGGCATCGCCGAGCAGGACCTGGTGAGTATCGCCGCCGGCATGGCTTCGTGCGGCAAGAAGGCCTGGGCCGCCTCGCCGGCGTCCTTTGTGACCACGCGCTCGTATGAGCAGTGCAAAGTCGACGTCTCGTACTCCAACACCAACGTCAAGCTCATCGGCATCTCGGGCGGCGTGTCCTACGGCGCTCTGGGCATGAGCCATCACTCCGCGCAGGATATCGCCGCCATGAGCGCGATTCCCAACATGCGCGTGTATCTGCCGAGCGATCGTTTTCAGACTGCCGAGCTCGTGCGCGCCCTGGTTGCCGACAACAAGCCGGCCTATATCCGCGTGGGCCGCAACCCGGTCGAGGACGTGTACACCGAGGACGAGTGCCCGTTCCAGATGGACCGCGCCACCTGGGTGCGTCGCGGCACCGATGTGACGATTGTCGCCACCGGCGAGATGGTCCGCCATGCCGTGGACGCCGCCGATCTGCTCGCCGAGCAGGGCATCTCCGCCACCGTGCTCGACATGTACTGCGTCAAGCCGCTCGACGCCGAGGCCGTGATCGAGGCCGCCGGTGCCACGCGCGCCGTCGTGACCGTCGAGGAGCACAGCCCCTTTGGCGGCTTGGGCTCCATGGTCGCGCAGGTCGTGGGCGAGCATTGCCCGCGTCCGGTCAAGTGCCTGAGTCTGCCCGACGCGCCGGTCATCACCGGCACGAGCCCCGAGGTCTTTGCGCACTACGGCCTCATCGGCGAAGGCATTGCCAAGACCGTTGCCGAGTTCCTTCCCGCAGAGTAATTGGAATGTGACAAAGGGGCAGTCCCTTTGTCACATTCATTTTGAAAGGGGTGGCCATGGGCCGCTACATCATCGGAATCGATCAATCCACGCAGGGCACGAAGGCGCTGCTGGTGGACGAGGGCGGCCATCTGATTCATCGTGCTGACCGCTCGCATCGCCAGATTGTCAATGATGCCGGCTGGGTGAGCCATGATCCGGTCGAGATCGCCGCCAACGTGTTGGCCGTGGCGCGTGCCGTGGTGGAGGAGACCGGGGTCAATCCGGCCGACATTGCCGGCATTGGCATCTCCAACCAGCGCGAGACCACCGTTGCCTGGAACCGCACGACGGGCGAGCCGCTGTGTGACGCCGTGGTGTGGCAGTGTGCCCGCGCCCGCGAGCTGTGTGACGAGCTTGCGGCGCGCGAAGGCGTGGCAGAGCTGGTGCGTGACACAACGGGTCTGGTGCTCTCGCCCTACTATCCGGCGGGCAAGATGGCTTGGATCCTCGCGAACGTTCCGGCGGCTGCCGAGGCCGCGGCGTCGGGTGAGCTGTGTCTGGGCACCATCGATGCCTGGGTGGTATGGACGCTCACGGGCGGCGCGGAGTTTCGCTGTGACTGGTCCAATGCCAGCCGCACGCAGCTCTTCGACCTGCGCCGTGGCTGCTGGAGCGAGCCGGTGTGCGAGGCCTTTGGCATCGATCCGGCCTGCCTGCCGCAGGTGACCGATTCCGACGGTCTGTTTGGCACAACGGACCTGGATGGCTTTTTGCCCGCGCCCGTGCCGGTGCACGGCGTGCTGGGCGACAGCCATGCGGCCCTGTTTGCGCAGGGTTGCCACAGCCGCGGCATGGCCAAAGCGACCTATGGCACCGGCAGCTCGGTCATGATGAACGTCGGCAACGAGTTTGTCGCCAGCTCGCACGGGCTTTCGAGCTCGCTTGCGTGGCGTATGGATGGCGTGACCGAGTATGTACTCGAGGGCAACGTGAGCTACGCCGGCGCCGTCAAGACCTGGCTGCGCGACGACCTGGAACTCATCAACAACCCCGAGGAGGTCACCGACCTGTGCTACGCCGCCAACCCGGCGAGCCATGTCTACTTTGTGCCGGCGTTTACCGGCCTAGGTGCGCCGCACTGGGCAAGTGATGCCGAGGGATGCGTTTTTGGCATGACACGCACCACGGGCCGCGCGGAGTTCGTAAAGGCTGCCGACGAGTCGATCGCCTATCAGATTTTTGACGTCATTGATGCGATGGTCGAGGATTCGGGCGCGGCGCTTGCCGAGCTTCGTGTCGACGGCGGCCCCACGCGCGACGCGTACCTGATGCAGTTTGAGAGCGATTTGGTCGGCTCGCCCATCCGCATTGCGAGCAACGACGAGATGAGCGGTCTGGGCGCGGCTTGGGCCTGCGGTATCGCGCTGGGCATGTACACACGCGATGTCGTCGACGTCTACGGTGCCCGTGGCATCGTGGAGCCGTCGATGCCCGCTGGCGAGCGAGCCAAAAAGATCGCCGGCTGGCGCCATGCCGTCGAGGCAACTATCTCGTACTAAATGCGTGATGCCGCGGTAGAGTCGCGGCAATGCGTACGAGTGACGCCCTGGGGCGATGTCACGGAGCGCTATTCGTGCCGTATAGGTGAAGATGCGGACGAGAGGACGATGTGACGCGGCAGAATCTGGCGCGTCGAATGATGGTCTACGTATGTGGGATTCTATTCCTGAGCTGCGGCGTTGTAATGAATGCACGCACAGCGCTTGGCGCGACGCTGATCGTCTTCGCGCGGCTCGTCCCCGTTGCGCCCGACGGCATGGTGCAGACGCTCTCCCAGCGGGCGGTATCTGCACGTTTTGGGGTCGTCTGCTCAACCGCAGGCTCATGGCCTTTATGGAAGAGCCTGCGAGCATGTAGACGCATTGAGCGAGAGGGGAGCGGCCATGAGGCAGCTGTTTGGAATTGATATCGGCGGAACGAGCGTCAAATGGGCGATTGTGAATGAGAACTACGAGTTTGGTGACCGTGGTTCGATTCCGACGGCGTTCGTCTCGGCCGATCAGCTGGTCGACGCGCTCGCGGCACTCGTAGGGCCGTATCGCGGACAGGTTGTAGGCGTGGGCATCTCGGCCCCAGGTGGCATCTTCGGTTACGAGGTCGATCCAGACGGGACGATCCATCGCGGTGGTGCGCTGCCGTACATGGACGGGTTTCCGCTTGGCCGAGCGCTGCGCGAACGGCTGGGGCTGCCCGTGACCGTTGTCAACGACGGCAAAAGCTGTGCGCTTGGCGAGTACGCTGCCGGCGCGTTGCGCGGCGTGGACGTGGGTTGCGTGGCAGTAATCGGTACGGGCATCGGCGGAGGCATCGTGGTTGACGGCCGGGTGCTGACGGGTGCGGGCGGCTTCGCGGGCGAGTTCAGCTTCCTGTCCAACAACGTAAGCGAACCGCTTGATCATCGTGATACGTTCGCGACTTCGAGCGGATGGCACGGCCTGCAGAATCTCGTGGCAGTCGAACTTGGCATTTCGGATGAAGCTGAACTGGAGGCCCTCGATGGCCGACGGATTTTCGAGCTACTGGAGCACGGGAGCGCGTCCGAAGTCGCCGCCGTGCAGCGCGGATTGGATGCCTATGCTGAGCTGTTTGATCGTGTGCTTGTGAATCTGCAGTGCGTCATCGACCCGGCAGTCTTCGCGATTGGTGGTGGCATCAGCTGCCATCCCGCGCTGTTCGAGGCGCTCGACCGTAAGATGGATGACGTCATGGCGCACTACACTGGTTTTCTGAAAGATATGCCTCGTCCGCACGTGGTCCCGGCGCAGCTGGGTAACGACGCCAATATCTACGGTGCCGTCGCAACTTGTTTGCAGGTGCTGTAAGTGCAGGCCATCGATTGGTCTGGTGGCGATTATTGCGATTGACCCGGTGGCGATTGCAGTCGCTGCCGGGTTAGAAAACTAGATGCTGAACGCTCGATATTATCGGCTGCGCGGCGCCCCGTCCCAAAGTAGTCATTTGGGACGGGGCTTTTTTGACTGCTATCATGAGTGGGATTGTTGCGACCAGCTAAAAGAGCCCCGTCCCAAATTGACTACCGAGAGGATCTGCCATGGAGCGCATCGCGAGTTTTTCCGTTGATCATCTGCTGCTTGAGCCCGGCGTCTATGTGAGCCGCGTCGACCGCGATCCGGCGACCGGCGCCGCCGTCACCACCTTTGACCTGCGCTTGACCACGCCCAACACGGAACCGGTCATGAATACGGCCGAGTGCCACACCATCGAGCACCTGGGCGCGACGTTCCTTCGCAACCATGCCGAGTGGTCGAGTCGTATTGTCTACTTTGGCCCTATGGGCTGCCGCACGGGCTTTTACCTGGTCGTGTTTGGCGAGGTGACGAGCGAGGAGATCTTGCCGCTCGTGCGCGAGCTGTTCGAGTTTGTTGCCGGGTTTGAGGGCGAAGTTCCCGGTGCCGCCCCCGAGGAGTGCGGCAACTACCTGGACCAGAACCTTCCCATGGCAAATTGGCTCGCGCGCCGCTATCTCGACCGCGATCTGGCCGATATCGACGAGGCGCACCTGCACTATCAGCAGGCGTAAAGGTTTCGTCGCTCAAAATGAGCTCACGGGGCGCCTTCGCTTATGCGGGGGTGCCTTTTTGTTGAGCGGACATGGCGGACGTTTAAAACCGCGCGTGATTGTTCTAGAATGTTCGTAATATCACACAAACGAACAGGAGCGAACATGCATATCTACTCTGTTACCGACCCCGAATTCAAATCCTATGGCCGCGTGTGGGACGACGTCCCGTCCAGCCTGACCGCCCCGCTCGTCGAGGCGCTCTCCGCCACGCCCGTCCCCGAGGGCAGCAAGTACGTGGCTTCCGCACCCGAGTTCGAGCAGGTCGAGGGCGCCGACACGCTCGGCCTGCTTATGTATGGCGGCCGTCCGTTCCAGCTGGGCTGGTGCAACGGCCACAACACGAAGCTCAACTGCCTGGAGTATCACCGCGCGAGCGAGTTCAATCTGGGTGCTCGCGACTTTGTCCTGCTGCTGGCCAAGCGTGAGCAAATTATCGATGGCAAGCTCGACACCGCGCAGGTCAAGGCGTTCCGCGCGCCCGCCGGCACGCTCGTCGAGGTCTACGCCACCACGCTGCACTATACGCCGTGCATGGTCGACGAGGGTGGCTTCCAGGTGATGGTGGCGCTGCCCGCCGGCACCAACGGCCCGCGCCCCGAGACTGCGGCCGACATGCCCGCGGCCGGCGACAGCTACTGCTACTGGAAGGCCGACAAGTGGGTCCTCTGCCACGCCGATAGCCCCAAGGCTGCCGAAGGCGGCTACGTAGGCCTCACCGGCAAGAACCTCGACATCACCTGCGACTAGGGTATTGTCTCAATCTGTAACATCTGGCAGGCAAAATCGTCTCTTCCTGTTACAGATCAAGACAAACCGGCCCGAACCACCACAAAGGTGCCTGCCCCCTTTGTGGTGGTTTGTCTGCGGCTACGGCTGACTTCGCAGGTAGTCAGCCATATAGGGAACGGCGAAGCGCACGTACCCGCGGCGGGCCTGTTCGATTACGCCGGCGTCGATAAGGCGCCGGCGATACTTTTGTGCGTAGTCGGGTGTGACCGACATGCGCTCGGCTACATCAGAAATGCGCGACACGGTGTCTTCGTCATCCGCCATTGCGGCAAGAAACGCAACGTCTTGGTCCGAGAGCGCGGCGAGCGTCGTCTCGCACACATCGTTTTCGAAATCGACCTTTGATGCCTCGATGGCTCCGTCGACTAGCTTTCGTGTTGCGCGTTCTCCTGCCTGGCAACGATTGGCGATGTTGTAACCGATGAGCTGCAACATGTAGGGCGAGCCCTGGGTTGCACGAGCGGCATCTAGTCGAAGATCGCTTGGGATATCAAGGTCGAGTTCTTCGAAAGCCCGCTGGTAATAGGTGTCGACGTCTCCGACTGAAAGCGGTTCGAGTGTGACTTTGCGAGCGCGGTTGAGAAACGTCAGCACGCGGTCATTGAGCGTCGCCGAGACCGCTCCCGGAAGGCCCGCCATAACGAGTGCGACGTTGAGTCTCTCGCCGACGAGTTCTTGATAAGCGGTGACGAGTTGTCTGATCTCGGGCGAATTAGCCTGAAGCTCATCGATGAGGATGAGGATGCCATGTCCTTGCTCGGTTAGTTTGCGCGCCAGTTGCGTGAGCTTGAACTGGAAACTCTTGGTTTCCTGCACATCGCGCGTGAACTCAAGGCCGGCTGAGAAACCGAAGGCGCTCAGGCTGCCGCCCGTGAGTTTAGGGAGATGGCGTTTGTTGGCATAGGGCTCGCCCGCCTCTTGGATTTTTTCAACAATGCGCTCGAGCATGTCCTCGGAGGCAACGGTGGGCGTGGCGACGACGAAGCCAAGCTTGCGAGCGCGATCGGCGAGCTCCCACAGGAGAACCGTCTTGCCGCTTCCTCGCTGGCCGAGCATGAGCATGACGCGGTCTCGATTGCCCGGCTCCTGTTCAAGGCCGGAGATGAATGTTGAAATTACACTTCCTCGCCCAACGAGATAGGATGGGCGATTTCCAAATGAAGGGGAGAAGATGGTTTCAGTCATAAGTCTCCTTTCCTTTTTTTCCTATTTTTTCCTTTTTTCCCTATTCAGTCAAATTGCCTACTGGCCGAGGGCGTTCATTTTAGATCTCACCGGGAAGAACCTCGACGCCACCGAAGACCAGGGTCTTCTGTCTCGATCTGTAACATCTAGCAGGCTAAATCGTCTCTTCCTGTTACAGATCAAGACGAACAACAGCGGGCAGGCCGAATAATCTCAATCTGTAACACTAAGCCCGGTTTTGACGGTCTATCTGTTACAGATCGAGACAAACCGGCGGAGCGGACTATCTCTCGGGTCCAAACCACCACAAAGGTGCCTGTCCTCTTTTTGGTGGTTGGGTATCAGAAAGTGTCAGGCTCGGGCGGCTGCCGGGCGCCTGCGCGCGAAAAGAAGTGTCGGCCTGCGTCGTGTCGTTGGGCGATGCGCTGTTTGCAGGGATACTGAAATCACGACAAACAGCGTGTGAAAGGATCGATGTATGGCTTTCCGTAAAGACTTCCTGTGGGGCGGCGCGACGGCCGCTAACCAGTGCGAGGGTGCCTACGACGTGGATGGCCGCGGCCTGGCTAACGTGGATGTAGCCCCGCACGGCCCCGAGCGCCGCGCGGTGGTTTCCGGCCAGCGTAAGATGCTCGACTTCGAGGACGGCTTTTACTACCCGGCGCAGACCGGCATCGATTTCTACCATCACTACAAGGAGGACATCGCCCTCTTTGCCGAGATGGGCTTTAAGACCTTCCGCATGAGCCTTGCTTGGACCCGCATCTTCCCCAACGGCGACGAGACCGAGCCCAACGAGGCCGGCCTGGCCTTCTACGAGGACGTGTTCCGCGAGTGCCAAAAGTACGGCATCGAGCCCCTCGTGACCATCACGCACTTTGACTGCCCGATTCACCTCATCAAGGAGTACGGCGGCTGGCGCAACCGCAAGCTCATCGACTTCTACAAGAACCTCGCGACCACGATCTTCACCCGCTACAAGGGCCTGGTGAAGTACTGGCTCACCTTTAACGAGATCAACATGATCCTGCACCTGCCGTTTATGGGTGCCGGTCTGGTTTTTGAGGAGGGCGAGAACAAGGAGGCCGTTGAGTACCTGGCCGCCCACAACGAGCTCGTCGCCAGCGCGTGGGCAACCAAGATCGCCCACGAGATCGACCCCGAGGTCAAGATCGGCTGCATGCTCGCCGCGGGTAGCTACTACCCCTACAGCTGCCGCCCGGGCGATGTTCGCCAGGCGCAGCTCGACAACCAGAACAATTACTTCTTCGTTGATGTCCAGAGCCGTGGCTACTACCCGGCCTATGCCGTCAAGAAGCTCGAGCGTCTGGGCATCGATGTGGGCATGACCGACGAGGACCGCGAGATCCTGGCCGACAACACCGTCGACTTCATCAGCTTTAGCTACTACTCCACCCGTTGCTCGGCCGGTGTTGACAACCCCGAGGTCGAGAAGACCCAGGGCAACGCCTTCGCCGGCGCCAAGAACCCCTACCTGCAGCAGAGCCAGTGGGGCTGGGCCATCGATCCGCTGGGCTTCCGCATCACCCTCAACGACCTGTACGACCGCTATCAGAAGCCGCTGTTCGTGGTTGAAAACGGTCTGGGCGCCAAGGACGTTGTCGAGGAGGACGGCTCCATCAACGACGATTACCGCATCGATTACCTGCGCCAGCACATTGCCGCGATGCGCGACGCGGTGACTGAGGACGGCGTCGACCTGCTGGGCTACACCACCTGGGGTCCGATCGACCTGGTCTCGGCCGGCACGGGCGAGATGTCCAAGCGCTACGGCTTCATCTACGTCGACCGTGACGACGCCGGCAACGGTACCCTCAAGCGCTCCAAGAAGAAGAGCTTCGACTGGTACAAGCGCGTCATTGCTTCGAATGGCGAGGACCTGTCCTAAGGGCACCGAGCCCCCAACCTCATAGTCTCCTAACCAAAGCGCCCGGCGAGTAGTTTGTGCTTGCCGGGCGCTTTGCCGTCCGCGGATTTTGGGACATGCGGCCCGTTTTTTGAGCCTGCCTGTCGGTACACTAAAAGCACTATGGGTACCCGCGAGCGACATATCGGCCATGCGGCCGCCCGATCCGCGCCGGTGGCGGATCCCAGGGGCGGCAGGCTCTTCGCCATGCCGCGATTCCTCGTTGGCATAGCGCACCTGGTGTACCGTCGCCGCGCCTTCGTCATTGCCGGCGTCATAACCGCACTGTTTCTTCTGCTTTTGGCGGTCTTGCCGGCGTCATTCGCTTCCGATCCCAAGCTCTCCAACACCGTGCCCATCTATAACGAGGTGTCCAAAGAAGTCGTGGACGGGCTTATCCATTCGAGCTCGATTCCGCTGCTCCTCGCTGCCGTCGCGTTCTCAATCTGGGGTGTGCTGGTCTATCTGCGCTGTCTGGATTACGTCTTGCGCCGGCGCCTCGTTGCCGTTGCCACCATCAGCGCCTTGTGGATGATCGAGGTCATCCTCAAGTACAAGTCGTTCACGCCGTTCTATGCCACCGTGCTGTGGTACCTGTACTACGTGCCCATGACGCTCATTCCGCTCCTCTACCAGCTGTGCGGCCTGCGCCTTGCAGGGTTGGAGCAACATCGTGCGGGTCGCCGCTACCGCACGGCCCTGTGGATCGCGGCCATCCTGCTCATTGGGTTTGTGCTTACCAACGATTTTCACCAACAGGTCTTTCATTTCGATCGCTCGAGTGAAACCTGGAGTAACGATTACACGTACGGCTGGGGCTATTTTGCCGTTCTGATATGGACGGCCTTTAACTTTGTCGCCTTTTTCATTTTGGTGGGTCGGTCATCGTCCTTCCGTATCCAACGTTTTTCGGGCACGGCGGTACTCGTGCTGCTGGGCGGCGCGTTCTTTGCCATTTCGTACGCCCTGCGCGTGCCTTGGGCATGGAAGCTCAACTTTTCGCTCGTCTATTGCGTGCTGTGCGTGGTGACGCTCGAGATTTGCCTCGATTGCGGCGTCATTCCGTCGTACCACGGCATTGCCAACATTTTCGACACCCTGCCGCTCGATCTTAAAGTTATAACGCGCGACCTGCAGGAAGTCTATGCCACGCCGGTATCAAAGCCGATTCCGGCGGGTGTGCGCGAAGAGCTGCGCGCTCAGGAGCACGGGCATGCCCACGCCTTTACCGTGGCGTCCGATCCCGATGTGATGTACCGCGCCTTCCCACTGCTAGGCGGATCGGCATTGCTCGCCCAAGACGTATCGGAGCTCAACGAGCTCAATCGCGAGCTGGCGTACCGGCGCATGGAATTGCAGCGCCAAAACGAACTGCTTACGGCCGACTACGATCTTAAGACGCATCTTGCCGACCAGGAGGCCGAGGCCTTGCTGGTCAAAGATGTCGACCAGGCGCTTGCCCGCGCGCTCGATGAGATGTATGGGCTGCTGGGCTCGCTGCCGCCGTTAACCGATGAGGCATCCTCGCATGAGCGCTATCGCATGCTGCAATGTGCCAAGATGCTCGTCGCCTATTGCAAACGCAAGGGCTCGCTCACGTTGGCGCAGCATGGGGAAAGCGGATTTGACCGCGATCGCATCCAACTCATTGCCAACGAGCTGGCAAGTGACTTGCGCACCATCGATGTCGACTGCGCTTCGATCATCGCCATACGGCGTCCGATGCATGCCAGTACGGTAAGCGCGCTGTACGACTGCGTGTATGACTTTGCGTTTTTCGCCTACACCACCGATCATCCGGCACTCATGTACCATCTGAGCGAACACGATTCGTGCAGTGTTGAACTGCGTGCCACGCTCTTTTCCAACGACGCGGAAGACTTGTCGCAGACGCCCGCCGCGCACGGGCTCGAGGTTGCGCTGCAGGGGCGTAACGTGGCGTATCGTCTTGAGGGCGAGGCCGGTCAGCTGCGTATGATCGTGCTGATGCCGCGGGCGGGTGAGTGATGATGCAGATGCCGCTTATCCTTCCCCAGATCGTTGCGCTCGATGTGCTCTTTGCCTTGGTGGCATGCCTGCAGACCATCCATGTTCCGCTCATCGCATCGCGTCGTTCGTCTTACAACCGCAAAGTGATTTGCGTCTATGAGTCGAGCCTTGTGCTGCACTTGATTATCTCGGCCGTCATCTTGTTCGCGTCGAGCGGGTCGTATCTGGTGGCGCCGCTCTATGTCGTCGCCGAGGCGGCGGGCGCGCTGCTATGGCTCAACGCCGCGATTGCCGCCTATGGCGTAGTCCTTATGGTGCATTATCGTCGTCCCGTCATGATGGTTGAGCTGCTGCTTGTTGCCGCCGCGACGCCGCCGGTTGTTTACGTCATGGGTTCGGCGTGGCCCGCAGTCCTTATCGCGGAGGGCGCGTTCTTCCTGTTCCGCTCCGTCGCGGCGCTTTTGATGGACGTGCGCAACCGCCAGGAGGACATCACGGCGTTTTCGACGATCGAGACTATTAACGTGATCCCCGTCGACATTCTGTATCTGGATTCGAAGGGCCGCCCGCTGCTCATGAACCGCTGCATGCGCAGGAACCTTGTGGAGCTTCACATGCCCACCGACCTGCACGACATGAGCGATACGTGGGGCGGTCTTCGAAAACTCAGTGCGCAGATGCCCGAGAGCAGCAAAAACCGCGTTCGAATCGACCTGGACCGCTTTGGGGAGGCACGTGCGGTGGTCGAGGTTTCCCCCTCCGAGATTCGTCTGTTCGCGTGCGATGAGGTTATGGTTTCGGGCCGCCCCTTTGAGCGCATTATCGGCTTGGACGTGACGGAGTACGCACATGCCCACGACCGTCTGGCGCAGGCCAACCACCTGCTCGAGCTTGCGGGCCAAGAGCTCCAGGCCCAGATCGAAGAAGTCAAAAAGGTTGCCGACAATGCGGCCTACCTGCGTATGCGCGCCCGCGTACACGACGTGATCGGGCAGCGCCTGTCCATTCTCCATCGATACTTGGAGGAGGGGCGTCTGGATGACGAGTCGCTCGAGCAGATTGACCCGCTGCTGCGCTCGATTGCCGCCGACCTGCGTAGCGGTGGCGACAGCGAGCCGGCGGAGCAGCTCGGCGATATCGTTCATGCCTTTGGCCTGGTGAGCGTGCAGATCGATGTGGATGGATCGCTTCCGGACGATGCACACGTCGCTGCCGCCTTTTTGCAGATTATCCGCGAGGCGTCGACCAATGCCACCAAGCATGCGCAGGCTCACCAAGTCCAAGTGCGCCTGTGGCAGGAGGGGTCGGATGGCGGTGCCATTGCCCACATGACGGTATCAAACGACGGCGCGCCTGCTCCCGTATCGTATCGCGAGGGAACGGGTATTCCTGGTATGAGGCATGTCGCGCAAAATCTGGGCGGCAGCCTGGAGGTCCATGCCGCCCCGCCCTTTACGCTTGCGGTGTCCATTCCGCTGAACTCCAACGCAACGGTCCAAAGGAGAAGCTCATGATTCGTATCCTTATCGTCGAAGACCAGGCCATCCTGCGCGAGAGCCTCGCGCGCTCCGTTGGGGACCAGCCCGACATGACCGTTGTTGCCGCCATCGCCGATGCCTCAGATGCCTTGGACGTCGCGCTCAAGGAGCATCCGGACATGATTTTGATGGACGTGTGCACCGAGCACGATTCCAACGGCATCGTGGCGGCGGCGCGCATCAAAGAGCAGCTGCCCGAGTGCCGCGTCATTATCATGACGGGCATGCCCGAGATTACGTTTGTGGATCAGGCGCGCGAGGCAGGCGTCGACAGCTTTGTGTACAAGAACGTCGGCATCGATGAGCTCTTTGCCGTGATGCGCTCCACGCTGGCGGGCTATTGCACGTTTCCCAAGCCGCCCGAAAGCATCTTTTCGGGCACGGCGGCGCTCGACGACGTTGAGTTGTCGATTTTGCGCCTTGCCTGCGAAGGCAAGAGCCGTCGCGAGATCGCGGCCGAGTTGTTTATGAGCGAGGGCACCATCAAGCGCCGCATCTCGGAGATTCTCAACAAGACCGGCTACGACAACATCATGCGCCTGGCCGTGCACGCGGTAACGGAGGGCAGCATTGTTCCCAACATGGAGCGCTAACGCTCGGTACGCATCGGCATAAAAGCGACGGGGCCGCAGGATTAACTCCTGCGGCCCCGCCTGGCATGTGCGCGGATGTGTCCGCCAATCCGCGACTGTCGATGTCTGGCGTTACGCGATGGTTGCGCTGTAGGAGGCGACGTCCTCGTAGGAATCGGTCAGGTAGGCATCGATGCCGATGGTCGTGTTGGTCAGGTCGTCAAGACTGTCAAGCTCGCCGCTCGAGAACGTGAACTCCTCGGTGGCATTGGTGCCGGGCATCAGGTGAGCCGAGAACCAGGGTTCCTTCATGGTGCCGTTGACGTTGGTCTTACCGCTGGGAGCGTAGAAGGTCAGGTCCTTGTCGCTCTTGTTGGTGATGTTGACGACAAAGCCGATGTCGCCCCAGTCGTCCTTGAACTTCTCGGTGACGGTGATGGTGCACAGGTCGTCGTCGGCGACGGTAACGGCGGGGGAGATTTCGACGCTCTGGACATCGCCGTCATCGACGGCCTCATCGATCTCCTCTTCCTTCTCGGCGGCCTCGCGATCCTTCTTCACCGTGCCGGACAGATCCTTGTCGGACTTGGTAAAGATGAGTTCGTCTCCGTCTGTCTCGAGGACGAGCTTACCGTCCTTGAGCTTCATGTCCTGCGACTCACCTTCGGCGGTGATAGTTGCGGTGGTTGCGTCCTTGGCCTCCCATTTAAGGTCGACAACCTCAAGGAACAGGTCGAGCGTGCCCGTGCCGTCTTCATCGAGAATCAGGATGCAGTTGACGCCCCACTCCTTGAGCATATCCATGTACTCATCGGTCAGCTCTTCGCCCTCCAAGGTTCCACCCGAGAACTTCCAGCTGCCGACGAAGTTGGCCTTGGGGTCCTTGCCGCCGCCGCTGCAGCCCGTCAGGGCAAAGGCGAGCGCCAGGACGCATGTCAGGAATGCGAGCACGGACTTTTTGAACGTTGTCTTCATGGTGTCCTCCTTAATCGAACGAAACCCATAGAAGCAGGAGCGGGGGCGGCGGATCCCCCGCCAATTACCAGATAGAGGGACTAGGGCCTGGGCGTTCCGCAGTTGCTGCAGAACTTGCCGCCGTTTTCGCTACCGCAGTTGGGGCAGAACCACTTGGCCGGTGCCGGGGCGGGTGCGGGGCTGCCGCACTCGGGGCAGAACTTGCCGGTGTTGGTGGCGCCGCAGCTGCAGGTCCA
>CABRHR010000021.1 GCA_902470835.1 uncultured Collinsella sp.
TACACTATCCTCTTCGTCGGCAGCGTCAGATGTGTATAAGAGACAGCTGATACGGTCGGCATCGACAGCCAAAACCGACAGAAGTTTTGGCCCCAGAAGCAGGGAGGTTCCCATGGCATATTACTGGCCCCAGTACGGCATCGCCATCGAAGTCGACGACGATCCCCATCTCCTGCCTTTCGACGAAGAGGCATTCCCCGATACGACGGTCTACCACGTTACCACCGATGTGATCTGCGACCCCGAGTCGTTCTCGGCGCTCGCCCACCACATCGCGCATATCCACGACATCGAGCTCCCTCCCGACTTCGACGAGCTCGTCTACTCGCGCCGTCTGATGCTTCACATGCTCTTTGGAGCGGACCCGTCCACCTTTGCGCGCATCTATACCGCCAAGGATGCCGCATGAGCGCGAAGAAGCCACCCCACTTTGCAGGCCTGGGGCATCGCAGGAAGCTCATCATTGCCTGTCTGGCCATCGTCTGTGCCCTTGTCGCCGTAGGACTATACGCTTGGCAGTCGCAGCCCGTACCCGAGGCGGGCGCTTCGGTTACGACGGCCGAGGGCAAAACGCGCCAGGAAATCCAAAATGAGCTCGACGCCATCGTCCGCGACAACATGATGACGATTTCGGTCGCGCCGGTCGCTCAGCTGCAGGAGAACGGCAAGCTGCGCGTCAACGTGCAAAACGTCCAAGACAATAAATTTCCCCAGCGATTCCGCGTCATCCAAAACGACGAGACCATGTACGAATCCGGTGTGGTCGAGACCGGCAAGACAATCGAAACGTGCCCCGCCGGCGACATCAAAGAAGGCGAGGCGTACATCGAGATCCAGGCACTCGATGCCAAGACCCTCGACAGCCACGGCAATCCGACACGTGTCAAGGTGCGGGTTGAGCAAGCCGAGAACTAGCTTTTCCGGCCGACGCGGCACCGCACGCAATTCACCAGCATTCGTCCAATCATCGCGGGGACGGCCCGCGGCGAATAGAAAGGAACGACCATGGACATCACCAGGAACATGAACGGAGCCAGAGCGCTCGTCGTGGGCGCAGGGCTCGCGCTCGCGCTCGCAATGGGCGCTGCCCCGACGCCAGCTATGGCGGCCGGGCGCGTTGGAACCACGAAGGTAATGGTCAAGACCGAGATCGACAACATCAAGTTCAACGCACCGACGGTTATTCCCTTCGTCGCCCAAGCCGACGGCACGCTTCAGGGTCCCTCAGAAGACGCGATCACCATCGACAATCTTTCGGCCTACGGCATCCATGTCACCAACATGAAGATCGACGCCATGAACACCTGGACCATTGCCGCCGACGCCAAGGCCGGAACCGCGCAGAACTCCATCGACTTTAAGGTCGGCCCCGACGGCGCACTCCAGAACGCCAGCGCCGCAACGCAGGGGACGGGCCTCGATCTTTCCAAGAATGCAGCCTTCGACATGGGCTACCAGGGCATTGCCGGCGGCACGGACAAAATTAAGCTCAAGACAAGCGGAAACGTCGCCCGCGTCACGCGCGACATCTTCCACGTAACCGGCGAAGGCGATCAGGTTGCAACGATCACCTGGACGGTCGAGCCCGGTGCGCACACGGCATAAGGCCGTTGCCCTGGCCGCCGCCATCGGCATCTTGGCGTTTGGCCCAGCCATGGCCTTTGCCCAGCAAGAACAGGCGCAGGCCGCCACGCAAGTGACGGTCGACCTCTCGGGGCTCGACCGCGGCGACCGCCAGGAACCATTGGCGCAGACAGGCGATGGACGATGGCTCTTGGCAGCAGGCGCCACAGCAGCAGGCGCGGGAACCGCCGGCCTCGGCCTGCACATCAAACGCAGCCAGAAACAAAACACGGACAGGCCGCACTAAATTAGCTAAGGAGACCCCATGGCATCGAAGAACCTTTTGCCCGTCGTCGCACTCTGCGGCGCGCTCGCAACCGGAACGCCTGTCGCCGCTTGGGCGACTCCCGTCATGGCAGACTCCTTACCAGCAGCCCTAAGCTCCGCATCAAATCCGTCGAGCGCCATTGCGTGCAAGCGTTTTTCGATCGCACAGGCTGCAATCTCAACCTCGGGATGCCTTCGTCGTAATACGGACGGTTCGATAGTCGTGGATATCAATCGTTCGAACAAGGCAAACGGCTCCCAGGCGGGGTACGCCGTCTGCACGTGGCGCTCGGTTGTGCTCGACGCAGATGGCGATCCATGCAATTTAGAGCTGCGCATCGACATCGCTTCGGTCGATGACTCGGCGAACGGAGCGAAGGTCGCCTTCGACGGTGCGTTTTTCGAGAAAGGAGGCGGTATATGTCTGGGCTGCGCCGCCGCGAATGCAGACGACACGCAGCCCACCCTCTCATTCACGGCATCGTTGCGGCTGACCAAAGCCGGCACCGATGCCATCGCGGCGGGAGAAGCGTCCCTGCTGTTCTACGCCGTCAGCGCCAAAGACACAGACGCTCATTTCGAGAAGCCAGCCGGATCTCTCAGCCTTACGCGCGGGACGGAGGCAGGCCCTATTGAGATCGATGCCCACGCGCAATGCAGGCAACGCATTCTTGCCGACCCGGCGCTTCTCGAAATGGAGTGGAACGGATCCGGAGCCATCGGAATTCTCCCCTCCGCGCTTGACGCCAAGACGCTCCCCTCAAACGACGAACCCATCAACGCAACCATACAAGAAGAGAGCGCGGATAAAGAAGCAAGTGCGGGCGACACGCCGTCGCCGACAAACAGCGTCCCAGCTTCTTTCGAAGCACCGGATGAGCCCGCTACCGATCCAAACGATCCCGGGCTCGCGGACAGTCTGGGGCTTGCTGATCCTCAAGAGATCGATGAAGGTAACTGCTGCGTGCTTGCCGCGCTCGACCACACAGAGGTCATCGACGCTGCGAACATCGAAGTTGCCGCCGCCAATCGGCCCGTCCGCAAGTCGGCTATCATCGCATTTCCCGAATCCATCGAAGTCGTCTTTTTGCCATCGGGCGAGGTCGTGGCCCCAACACTGCTCACCTTGTTGGGCGCCAAGAATACTCGAAACGAAATTAAAAAGGTCACGGTTGTCGACCCCGCAACCACCGCCAAGCTGCGTCTATACGCCGTTGCTCCAGACGGAGGCAAGACCTTGGAATTCGATGGCGACACCCTCCTAGCCTGGCGACGTCTGGACATTATGGAAGACGTCTCGTACCAGATCGAACTCGAAGGGTTTGATCGTGCCCGCGATGCCAATATCATCGCCGCGGCTATTGAATCCCCGCAGCGGCTTATGACACTGCGCTTTGAATACTATCCCTATGTCCCGACAACCACCTGAGGCTTAAATGCTGCACATCATTCCTAATACCACTTATATAACGTATTAGATGGGTTGCGATGTGCCTCGCATTTCGTTCTGCTACGATTGCCACGTTGGCATCAATACAGGAGGACTCATGCCGGGCTTGGGAACAATCATCAACGTTGTGCTTTTAGTTGCGGGCGGTCTTTTAGGATTAGCGGGCGGCCGCTTCATTACACCGCGCATCCAAGACACGCTCATGAAAGCATCGGGGCTGTGCGTCCTGTTTATCGGCCTGGGCGGCACCATGCAAAAGATGCTCATCATCGATGGAAAGGCGCTAGCGACCACCGGTACCACCATGCTCATCGTCTCATTTGCGCTCGGTTCGCTCATCGGCGAGGCCGTCAACTTGGAAGCTGCCATCGAGAACCTTGGCGAATGGCTCAAGCGCAAAACCGGCAGCGAGGGCGATAACGAGTTCACCAACGCTTTTGTCTCGACATCGCTGACCGTCTGCATCGGTGCCATGGCTATCGTGGGATCAATCCAAGACGGTCTGCTCGGCGACTGGTCCACGCTCGCCCTCAAGGGCGCGCTGGACTGCATCATCGTTTGCACCATGACGGCCTCGCTCGGACGCGGCTGCATCTTCTCGGCCCTGCCCGTCGCCGTGTTCCAGGGAACGATTACGCTGTTTGCCGGCGCGCTCTCCCCCATCATGACCACCGCCGCCCTCGACAGCCTATCGCTCGTGGGCTCTATGCTCATCTTCTGCGTCGGCGTCAATCTCATCCGTCCCCAGACCTTCCGCACGGCCAATATGCTCCCCTCCGTTGTCATAGCCGTCATCTACGCCCTCCTGTTCTAAATCTATCTACATAGCGGTATCTCGAACACCTGTTTGATGCTGTGCTATGATATGAGGTCACCGAAGCTGCGTTAGGAGAGGAGAAGCGGTGGCCGACCAGGACATCAAGATGCTCATCGAGCGCATTATGGCCGAGGCCCGGACCCATCAGTCCGCCCGTTTCTCACATGAAGTCTACGCAGACGAGCCGATTCTCAAAACCGGTCGTCAGATGCAGAACTTCCTTCCCGACCAGTACCGCAAGATGCGCGAGATATCGCGCTGGCAGGATGACCCCAAAGGCGGTGCGGGACGCTGGCTTTCGGAAGCCGAACTTTTCTACCGCCAAGGCCAGCTGATGGCTGACTTTGAGGACGATTGCCCCTATAACGGTACGTTCAAGTCGTACTTCCCAACCTACAACGCCATGAGCGATCGCCAGCTGCGCGGGTACTTTACCTGGCGCGCACGGGTACGCCGCGGAACCGTCGAGGAAACGTCTACGTCCTTTGCCTTTCTGTATCTCTATGAGCTGATTTGCGGCATTGGCGTAGATAATCCGCTCGATGGTTTTAACAAGATCAAGGCTTTTTGGGATGTCTATCGCGCCTTCGAGCCCGGCATCGACCGGTTTGCGCGCGTGTGGCTGCAGGATTACGCCGTGTTCCACGGGCTCGACCCCAAGTTGCTTCGTGACTCTAAAACCGTCATGTTCGATAACGCCCTTATCGAGCTGCGGCGCGCGGCACGAGACCTTGTACCGGCACCGGCACCGTCCGGCCAGACCCCTAAGCGTCGCAAAACCTCCGAGCCCACGCTCCCCCTTCCGCCCGATGAGGTGCGCGAGGAGCGACTCATGGCCGCCATCAACGCCCTCTCCACGTACAACCTAAGTAACTCGCGGCTCGACCGCAGCCACCACCGCGATCTGCGCCACGTGGCATGCGCCGTGTATGTCCGCATGGCGCGCTACTATGACACGCACCGAAAGACCGGCATCGTGGCGAGTTTATTTGGGGAGGAGACGGCCATGCCCTACACCATGTTTGCCTCTGCCGTATTCTTTGCGCCCGAGCGCCACGAGGACTGCGAATATCGCCTGGATCCTATCCATATCTACCGTTGCCAAAACGGCTTTTGGGAATGCATGCGTATCCACGGTAGTAGGCAAAAGAGCAGCAAGCTCGGTGAAATGATGCGCGCCTGCGACCAACGCCTGCGCCTGGCGCTGGACCCCGCCCATCCCCTTAAGGAAGAAAAGGTCCCCAAATATCTGGCCAAGATTATCGATGACGAGATTGTGGCATGGCTTTCGTGGGACGCCGCACACCAGCCCGTCAAGATCGATATCGATCTGAGTCAGCTGGGGCACATTCGGAGCGCCGCTGCGCAAACGCGCGAAGCGCTTTTGATCGATGAAGAGCGCGAGGACGGCGCACCTGTGGAAGCCGAGGCAGCGGACTCAGGGCAACCGGAAGCCGAGCCCGTAGCCGACGCGACGGTCGAGGCGGTCGCGGCACCCATTCGGCAGGACGAGGCCGACGAGCCGACCATATCCACCGAACAGTTT
Source organism: uncultured Collinsella sp. (assembly GCA_902470835.1). GTDB lineage: Bacteria > Actinomycetota > Coriobacteriia > Coriobacteriales > Coriobacteriaceae > Collinsella. Next base: position 5,704 of record CABRHR010000021.1, read on the forward strand.
GGTGTCGTGGCACCGCTTCTCGCGCCAACGCCCGCGTTCGCAGCTGCTGCGCCCGCTGACGCCACGAGCGAACTCGCACCCGCCGCAAACGCCTATCTCCGCGCACTGCTCGAGCACAACGCAGTACAGGCGGAATCGGCGGTAGTGCAATCGGGGCAGAGCGAGGACATGCTCGTCGATACCATCAACGAGGCGCTCTTTGACCTGGTAGGTGACACCGTAATTGAATTTGGCGCGGCAGGACCGCAAATTATCCAGGACTACGAAGCAGACGTGAGAGGATACCTAGACCATGAGTGATACCGCACCCGCAGCACCCCGCGTGCCCAAGCGCGTCGCCGCCGTCATTCTCAACTCGCTCAAGGGCGGCGTGGTCCCGCGCATCGGCCTTCCTTACATCACCGTAGGGCGCGAGGTCGAGATCCGCGCCCTGCTCACCGATCTGAGTCTCATCGCCGACGGTGGCGCGAGCTTCCGCTTTCTGGTCGGTCGTTACGGCGCCGGCAAGAGCTTTTTGCTCCAGACCATCCGCACACACGCCATGGGCGAGGGATTCGTCGTCGCTGATGCCGACTTGTCGCCCGAGCGCCGCCTGCAGGGCGGTCAAGGACAGGGCCTTGCCACCTACCGCGAGCTCATCCGCAATATATCGACCAAGACGCGCCCCGAGGGCGGTGCGCTCAACCTTATTCTGGATCGCTGGGTCGCCTCGTGTGCCGACGTCGACGAGTCGGTCGTCAATACCCAACTGGCCCCGCTCGAGGAGATGGTCCACGGCTTTGACTTCACCCGCATGCTCCGCCGCTATCGCACGGCCGTATCCGAGGGCGACGAAGAGGCCATGAGCCGCGTGACCAAATGGATTCGCGGCGAGTACCGCACCAAGAGCGAGGCACGCGCCGAGCTGGGCTCCTCGACCATCATCAGCGATGACGACTGGTACGACTACGTCAAACTCATTGCACGCTTTTTGGTCTGCAGCGGATACAAGGGCATGCTGGTGCTCATCGACGAACTCGTGAATCTGTACAAGATTCCCAACGCGATCACGCGCCAATACAACTACGAGAAGATCCTGACTATGTACAACGACACGCTCCAGGGCAAGGCGCAGTACCTGGGCATGATCATGGGCGGCACTCCAACCTCCATCGAAGACCGCCGCCGCGGCGTGTTCTCCTACGAGGCTCTGCGCAGCCGACTCGCTCACGGTCGCTTTGCGCGCGAGGACCTTAAGGACATGCTCGCGCCCATCATCCGTCTGCAGCCACTCACCTACGAGGAGTTGCTGGTGCTCATCGAAAAACTCATGCAAATTCACGCCGGTTACTTTGGCTGGACGCCCACGCTTACCGAGAACGACTTGGTGGACTTCCTCAAGATCGAGTTCGGTCGTGTGGGAGCCGACACGCATCTGACGCCGCGCGAGGTCATTCGCGACTTTATCGAGCTGCTCGACATCCTATGCCAAAACCCCGACGCCAACGTGGCCGAGCTACTGCAAAGCGTCGGCGGCGACGCGATGGCGCCGGCAACCGCAACAGGCGACACCGATACCGCAGGCGGCGACCGCAACTTCGCCGAATTCACCATCTAACCTGCCAAAAAGGGACAGGTTTATTTTGGCAGGTTTTATCTGGGCAAACGTTGAGGCAGTAATGCAGCAAGTCACTGCCCACCGCGTTGAGAGATTCGCTTTTGAAAGGAGGCCCCGTGAACGCCTTTGACCGCTACGCCCCGTTTATCCAAGACTTCATCTACTCCCACGATTGGGAGAGTCTGCGCTCTATCCAGGTTGCAGCGGCAGACGCCATCTTTAATACGCAGGACAATGTGCTCCTGACGGCATCCACAGCTTCCGGCAAAACCGAGGCAGCCTTCTTTCCCATCCTGACCGAGTTTTGGGAAAACCCGCCCGCAAGCGTTGGCGCCCTCTACATCGGCCCCCTCAAGGCACTCATCAACGACCAGTTCGTTCGCCTCAACGATCTGTGCGAAGAGGCCGACATCCCCGTCTGGCACTGGCACGGCGATGTCTCGCAGTCGCACAAGGCAAAGCTCATCAAAAAGCCGAGCGGCATCCTACAGATTACGCCCGAATCGCTCGAGGCACTCCTGATCCACAAACACATGGCAATCCCGCGTATGTTCTGCGATCTGCGCTATGTCGTCATCGACGAGGTCCACTCGCTCATGCGCGGCGACCGCGGCGGTCAGACGCTCTGCCTTATCGAGCGCCTCTCGCGCATGGCAGGCGTGCAGCCCCGCCGCATCGGCCTTTCCGCTACCATCGGCGACCCCGAGCGCACGGGCGCTTTTCTCTCGCAGGGAACAGGGCGTGACTGCGTTATCCCCCGCTTTGAAGAACCGCGCCGCGTGTGGCGCATCTCCATGGAGCACTTCTACAACTCGGGCCCCCAGGCACAGCAGCGGGGATTCGAGAGCATGGGCCCTCAAGAGGCCGAAGTACTCGCGTGCGAGCGCATCGAGGCAGCGGCATCCGCGACGCTGCCCGCCGGCGCCCAAGACATGCGTCACAGCGGACAGCTCACACAAGAGGAGCGCCGTCAACGTCGTGAGCAGGCACAGTGTAAGGCTACCTCCGGGGACCGCCGCACTTCTTCGGCCCCCGAGGGCGAAGTCGATATCCCCCGGGCCGCTGAGCAGGCGCTCCTCAACCCCACCGACACCGCACCCGAAAACGCCGATCCCGGCATGGGCTACATCTTTGAGCATACCCGCGGCCGCAAGTGCCTGGTCTTTGCCAACTCGCGCGAGGAGGCAGAGGCCGTGTGCTCCATGTTGCGGAGCTACTGTGAAAACCGGCACGAGCCAGACCGCTTCCTTATCCATCACGGCAACCTTTCGGCATCGCTGCGCGAGACGGCAGAAGAGCTAATGCGCGACGAGGAGCAGGCACAAACGACCGTCACCACCTCTACACTGGAACTCGGTATCGATATCGGCCGTCTGGAGCGCGTCTTCCAGATCGACGCGCCGTTTACCGTCAGCTCCTTTTTGCAACGAATGGGCCGCACGGGACGCCGCGATCTTCCGCCCGAGATGTGGTTTGTCATGCGCGAGGAAGAGCCTGAGCCGCGCACGATGATGCCCGAGACGATTCCTTGGAAGCTCCTTCAGGGCATCGCGCTCGTACAACTCTATCGCGAGGAAAAGTGGGTCGAGCCGCCCGAGCTCGATCGACTCCCCTACAGTTTGCTCTACCACCAGACGATGTCGACGCTCGCCAGCACCGGCGAGCTCACACCGGCAGAGCTTGCCCAGCGCGTGCTCACGCTCAGCTACTTCCATCGTGTCTCGGCCGACGACTACCGCGTGCTGCTGCGTCACCTCATCAAGATTGACCACATCCAGGTCACCGAGGGCGGCGGGCTTATCGTGGGCCTCGCGGGTGAGCGCATCATCAACAACTTTAAGTTCTACGCCGTGTTTCAGGAAAACGAGGAATTCACGGTCCGCAGCGAATCGGCCGAGCTGGGCACCATCGTCAATCCGCCACCGCCCGGGGAGTGTATTGCCATCGCCGGTCACTGCTGGATTGTCGAAGAAGTGGACTGGAAGCGTCATACCGTCTTTGCCACGCAGGTAAAAGGCCGTGTTCCCGCCTACTTTGGCGACTGCCCCGGAGACATCAATACGCATGTGCTCGAGCGCATGCGTCAGGCGCTCAACGAGCATGCGGCATATCCATACCTCATGGGTAACGCACGGGCTCGCCTGGCCCAAGCACGCCATACGGCTGAGATTTCGGGCGCAGGGACCAAACCGCTCATCAACCTGGGCGGCGACACGTGGGTGCTCTTCCCCTGGCTGGGGAGCTATGCCTTTCTGGCGCTCGAGCGCATGCTCAAGATCAAATGCGCCGCAGAGTTGGGTCTTCGCGGACTCGACCCATCGCGACCGTACTTTATGCAGTTTAAGATGAAAGCCGATGAGGAGACGTTCTTTGAGGTGCTCGCCTCCGAGGCCGAAAAGGACTTTGATCCCATAGAGCTCGTGTATCCGGGCGAGGTTCCCTACTTCGATCGCTACGACGAGTACGTTCCCGAGGAGCTCGTACGCAAAGGCTTTGCCGAAGGCGTGCTCGACATCAAAGGCATGAAGCAGCGCGTCCTTAGCTGGTGCGACCACGCATAAGGCCAGCCCGAATAGGCTAGTCGTGAAGAACGGCGCCGAGGAAGTCGGTGTCGAAGGGCACGGCTTCGGCAAAGGCGTAGTTGCCGTCGCTGGCGATGAGCAGGTAGTTTTCCTCGCCGCCGAACTTCGCATCGCCACATGGGACCACCCAGGCGTGGGCGAATACCTCGAGTGCCGTGGCAGCGCAATCGCGCAGGAACGTCACATCGCTCCCCTCGCTTGCGCTCACGATATTGGCAACGTAGACGCCGCCGACATTTAGGCTGCCCCGCACCAAACGCAACGCTTCAACCGTCGCCAGCTCGCGTACGGGCTCGGCACCGCCAAAGCAATCGCTCACGACTACGTCGTAGCGACGATGGCCCACGCTCGTCACACCCAGATACGAGCGAGCCTCAGCGGTTATCACCCGCAGGCGATCGCCCGCCGCGCGCTCCAGCTCGTCTAGGTAGAACCAGCGGCGCGCCAGGCGCGTAATCTCTCCGTCATACTCGATAACATCCATGCGCAAGTCCTCGTGCGACATCAGAGCGAACTTGGGATAGGCAAACCCGCCGCCGCCCAGCATGAGCATACGGTCGATACCATGCCCGTAAGCATCACGCATTGCGTCCTCAGCCTCAAACACGTCGTCAAACGCGCGATAGTACGCAAAGACGGGCTCCGCCCAGCGTTCGCCAACGTAACTCGCGCTTTGGTAGACGCCGCCTTGCACCAATACACGGACTTCGTCGCCGCCCTCATCGTGCACGCGTTTCACACGCGCCAACCCATTGCGGGTTCGCGCAACCTGCAGACAGGCAGCACGAACAGCGACAGCGGCCGCACCAAGCGCCGCGGCCCCCAGAGCAACGCCGGCAACGACGCCGGCAGAAACACTCGGCTTGTTCATCTAGAGCTCCTTTTGCAGATAGAGTCCATGGTCGTAAAAACCCAAATGGCGATAGTACTCGCGTGTGCCAATCGCGCTGATCACGTTGATGCGCGCATAGCCCGCGTCCCGAGCAATATGGCACGCACGCTCCACGAGCAAACGCCCCAACCCGTGATGCTGCGCCGCCTGGCCCTGGTCACCCACGCGTGCCGCCATGCCATACACGTGCACCTCGCGAATCATCGCCTCGTCCGGCGTCGTCGGCAACTCGTCCGCATGCGCGGCAACAAATGAATGGTCGGGCAGCGACAGGCGCAAAAAGCCCGCGATCTTGCCCTGCGGCGTCACCCACTGCAAAAAGCGCTCGTAAGTCACCGGCGTCTCGTACGCCACTTCCTCATCAAGAGATAGCTCATCCAAGTCGGCACCCGCCGTACTGATCTCGCGATAGCGAATCTCGCGCACCGTCGCACCGTCACCCCGAGCAGCCAGGCGGTTCTCAACGAGCTGACGCAGGTTGGGCTTCTTGTTGCCCACCATGATGTCATCGGAACTAAAATCGCGGATCATGCGACTGATACGGCAGAACGCCGGCGTCACCACGATGTCGTCGGCCAGCACGTCGAGCAGTTCTTCCTCGGTATAGGGGCGCCACTCGCCGCGCTCGTAGCAGCCCACCAGACGCGAGCCCTCGATGAGCGCACACGGGTAGACCTTGACCTCGTCGGGCATAAAGGCCCCCTCAGTCATAAAGCGCTCGTAGTCGCGCTTGTCCCCCTCGGGTGTGGCGCCCAGCAAGTTGAGCATAAAGTGCGCGTGGATCTTAAAGCCAAATAGGCGCGCGAGCGAAAACGCTCGCTCGATCTGAGCCACCGTGATACGACGCTCGTTAATGTCAAGCAGATACTGGTCGAGGCTCTGGATGCCCATCTGAATCTTGGTGCAGCCCAGGCGGCGGATGAGCGTGAGCGCCTGTGGCGTCACGGCATCGGGGCGCGTCTCGATAACGAGTCCCACCACGCGATGCTTCGCCGTCTCGTTGATGCGTTGTTGGCGCTCAAGCTCCTCCATCGTTGCCGTCTGCCACTCGGCGACCTCGCCCCACGGCGTACCGGGGCCGTACAGACGACGCACCGCGCGGTTATAGCCACCCACGGCAGCATCCACACGTCCCTGCTCGTTGGCAACGCCGGCTGTAAGCTCGGCCTCATCGATCGCAATGCCGGCGGCCCGATAGTGCTCGCGACGCTCCGCCACCACCGGCGGCAGAGCATCGGCGGGAGCGCCATCGAGCAGGCGCCCTGCCTCGGCACGGCTGATGCCCGGACGCGCCAACATGGGGTTGGCCGCCACGCCGGCCACGGCATCGTCATTGAGCGCGCGGAAGAGCTCCGACATAAACCACATCTGATACCCTTGCGGATAGTCGCTCCAGGTACCGCCAAGAACGATGAGCTCGATCTTGTCGGTCGCATGACCCATCTGCGAAAGCGCGGTCAAACGGGCGCTCACCTGCAGATATGGATCGAAGCAGTTTTGCTCTGCACGGGCACACGCCGGCTCGGCATGCAAATAGCTTTTGGGCATGCGCAGGTCGTTGGGGCAAAACAGGCAATCGCCCGAGCACGGCCACGGCTTGGTGATGACGGTAATGGTTGCCACGCCCGAAGCCGTGCGACGAGGCTTCATACGCAGCACCTGCAGCAGTTGACGTTCCAGCTCGGCATCGACATTCCACCCAGCCCAACGAGCCGGCTCCTCACGTTTAACCCGCTGGTAGAACGGCAGCAGACGGCGCTTGGCCAAATCGCGTTTGTCGGCACCCTCACGGCGCGCCTCGGCATGTATCAGTTTGACGAGCGCCTTGTCGCCCACGGTCTCACCGCGACGTAGGGCCTCGAGTATGTTCAAAATAATCTGTTCCATGCCCCCATTGTAAAGGCAAAGGCGCCGAAGCCGACTACGGCCCCGGCGCCTTCATCAAAGAGCGCGTCTATGTTTACTGGTCTTCGAAAACCGTCCGTCACTCCGAATCAAACGACATGTCGCCCGAATCAACTACAAAATGATATACAGCGGACTTATCACCGTTGTCGAACTCAAGATTCGAAACGTTATGGCCCTCGTCGCTATCCATGACGAAATCGCTCTCAAAGTCGCCACTGCCCAGGGTAAGACTGGCCTTAAAGCCCGTAGAGCTCGGAACCGTTATCTCCACATCTCCCGAGTCCACACTCACGTCCATCGACTTCGCGGGGGCCTGGTTGAGCTCAAACGTCACATCGCCCAAACCGACCTCGGCATTCAGGGTATCGGTCACGGCGCCCGTAAACTCGACGTCCCCCGAGCCCAACGTTACATCCAAATCGTGGCACGCAATGTCTGTGACCGTCAGATCGCCCAGCCCCACATACGCCGTAATGCCCATCATGTTCTCGGCAACCTCGCGCGGCAGCTCAATGGTGACCTTCCGGTCAATCACGTACTTGTCATCGCTGTCGAACTGGCCGATCTTGAGCGTAGAGTCCTTGACCTCGGCAAGGTTCCGGGTTGCCGCGTCTGAAGCAGACGTCCCCTTCGCAACGCGGCCGCTTTCGATGACGCGCACCCGTCCGCCAGAGACACGTTTAACCTCGACCGTCCCCGACGTCACATCCAGGTCAAGCGACTGAAACGCGCCTTCGTCAAAAGTCGTGCACGAAAGCTGCTGGGGCTGAGCGGAATAGTTGTCGCTATCCAGGCCAGGCCAGTCGAACGCAACGGCACCAAGGCTCCACGGACCATCAAAATGAATCAAAGTCCTCGAAATGCCAAAGACCAGCCCGATGATGAGCACAAACGCTCCGATACCGACGCCCAGACGCACCTTGGATTCATGCGAAAGCCTCATCATTCATCACCCTCTTTGGCACTCGGCTCTGCACCGGCAGCAGCCGGGTCGACATCAACCGCGGCGGAAGCGTCCTGCACCTGAGCCTGAGCCGCCATCGGCGCCGAACCAACCTGAATATCCCCCCGTGCCCAATCGCCATCGAGCGCACGGGCCACCCAGTGGTAGATAGGGATCGTAAAGAAGATCAGCGCGGCAAAGGGGCAGCCACCAAGCAGGAACATCAGCAAAAAGAACAGCAGCCAGCAAACGGCCCAATACGGAAACGATTGGAACGGGCCCTTTACCGGCGCCGGGCTGGCCGTGCCGCTCGTCACCTGCGCCGTTGCGGCATTGGCGGCCTGCGCGCTCCAACTTGCCGCCTGTGCCGCCTTGGCCGCTGCATCGCTTGCCTGCGTCGCCGCCTCGGTCGCACGCGCCGCCGCCTCGTGGGTACGAGCACGTTCCGCCGCTTCGGCCTCGCGCTGACGGGCGCGGTCCTCGTTCTCAAACTCGATATCGTCCTCAATCTCGTCGCTCGGATTGAGCAGTTCGTCCAGACTCACGCCATAGAGTTTGGCAAGCGAGATCAAATTCTCGGTGTCGGGAGAGCTCTCCGCGCGCTCCCATTTACTGACCGCTTGGCGCGACAGGCCCAGCTTTCGCGCCAACCCCTCTTGGCTAAAACCCTTGCTGCGGCGAAGGTCGGCGAGCCGCTGCGCAGTTTCTACATTCATGGTTCCTCCTATGTTTTTGCCAGCCGTGCCGCCGGACCGCATCTGTTCTTAAGGCGCCTTGCACAGTTAAAATCTATCCGCCACTGCCAAAATCATGCCACCTATTCTAGTGAGATTTTTGACAACCGGCAGTTGCGGGCGCACATGAGCTGCGGAAATGTGTCCAAACAAAGCAAAGGCCCACAGCTTGGTTGTCCCCGTTGCGGCGTTAACGGTAGTATGGTCGTACTGTTTATTCCGCACCGCCAACGGAGGGAGTCCCGCGCCGTGAACCGCGATTTCGCCTCATCGCTCATTCAGCTCAATAACACGTTCTATCGCGAGCACTCCGCCTCTTTTTCCGACACGCGCCAGGCACCGTGGCCCGGCTGGGTGCGCACCATGGACATCGCGCTCGAGCAGCTCGACGTGGCGAATATCGAACGTCCCGTGCGCGTCTTTGACCTCGCCTGCGGCAATATGCGATTCGAAAACTTTGCCGCCGGCGGCACGCTTGCCGCCAAGGGCGTGGACGGCGCAAGCCCCTCGGCAGACGCCAGCTGTCCTTTTGAGTTCTACGGTGTTGACTCCTGCCAGGATTTGGCTATCGATGCGCGCGGCCACGCCCTGCGCATCCCTAACCTGCATTTCCAGGAGCTCGACGTGCTCGACGCCCTCATGAAACTCAATCCCGCCGAAACCCCCGATACGCTCTTTGACGCCCCACTCGCTGATATCTCGGTGTGTTTTGGCTTTATGCACCACGTGCCATCGTGCGAGTATCGCGTGCGCGTGCTCGATGCCCTCGTACGCCAAACGCGCCCGGGCGGCATCATCGCCATTAGCTTTTGGGAGTTCATGAACGACGAACGCATGGCACGCAAGGCCGTTCGCGCCGAGGCGCGCGCCGAGCTCACCCCGCCGTTTGAGGGCTACGACTCCGCGCAGTTCGAAGCCGGCGACCATCTGATTGGCTGGCAAAACGATCGCCACGCTTACCGCTATTGCCACCACTTTGACGACCAGCAGATCACCGACCTGGTGCGCGGCGTGCGCACGTTCTATAAGAGCGGCGAGGTCCCCGTGCGCGAGCTCGAGCGCTTCCATGCCGACGGTCGCAGCGGCGAACTCAACCGCTATGTAATCCTCAAGCGCCTGTAGCGCTGGGCGTTTTGCCCGAGCTTGAGCCAGCACGCCGGGCAATCTTCGCCCGACGTCACCAAATTTATTGCCAAGGCGCACGCTTGCGCCATCCGTTTATGACCAAGGAGCCGCATGGGAGCCGTCCACGTTCGCACGCCTAAGAACTTTGTGCTCGAGGAGCGCTTGGAGCGCTATGCCGATGCGATTGAGACGGACCCCGAGGTCTATGCCGGAGATTGGCGCGGAGCATGCGCGCCAGCTGGCGGCGAACCTTTCGGCCGTCTTCACTTGGATCTTGGGTGTGGCAAGGGAACCTATCTGATTGAGCGCGCTCGTCGCGAGCCCGACACCCTCTTTATCGGTATGGACCAAGAACCCATCTGTATCGCCTATGCCGCACAGAAGATATGCGAACAAGGCCTGTCCAACGCACTTGTCCTGCCCCGTGGCGCGGCATCACTACCGCAACTGTTCGCCGCAGGCGAGCTCGATGCCATTACCATCAACTTTCCCACGCCGCAGCCCAAGGCCAAGCACGCCAAAAAGCGGCTCGTCCATGTTCACCATCTGATGTTATACCGCCCGCTCCTTGCTGCCGGCGCCACCGTCACGCTGCGCACCGATAGCAAGCCCCTGCGCGACTACGCCCTCGGCCAGTTTGCCGCGGCCGGCTACGACACGCACTGGGTAAGCAACAACGTTCGCCGCGACCATCCCGAGCATCCCGAGACCGAGTACGAATGCCGCACGCGCGAGATGGGCGCAGTCGTCTATGGCATCTGTGCTACGCCCGATTCCGAGCCCACCCATGAGCAAGTCGAAGCAGGCCGTGCTCAAGAGCAAAGTCTTGCCTGTTACCTGCCCGACGACCTCGATGAGCTCACCTATGTGCCCCTGGGCATGGAAGAGGCCGTCGAGAACTTTAAAAACCGCGCCCGGAAGGGCAAAAAGCGCCTGCCGCAGGAGTCCTAGGGGCTTTTGACCGTCGCGGCGCCAGTAAACAGGCGCAAATAGACGCCGACGGACGGCCCTCAAACCTAAGTGAGTAGTCTTTTTGGCAATAGCCAAGCACAACCCGTATGGCGAAAACTAAAAGCGCAGGTAGAGCCCTTACACAAAAGTCATGTGCTCGCGATATCGCAAAAAGTCTACTCACTTAGTTAACGGCTGTCCCAAACAGCTGAGCGGAACGCCCATTTCCTGCATTTTCCCTCGCGCCGGCACCCCATGCCGCCGCTACGCCATAATGGATGGCGGACAAACGCGAGAGAAAGATACCCGCATGACGCAAAGCACAACAGACACCGCCGCCAACACCGTCTCGGGTGCCGGTGCCGCCAGTTCGTTCTCGGGCGGCACGGGTACCGAGGCCGAGTTCGGCTCGCTCGGCGCGCTCTCCCCCACCTGGTGGGAGCCCGAGGACGGCAGCGAGCCCGAACCGTGGCTCACGCCCGATCAGGCCTTCGAGCGTTTCTTTGAATGGACGAGCGACCGCGGCATTGCACTGTGGGACCACCAGGAAGAAGCCCTCATGGACCTAGCCGCCGGCGACCACGTGATTCTTGGCACGCCCACTGGCTCGGGCAAATCGCTCGTCGCGCTGGGCATGCTCTTTATGGGCATGGCACAGGGCAAGCGCTGCTATTACACCGCCCCCATCAAGGCATTGGTGAGCGAGAAGTTCTTCGACCTGGTACAGGTACTCGGCCGCGACAACGTCGGCATGATCACCGGGGACACGCATATCAACACCAAGGCGCCCGTCATCTGCTGCACGGCAGAGATCCTCGCTAACGACGCTCTGCGCGAAGGCGAGGACGCCGACGTGGGCTGCGTCGCCATGGATGAATTCCATTACTTTGCCGACCCCGACCGTGGCTGGGCATGGCAGGTGCCGCTGCTCACGCTGCCCCATACGCAATTTATGCTCATGAGCGCCACGCTCGGCGATGTTACCGCGATTGCCGCCTCACTCGAAGAGCACACTGGTGCCGCCTGCGACCTGGTCGTCGATGCCCCGCGCCCCGTACCGCTGAGCTACGACTACGTCACGACATCGCTCGAGGGAACCGTAGAGCTCGCGATGCGCCGCGGCGAGGCCCCGCTCTATATCGTGCACTTTAGCCAGGACGCCGCACTTGCGACGGCGCAGTCGCTCGCCAACTTTGGCATCGCCAGCAAGGAGCAGCGCGAGGCCATTAAGGAAGCCGCCAAGGGAACGAGCTTCTCCACCGCCTTCGGCAAGATCCTCAAACGTCTGCTCGGATGCGGCGTCGGCGTACATCACGCCGGCATGCTGCCGCGCTATCGCCTGCTGGTCGAGCGTCTGGCGCAGCAGGGCCTGCTGCCCGTCATCTGCGGCACCGACACCCTCGGCGTCGGCATCAACGTGCCTATCCACACCGTGGTGCTCACCGCGCTCACCAAGTTCGACGGCTATAAGATGCGTCGCCTGCGCGCCCGCGAGTTCCACCAGATTGCCGGCCGTGCCGGTCGCTCGGGCTTCGATACCGAAGGCATGGTCATTGCCGAGGCGCCAGAACACGAAATCGAGAACGCCAAGCTCATGGCCAAAGCCGGCGATGACCCCAAAAAGCTCCGCAAGATTAAAAAGAAGAAGGCCCCCGAGGGCTTTGTCACCTGGAACAAGCAAACCTTTGAGCGCCTGATCGAGACACAGCCCGAAACGCTCAAGCCGCGCCTGCGCATTACGCACTCCATGGTCATTAGCGTGGTCGAGCAGGGCGGCGACGCTCGCGCCCGCGTGCACGACCTCATTGAGACGAGTCTGCAGACCCCCGAGGAAAAGGCCAAACTCGAAGTTCGCGCCGACGAAATCTTCGCCACGCTCATCGACTCCGGTGTCGTCGTGCGCACCGAGGTGCCGCCCGCGCCCAACGCCCCTACAGACGCCGCACCGGACATCGACTACGCGCTGACGGTCGATCTGCCCGAGGACTTCGCGCTTGACCAGCCGCTCTCTCCGTTTTTGCTCGCCGCACTGGAGCTGCTCGACCCCGAGAGCGAAACCTACACCATGGACCTGATCTCGATGGTCGAGGCCACGCTCGAGGACCCCAAGCAGGTCCTGCGCGCACAGGAGCGCGCCGCGCGCGACCGCGCCATGGCGGAGATGAAGGCCGACGGCGTGGAGTACGAGGAACGTCTGGAGCGCATCCAGGACGTCACCTACGAAAAGCCACTCGAGGACCTGCTCGACGCCGCCTTCGATAAGTATTGCCAGGAGGTGCCCTGGGCCAACGACTACCAGCTCTCGCCCAAGAGCGTCCTGCGCGACATGCTGGAAAGCGCAAGCGACTTTAAGGGCTACATCCAAAAGCTCGGCATCGCCCGCTCCGAGGGCATCCTGCTGCGCTACCTGGCCGAAGCCTACCGTTCGCTCGACCGCACCGTACCCATCGAGAAGCGCGACGAACGCCTGCGCGACATCATCTCGTGGCTGGGCTTTGTGGTGCGCTCGGTCGATTCGAGCCTGGTGGACGAGTGGGAGAACGCCGGCAACCCGGCAGCCCTCGACGCCGCGCCGCCGCAGGGAATCGACGAGGTCGTGGCAGACCGTCGCGGCTGCACGCTGTTGGTGCGCAATGCGCTCTTCCGCCGCGTGGCGCTCGCCGCACGCGGACATGTGCGCGACCTGGGCGAGCTCGACGAAGACTGGGGCATGAGTGAGGTTCGCTGGCAAAAGGCGCTCGACGCCTACCACGAGCAGCATGAGGACATTCTCACCGACGGCGATGCCCGCAGCTCCGCGATGTTCACGATCGACGAGAGCGACGAGAAGACCGAGCACGTCTGGCACGTGCACCAGATCTTTGCCGACGAGGATGGCGACCACGACTTTGGCATCATGGGCGACGTCGATCTGGATGCCACCCAAGACGGCGGCGAGGTCATCTTTAAGAATTACCGCGTCGGCTTTATCGAGGATTTGCTCGAGGACTAAGGCCTGAAAAACGAAAAGAAGCGGGGCCGCTGGCAACATCGCCAGCGGCCCCGTTTTCTCATAAACGCTCTATCCCGTTACTCGGCATCCTCGACCTCGTAGGCATCGGCCTCCGCCGGCTCATCGCCTGCATCCGGAGCGGCCTCACGCGCCTCGTCAAACGCCGCCTTCATGGTCTTGTTGCCCCAGGTGAGCTTGCGAATCGTGAGCTCATCGGCCTTGTTGTGCGCGAGGCGAAGGTTTTCGGTACTGCGACGCAGGTCGTCCTTGGTCTTCTCGAGCTGACGAATCGCCGCGTCGATTTCCTTGATGGCAGATTCGAACTGTTTGCTCGCCAGGTTGTAATTGCGCGAGAAACCGTCCTTGAACTTTTCCATCTTGGCTTCGAAGTTCGTCACATCGATGTTCTGCTGCTTATACTCCGCCAGCTCCTGCTTGTAGCGCAGCGAGCCCATGGCGGCATTGCGCAGCAGCGTGATCATGGGGATAAAGAACTGCGGGCGAATTACGTACATCTTCTCGTAGCGATAGCTCACATCCACGATGCCCGCGTTGTAGAGCTCGCTCTCGGGCTCCAGCAGTGAGCAAAGCACCGCGTACTCGCAGCCCTTTTGGCGACGGTCATGATCGAGCTTCTTAAAGAAGTCCTCGTTCTTGTGCTTGGTCGCGGTCTCGTCGTTCTCGTTTTTCATCTCGAACATAATCGAGATGATCTCGTTGCCGTTCTCGTCGCACTCGCGGAAGATGAAGTCGCCCTTGGTGCCCTCGGACGCATCGTTGTCTTTCTCAAAGTACGCGTTGGGGAATGCCGTCATGCGCAGGCGATTGAACTCAGTCTCGCAGTGCTGCTCGAGCGACTCGCCCACCATCTTGGTCGATAGGCGCACCTTCATGTCCTTCAGGCGCTCGATCTCCTCATCCTTGTAGCGAATGAGCTCATCGCTTGCGCGCTTGGCCTGAGCGAGCTCAAGCTCATGCGCCGCCTTGGCCTGCTCCTCGCGCGAATCGCGCACCGCCAGCTCGCTCGTCAGCTTAGCACGAGCCTCGTCGCGCTCGCGCTCCGCCGTGGCAACCGCCTCCGCCAGGTTCATTTTGGCAGCCAGTTCCTGCTCGCGCAGCTGGGCACGAAGGCCCTCGGCCTCACGCTCGGATTGAGACTTCGCAGCGGAAAACTTTTCTTGCACTTTTGCTTGATAGTCAGCGAGTGCACGCTCCGCTTCGTTGTGGGCGGCATCGAGCTTACGCTGCGTCTCAGCCGCGGCAGTTGCGAGCGCCATCTCCTGAGCCTTGTCCGCGGCGGCAAGCCTCGCCTGCAGCTCGGCAATCTGGGCATCGCGCGCAGCAAGATCATGTTGAGTTTCGTTGCGGACCGCAGCCTCAGCAATCTTGGCCTCGTCAGCTTTACGATTGAGCTCAGTCTTCAGGGCATCGACCTCACGCTGGAGCTGAGCCGTCTCCTTTTGCGCATCGGCGCGCGCCTCGGCAGCCGCACGCTGGCTTGCAGCCTCACGCTCGCCATCTGCACCCTCAAGCTTTGCACGCAACTCCGCAAGCTCGGCATCGCGCTTGGCAACCTCTTGTGCCAGCTCCTGATCCGAGGCGTTCTTCTGCGCCGCCAGCTGGGCGTCCTGCTTCGAAGCGGCTTTCTGCAGCGCTGCAGCCGCACGCTCGCGCTCCAGCTCCAGTGCCTGCTCGCCCTCGCGCCGAGCTGCCGCCACGCGCTCATCCAGATCGCGCGAGAACTCGGCATCGCGCACTTGTTTGACAATATCCGCATAGCCGGACGCATCGACCTTAAAGACCTCGCCGCAATGGGGGCATTTAATCTCGTTCATAGCAGCTCCTCGTGGACGCACATTTCAACCGTCTACACTCTACCGCGCCTCGCGGACAAAAAAGGCGCCGCCGCCAGAATGGCAACGGCGCCAGAACCGCTACAAAGGCGCCTGTTTCCTTTGCGGTGGCTTGAGTCCTTACAGGTCGCGGTAGTCAATCAGGCGAAGGTCGGGCTGAGACGCAAGCCAAGCATGAAGCTCGGGGTCGATCAGGGCATCGACCTCCTTGGTACGATCGGTCGTAAGTGAGCTATTCTCGAGGATAAAACGATCGAGATAACCCGGATGGCAGACAAAGACCACCGTCTCACCGTCCACCATCTTGCGAACCGTCTGCATGATTGCCTCTTTGGGCTCGTAGTCCGGCTCCATCGAGCGCATCACCATGCGCAGATCGGTATCTCCGCAATGTACCACCGCCGCAGGGTCGAAGCT
The DNA here is from genome assembly GCA_902470835.1 of uncultured Collinsella sp. Lineage (GTDB taxonomy): Bacteria > Actinomycetota > Coriobacteriia > Coriobacteriales > Coriobacteriaceae > Collinsella. The sequence continues at coordinate 21,698 of CABRHR010000021.1, forward strand.
CGCCTTTTGTTCCTTAAGGCCCAGCTCCTGGGCAACCACCGAGATCGCTCGGTTAAGGTTTTTGCTCATGACGGCATGGGCCTCAAAGTAATCGGGCTCGCTGCCCACAATCTCGACAAAGCGGTCATGCTGCGCGCGAATCTCGATGCAGGCCTCGTCGAAGTCTATCAGTTCCTCGCCGCGCTTAAAATGCTCACGAAAGGTGCGGCTGCTATGGAACTCACCGCTTTCATTAAGCATGCTCGGAATGAGCGCCGGGTCGGCACACGGCCTGCCCAGACACACATTGGTATGCTGGCCCACCGCAATGCCGGCATCCGCCACGAGTGACCAGCCGCGTTCGGCCTCGGGCATATTAGGCATAAGGCCCACCGAGCGCACCAGTCCCTCATTGACGCTACGGGCGATCCCCAAGTTGACGGCATACGAATAACCGATATCATCGGCACGAATAAGCAGTTGCTTCATAAGAACTCCAATCTATGGAAAAGGGTATTTGGAGCGTAGCCAAGTACCCAGGTAATTCTCCCATCCAAACAGACGCCTTAAGCCTTGGCGGCAGCAGCATCTTCCTCGAGCTGTTCCTTGGTAAAGCCAAAGAGGTAGGCGATAGCAGCTGCGGTAACAAATGCAGCGCCCGATGCAATGCATCCCCATACGAGATTAGCGGTTCCGCCGCCAACATATCCAGTGACGCCAAGAATATTCGTCGCGCCCAAAACATACGTCGTCACATTGGTAAGAGCCGCAATCAGGCCGCCGATAGCACCGCCGGCAACCATGGCGCCCAGACAGCGGGTGTACTTAAAGCCGCAGCCATATAATGCGGGCTCCGTCACGCCACCGACAATGCCGGAGAGCGAGAAACCAAGCATGGCGCCCTTTTCATCGGTTTCCTTAAGGCGCAGGAAGGCGCCGAAGGCCATGCCCCACGTAGCGAACTGAGCGATAGCGCCCGCGACCATAACGCAGGAGTCAGAGCCCAAGGTAAGCAGTTGCACAATGCCAAGGGTAATCAGAACCTGGTGCATACCGGTCATGACCAGGAATTCCCAAAGCGCGGCAATGACGACGAGGGAAAGGATCGTAACGATACCGCCAGTGTTGCCAAGACCGAACATGAAGTTGCCAACCACGTTGCCCAGGATGGAACCAATCGGAGCCAGCGCACACAGCGAAACGGGAACCATAACGGCCAGGGTGCACACGGGCACAAACACCGTAGAGAGCATGTCGGGGATGACCTTCTTCATGAACTTCTCGACGACCATAAGCACCGGCATGGACAGGACCATGGGGAGCACGGTGGAGGAATAGTTGTTAAGCTGGGCCGGCAGCACGCCATAAACCATCGTGGTCGTAGCACCCGAATCCGCCGCAGCGTTGACCAGCGTCATAAACTCGGGGGCAATGAGCACGCCGCCGAGCATCATGCCGAGCGGCTGACTGCAGCCGAGCTGCTTTGCGGCAGCCCAGCCCAGATAAACGGGAAGGAAATAATAGCCGGCGTTATAAATCCAGTTGTAGAAGAAGTTGTAGATGTCGGAATCGGCAGGCCAGATACCGAGCATGCCGTCACCGCAAAGTACGGCAATGGTGCGGAACATGGCGGCGCCCATGATGATGGGGATCGTCATGACCATTGTCTTGGACAGGTAGTTGAGAGTCTTCTTGCCCGCGGTCTTAAGCGTCAGCGGCTCCTTGGGGCCACCATCGAGGTTCTCGTCAATGGAGCCTTCGCCCTTAACGCCCAGTGCAAGGGCAGCGTCATAGACCTTCGGCACGTTCTGGCCAATGATGACCTGATACTGGCCGCCAGACCACTGTGCGCCCAGAACACCCTTGATCTTCTTAATTTCATCGTCATTGGGAATGGACTGATCCTTGAGGTTCAGACGCAGACGGGTCATGCAGTGCGTCACGTTCGTCACGTTGGAGGCGCCGCCGACGGCAGCAAGCACATCCTCGGCAATCTTCTTGTTATCGACAGCCATGTCGAATCCCTTCTCTTCCAGCTAAAGGCCCGTGGGGCTTCACGACACCAAGCCACACGATTCCGCTCGCACCTGCGCAGCGTGCGATGTCTGTTGACAAGAGATTTCATTGCATGTGATTCCCGGGTGGATCGACATGAAAAAAGCCCCGCGCACAACCGACAGAGACCCAAATAGAGCCCCAGCAGAATCGGTAGTGCCTCATGGAGCTGCGCCGTGAGTAACACCCAACACACGGTGAGTATATGCAGCAGATGCGTTCGCCGCGGCTCAGATTACCGACGAACGGTAGCAAACGAGCCGTG
>CABRHR010000022.1 GCA_902470835.1 uncultured Collinsella sp.
AGATAGCGTAGCGTCTCGTGGGCTCGGAGATGTGTATAAGAGACAGCATCTCCACCGCCCATGGTCTGGAGATCGTGCGTGCCGGTAAGGCCGCTGGCGTTCAGGTTACCTGCGAGGCTACCCCGCACCACATGTTCCTGACCGAGAACGACCTGGACGAGACCTACAACACCTCGCTCAAGGTCAATCCGCCGCTGCGTACCGAGGAAGATGCCGAGGCCATCCGTCAGGGCGTCATCGACGGCACCGTCGACGCTATCGTCACCGATCACGCTCCCCACACCCCGTGGGAGAAGGCCCGCGAGTTCGAGCTTGCGCCCTTTGGCATGATCGGCCTTGAGACCTCCCTGTCGCTCGTACTCACCGAGCTGGTCAACACGGGCAAGATGAGCGTGGGCCGCATGGTCGAGCTCATGGCCATCAAGCCGCGTGAGATTCTGGGCCTCGACCAGGTTCAGGTCAAGGCGGGCTCCGTTGCCGACCTGACCGTGTTCGACCCCTCTGCCACCTGGACGGTCGGTGAGGACGGTTATGAGTCGCGCGCCGAGAACTCCGGTTTTGCCGGCCGCACGCTTACCGGTCGTGCCACCGATGTGTTTGTCGGCGGTAAGCAGACGCTCGCCGACGGCTGCATCTGCTAGCATAGCCTTATCGCTTTTGTGCGCGGTGCCCTTGCGGTGCCGCGCTTTCTGTTCGTTTTGACCATGCAATCGCATGGGGGATTGGAGCGTCTATGCCCACACCTTCCACTGCACGCATGCACGACTTCGAGGTCGTCTCGAACCAGAAGATCGCCGACGGCATCTTCTCGCTCGTCATCTCGGCCCCCAAGCTTGCAAGTGCGCTCAAGCCCGGTCAGTTTGTGAACATCGCCGTGCCCGGCGATGCCTCCTCTCTGCTTCGCGTGCCCTTGAGCTTCTATCGCGCCGACGCCGAGGCCGGCACCGTCGAGCTGTGGTACGCCGTCGTGGGCGACGATACCCGTCGTTTGTCCCAGATGGGCCCTGGCTCCACCTCTAACCTGCTGGGCCCCGGTGGCCGTGGCTGGATGGTACCCGAGGGCACCAGGAAGGCGCTGCTCGTGGCGGGCGGCATCGGTGTTCCGCCCGTGCTGTGCCTCGCCGGCATTCTTGCCGAGCAGGGCGTGGATGTCGACGTTTGCCTGGGCTTTGGCACCGCTTCCAAGGCCGTGGGTGTCGATGAGTTCCGCGCGTTGGGCGCCACGGTTAACGTGTGCACCGACGATGGCACGCTGGGCACGCACGGTTTTTGCACCGACCCGGCAGCCGAGCTGCTCGGCGAGGGCGGCTACGACTATGTGGCCAGCTGCGGCCCCGCTGTCATGATGAAGAAAGTCGCCGCTGCCGCTGCCGAGGCCGGTGCGTACTGCGAGGTGTCGCTTGAGCGCATGATGAGCTGTGGCTTTGGCGCCTGCAACACCTGCAATGTCGAAACGGTCGACGGTATGAAGGGTGCTTGCATGTGCGGCCCCGTGTTCGATGCTTCCAAGGTGGTGGTCTTCTAGTGAGTACCGTGAACATGGCCGTCGATTTCGGCGGCGTCAAGATGCAGAACCCCATCAACACCGCAGCCGGTACCTTTGGCTACGGTTGGCAGTTCCAGAACTTCTTTGATGTTTCCCAGCTGGGCGCCATCACCACCAAGGGTTGCGCTGCCGAGCCCTGGCCCGGCAACCCCGCGCCCCGCATGGCCGAGATTCCCGGCGGTATGATCAACTCCGTGGGCCTTCAGAACCCCGGCGTGGCCGCCTTTGCCCGCGAGTCCGGTCCGTGGCTCGAACAGCTGTCCAAGGACGGCTGCCAGGTCATCTGTCAGGTTGCCGGCCACTCCGTTGACGAGTTTGTCCGCGCACTCGAGATGTATGTTGAGCTGTGCCCTTGGGCTGCCGGCTACGAGATCAACGTGAGCTGCCCTAATATCGCCGCCGGCGGTGCCGCCATGGGCTCCACGCCCGAGGGCGCCTCTTCCGTTATGGCTGCCTGCCGCAAGGTGACCGATAAGCCGCTGTTCGTGAAGATGGCGCCGGTCAACGTCGCCGAGATCGCCAAGGCCCTCGAGGCTGCCGGCGCCGACGGCCTTTCGGTCATCAACTCCATCCAGGGCATGGCCATCGACGTCCATACCCGCAAGTCCCGCGTGGCCAAGCCCAAGGGCGGCCTTTCGGGCCCGCTGTGCCACCACATCGCCGTTCGCATGGTCTGGGAGGTCGCCCAGGCCGTCGATATCCCCATCAACGGCGTCGGCGGTGTCATGACGGGCGAAGATGCGGCCGAGTTTATCCTGGCTGGCGCCACCTGCGTGTCGGTCGGCATGGCCAACTTCGTCGATCCGTGCGCTTCGCTCAAGATTGCGCACGAGCTCGAGGCCTGGGCCGAGTCCCAGGGCGTGAAGGACATCAACGAACTGGTAGGTGCTTTCGAATGCTAGAGACCGATGCCCGCGACCGTGTGATCGTCGCCCTCGACTGCGACCGTGAGCGCGCACTCGAGCTCGCCCACGAGCTTTCTGGTCATGCCGCTTGGCTCAAAGTTGGCATGACGCTCTATTACGCCGAGGGTCCTGAGATCGTCAAGACATTCAAGGACCTGGGCTTTAAGGTCTTCCTTGACCTTAAGTTCCATGATATTCCGCATCAGGTTCGCGGTGCCGCCCGCTCGGCCTCGCTTGCCGGTGCCGACCTGCTTTCGGTCCACGGCTTGGGTTCGGGCGCCATGCTCGCTGCCTGCCGCGAGGGTGCCGAGGAGGCGCGCGAGGACCGCGCCAAGCTTGTCGCCATCACCGTGCTCACGAGCATGAATCAGGATGCTTTGAGCGAGATCGGCGTCGAGTCGCCCGTGGCCGAGGAGGCCGCCCGCCTGGCAAAGCTCGCTCAGGCCAACGGTATCGATGGCATCGTGTGCTCGCCGATGGAGGCTCACGACATGCGTGAGCTGCTGGGTCCTGATGCCCTGATCGTGACTCCGGGCGTGCGTCCGGTGGGTGCCGCCCTTGGTGACCAGTCCCGCGTGGCGACGCCTTCCCAGGCTATCGAGCGCGGTGCAAGCCACATTGTGGTGGGCCGTCCCATCACCGGTGCCGACGATCCGGTTGCCGCCTTTGACGCTATTGTCGCTGAGCTGGTCGAAAACGTCGCGTAAAAGATTCCCCTAAGTCACCACTTTTGGGTCTCATTAGCACAAAATAGCCCCTGTTCCTGCGTAAACTTTCCCATCCTTTGTGTGGAATCGCAGGTCAGGGGCTTAACTTTGGGCGCAGTATATTGCACTTTTTGCGGGTATCGTCTAACCTATGGAGCCGCGATTGGGCATTTTGTACGTTCTACGTGCTAAAATGCCAATTATTGAATCAGATATAACCCAACTTTTTGGAGGTACGAATGGCACTCCCTCAGCTTACCGATGAGCAGCGCAAGCAGGCTCTTGAGAAGGCTGCTGCCGCACGTCACGCCCGCGCTGAGCTTCGCGAGCAGATCAAGAAGGGCGAGAAGTCCCTCGAGTCCGTGCTCAACTCCGATGACCCCATCGCTTCCCGCATGAAGGTTTCCACCCTCATCGAGTCTCTCCCTGGTTATGGCAAGGCCAAGGCCGCCAAGATCATGGAGGAGCTCGGTATCTCCGCTACCCGTCGCGTCCAGGGCCTCGGCGTCCGTCAGCGCGAGCAGCTCCTCGAGCAGCTGACCAAATAAGTGAGCGCTCAGGATTCCAAGCTCTTTGTGATTTCTGGACCGTCAGGCGCAGGCAAGGGTACGCTCGTCACTCGTGTGCGCGAGCGCCGCTCGAACCTGGGCCTGACGGTTTCGGCTACCACGCGAGCACCACGCAAAGGTGAGGTCGACGGCGTCAACTACTTTTTTCTGACGCGCGAGGAGTTCGACCGCCGCGTGGCAAACGGTGAGTTTGTTGAGTGGGCCGAGGTCCACGGTAACTGCTACGGCACGTTGGTGAGCGAGGTCCAGTCCAAGCTCGCCTCGGGCGCGTCTCTGATTCTGGAGATCGATGTCCAGGGTGCCCTGCAGGTGAAGGAGCGTTTCCCCGAGGCCGTGCTGATCTTTATCAAGCCGCCTTCGCTTGAGGTGCTCCGCGAGCGTCTAGTCGGTCGCGGTACCGAGACGCCCGAGACGATTGAGCTGCGTATGGCAAACGCCGCCGATGAGCTTGCCCTTGCCGACCGCTACGACGATGTCGTGGTTAATGACGATCTCGACCGCGCGACCGATGAGCTCGTTCGCGTTCTCGATATGCATGAAAGGATCTGAGGTCCGTGTCCGTTGTAAAGCCTTGCATTGACGATCTTCTGGAGAAGACCGATCACAACCGCTTCCTGCTCGCTTCGCTTGCCTCCAAGCGCGCCTGCGACATCAATAGCATGCTGCGTGGCCAGCACAACCGCGTGCTTGCCGTCCAGGATGTCGATGACATCACCATCGGGCTTTCCGGTGCCGATACCATCTCGATGGCTATGGACGAGATTGTCGATGGCGACATCTCTTACGACGAGGCCCGTTACGAGAAGGCGCTCGGCCACAAGGTTGCTGAAGCCTAAATGGCAGCTCGCGTCTGTCTGGTCCACTATCACGAGGTTGGACTGAAGGGCAAGAACCGCGCACGTTTTGAGCATATCCTCATGGATAACATCAAGGCGGCCTTGGCCGCCTTTTCCGTGAATGCCGTGTCTCGAATTTCCGGTTATATCCTCGTGACCTTTAACGAGCATCAGGCCGACGATGCGGCGCGTGTCATTCGCACCGTTCCCGGCGTTGCTCGCGTGTCTTTGGCGTATCACACCAATCGCGACCCTCAGGAGTACTGTGCCGCCGCCGTCAAGGCGCTGCGCGAGTTTGGTTCCTTCGATTCGTTTAAGGTGCATGCCAAGCGCTCCAATACCGACTATGAGCTCACCTCGATTGACATCAATCGTCAGGTGGGCGAGGTGTTGTGTGAGGCCTTCCCCGATAAAAAGGTTCAAATGCACGACCCCGATGCCATGGTGCACGTACTGGTGGTTCAGGGTAGCGTTTATGTGTACGCGCGCTCCGAGCGCGGCGTGGGCGGTCTGCCGGTGGGTTCTGCCGGCAAGGTCGTGACGCTGCTGTCGTCGGGTATCGATTCTCCGGTGGCGACTTGGATGCTCGCGCGTCGCGGTGCGGTGTGCGTGCCGGTACATTTCTCCGGTCGTCCGCAGACGCCCGATACGAGCGAGTATTTGGTGCAGGACATCATCCGTGCGCTTGAGCCGGGTGTCCAGATCGGCCGCCTGTACGTGGTGCCGTTTGGCGACTGCCAGCGTGAGATTTCGGTCACCTGTCCCAGCAACCTGCGTGTGATCATGTATCGCCGCATTATGTATTCGGTTGCCGAGCGCATTGCACACATCGAGGGCGCCAAGGCCATCGTTACGGGTGAATCGCTTGGGCAGGTTGCCTCCCAAACGCTTGAGAACATCATGGCCGTCAACGAGGCCGTGAAGATCCCCGTGTTCCGTCCTCTCATCGGTTCGGATAAGCAGGAGATCATCGCGCGCGCCGAGGAGATCGGTACGTTCGATATCTCGACTGAGGCCGCTCCCGACTGCTGCACGCTGTTTATGCCGCGCCGTCCCGAGACGCACGCTAAACTCGATGCCGTGCATGAGGCCTGGGAGCTGTTCGATCACGAGGAGATGATCGAGCGCCTGCTCAAGCAGACCGAGTACATCGACTTCGAGAGCAACACGTATAAGGCCCCTAAGACCTTAAAACGTAAACATTCGGAGCTTGCTCCGCGTGAGATTTACCAAGATCACGAGTAAATTTGTGCATAGACCGACGATGCGCTTGCATCGTCGGTCTTTTGCTATCTGGGCATTTTGCGACTAAGTGCTCATTTGCTGACGTGTGCCTGAATAAATGGACATTATTTCGCAAGGTTTTGGTCGGCTTTTGGTTTGACCGCGAAAACCGGTTTTGGAGAATGGCTGTTGCAGGACTCTTTTCCTGACACGATGTTGTTGGGAGGTTTTGCTATGGCGCAGCGCGAACAACACGAACGGGTCAAACGGATGGACCGCTTGGCGGACAAGCTGCTCGGTCATAAGGCAGTGGTGATGGCGATACTGGTCGTCATTGCGATGGCGAGTGGACTGGCGATGGCGAACCTTGGCGGCGGTGCCGGCAGTGTGTCGTTTGAGCACACTGATGGTTCGGGTTCGTTAGTGGAGCCGGGATCCGGCGATGCCTCGAGCGGAAAGACATCCGAAGGCTCTTCGCCTAAGGCGTCTGCCGCGGCAGAGGTTTATGTCGATGTTGATGGCGCCGTTGTGTCGCCCGGTGTATATCGTCTCAAGGACGGCGCGCGGGTGGCTCAGGCGATTGATGCCGCCGGCGGGCTGGCGCCCGAGGCAGACGTTACGGGGCTCAATCGGGCATCTAAGGTCGTCGATGGACAGAAGATTCACGTTCCAACGGTAGGGGAGCAGCAGGCGTCCATTGCGGAAGCCGGTGTTGATGGTGGGGCTTCCGCATCATCGGGCGTGAGTGGCGCAACAGGCCTAGTAAATATCAATACGGCAAGCGCGGCAGAGCTGCAGACGCTTTCGGGCATCGGTCCCTCCATGGCCCAGTCGATTATCGATGAACGAACAAAGAACGGTGCTTTTGCCTCGGTTGACGATCTGATGCGTGTATCGGGAATCGGCGAGAAGAAGCTTGCCAAAATCAAAGATTGCATCTGCGTATGAGCGCGACCGAGCGCGAGCATGTGATGCCTCCGCGGCCCCTGATTCCGTGGACGATGGTCCTGTGTGCCGGCATGTGCATGAGCTGCGCCTTGGTGCTCAACGTGGCCGCTGATGCGCTGCTGAGGGAGCAGGCGCCGGCGGTCGGGCCGCTTTGGGCCATCCCCGTTGCGGCGGCGGTATTCGTTGTGCTGGCTCAATCTTGTGCGTGGCTTGCCCCTTGGAAGCGGTGGCTGTATGCCGCGTCCGTCGGTCTTGTGGCGGGAGCGGTCGTCTCGGCCTGGTGGGCTGTGGGCGCGCTAAGCGCCTCGAAGGCGCTCGACGGTCGAGCGGCAAGCAGCCTCGAGTTTGTCGTGCAGGGTGATCCATCCATAAACGACGACGCGTATTCCTATACCTGCGAGGCACGCGCGGACGGTAAGAACTTGGCAACGGTTCGCCTATCGTGTGACCGCGAGCTCAAGGTCGGGGCGCACGTGCGTGTTATCGGTCGCGTTTCACGTTTTGAGAACGATGCGTATGGACGATCGCGCGTGCTCCGAGGCGAGGTGTGCAAGGTTAAAGTCGTTCGGATTTTGTCGGTCAATGAGGGCTCTCCGGGGCCGCTACTTCGGATGCGAAATGGGCTGCTTGCGTCCATCGCGCCTGCGACCGACCCGGCGCGTGCACTCATGGCCGGTGTCGTTTGCGGTCGTTCGACCGAGCTGCGCGCCCAGCCGGCGGGCGACTGGTTTTCGGTGACGGGAACGGCGCATCTTATCGCCGTCTCGGGCAGCCATTTGGCTATCGTGGGGTTTGTAATCGAGGGTGTATTGCAAAAGACTCGGTGCTCACGTGGTCTTCAGCGGGCGATATTGGCGATAACGCTTGTGGGCTACGTTGCCTTTACGGGCGCGTCTCCCTCGGCCGTGCGCGCGTGCTGCATGGTGTTCGCGACGCTTGTCGTAAACGGCGCGGGGCGTCGCCGGCACGGACTTTCGGCACTCTTCGTAACCATGTCCATCTTTGTGCTGCTGCGGCCGACGGTTCTGTTCGAGATGGGCTTTCAGCTTTCATGTGCCAGCGTCTTAGCCATTCTGTGCTTTTGCCCCTATGCGACCTACGCTTTGGGTGAGCTTAGTGTTCCGTCGGGCGTTGCCGGCATGCTTTCCGTCACGCTGTGCTCGCAACTGGCGACACTTCCCATTACCATTCCTGCCTTTGGTACGTTCTCGCTCATTGCTCCGCTGGCAAATGCGGTCCTCGGTCCGGTGGTGAGCGTACTGCTCGTCGTGTCGATCGTGCTGGTTCCCTTTTCGCTCGTGGCGCCGTTGCGGACTTGGGCGCTCGTTGTGCCCATGATTGCCGCCCGTTGCGCGCTGTTCTTTGAGCAGCTCTTTGCCGCCGTGCCGGGTGCATCCGTGAGCGTGCCGCCCGATAGCATGTGGATTTACCTAGTGCCGTGTTTGCTGGCGGTTCTGCTGGTCTGGTGGCCGCGTCCCCGTGCACGTCCTATGGCGGTGGGGCTTGCATGCCTGGTGCTCTTGGCTGCGATTCCGTACGCCTACTGGGATCGATTCGCACCGCCTTCGGTGACGGTGCTCGATGTGGGCCAGGCCGATGCGATTCTTATTCGCCAGGGCGGCGCAGTGGCGCTCGTCGACTGCGGGCTCGACGAGCGCGTGGTGGCGGCGTTGGTTCGCAATAACGTGCACCATATCGATGCCGTCTTTGTGACGCATTGGGATGAGGACCACTGGGGTGGTCTGCCTGCCGTGCTCGAACAGTTTTCGGTCGGAACGATTGCCGTGGCAGCGGATGCGCTGGAGGATGCTCCTGCCGAGGTGTTGAACCGACCTGGCGTGGAGTATCGGCAGGTGCGCCGTGGGGATACAGTCGACATCGGCTTATTTTGCGCCCGCGTGATGTGGCCATTCGAGTCCGTGGATGGCGAGGGAAATGAGGACTCGCTTGTCCTGCTGCTCTCTTATATTCAGGAAGGCAAGGACCTGCGTATGCTCCTCACCGGTGATGCCGAGCTCGACCAAGAACGGGAATTCGTGCAGGAGGTGGGGGATATCGATGTCCTTAAACTTGGGCATCACGGCTCTAAGGTTTCAGTCGATGGTGAGTTGCTGGACGTCCTGAAGCCCGAGCTTTCCCTCGCGAGCGCGGGCGAGGGGAATCGATACGGCCATCCGTCCGACGCCTGCATCGATGCCGTTAAGGAAGCGGGCGGCGTGTTCGCGTGCACTATCGAACACGGCGACATTACCGTCACGCCGACTGCGAATGGCTTTGCGATGCGATGCCAGCGACCGTAACGACGTCGTTGGCGTGTGGTGGGCCCCTGGGCTAGAATGGCACGGAGCGAATACGAAGGCCTGCGGGAGGGGAGCGCAATGTCCGAAACCGGTCTGCTGCCGGCATATCTGATCGTCGGTATCGACGGAGTCAAGCGCGATCACGCCGTCTCGCGTATGAAAGCGCGTCTGGAAAAGTCTGGTATGGTCGAGTTCAACCTCGACGAGCGCGACATGACCAAGGACCCCGATATCGAGTCCATTATCGGATCGCTTAACACCTTTCCGATGGGCAGCGAGTTTCGCCTGGTAATCCTCGATGGCTGCTCAAAGCTCGCCAAGGCGGTCTCGGAGCCGCTCGTCGAGTATCTGGCGAGTCCCAGCCCCACGACGGTCTGTCTCGTCATAGCCGATTCACTCGCCAAGAACACGCGCCTGTATAAGGCGATCGCCAAGATCGACAAGAAGGCCGTGATCGATTGCTCCGGCACCAAGCGCTGGGAGCTTCCGCGCCGCGTGCAGCAGATGGCGACGCAGCACGGCAAGTCGATCTCGACGGCGGCCGCCGAGGAGCTCGTTTCGCGCTCGGGCGAGAACACCCGCATGCTCGATAACGACTTGGCCAAGCTCGCTCAGATGGTCGAGGCACCGCAAATTGAGCTTTCCGATGTGGAACGCTGGATCGTGCGCACGGCCGAAGTCCAGCCTTGGGACTTCCTCAACGCCGTCTCGGCTCGCGATATGCGGCGTTCGCTCGAGCTCTTTAAGCTTCTGCCCTCCAAGAGCTACGTGTGGACTTACACGTTGCTGTGCGGTCGCATCCGTGAGCTGATCGTCGCCAAGGCGCTCGACTCCCGCGGGCAGGGCCGTGAGCTCGCCGCGACGCTCAAGCTTCAAGCTTGGCAGGTCAAGAATCACCTGACCTGGGCGCGTCGCTTTTCGATGGCAGAGCTCGTCGCAGCGCTCGAGGGTGCGGTCGATGTGGAGCTCGCGCTCAAGGGTTCGGCCGATTCTCAGACCGCGCTTTTGCTCTGGATTACGAACATCTTGAGAAAATCGTGATGATACCTGCCTATTTGACAAATTCGTTCTATCCCTTTGAGGGGGAGCGTGCTATAGTAGGCGCTTGCATGACCTCACCGTGTCTCAGAGGTGTCATACATTTTTTGCAAGGAACTCGAAAGGAACTCCAGAAGTGGCAAACATCAAGTCTCAGAAGAAGCGTATCCGCACCAATGAGGCAGCTCGCATGCGTAACAAGGCTGTCAAGTCCGAGCTCAAGACGCTGACCAAGCACGTCCAGTCCGCCGTCGCTGAGGGCGACGCCGAGAAGGCCCAGGCTGCCCTCAAGACCGTCACCAAGCGTCTCGACATGGCTGCCGCCAAGCATGTTATCCACAAGAACCAGGCTTCCAACCGCAAGTCCGGTCTTGCCAAGCTCGTGAACAGCATCAACGCCTAAGTTGTAAATTTCACACCACACAGATTACGCGCATAAATGGAGCCTGTTTTATGGAACAGGCTCCATTTTTTGTATCGCTCGGGTAAGATAGTCCGCATGAATACTTCAATTGACATTTCCCACATCCGCAACTTCTCAATTGTTGCGCACATCGACCATGGCAAGTCCACGATCAGTGACCGTATCCTCGAGCTCACCCATACCGTCGACGAGCGCGACATGGAGTCGCAGCTGCTCGACACCATGGATATCGAGCGCGAGCGCGGCATCACGATCAAGTCCAACGCCGTCCGCGTGTCCTATGACGCCGACGACGGCGAGACGTATCAGTTCAACCTCATCGATACGCCGGGCCACGTGGACTTTACCTATGAGGTCTCGCGTTCGCTGGCCGCCTGCGAGGGCGCGGTGCTCGTCGTCGATGCCACCCAGGGTGTCGAGGCGCAGACCGTCTCCAACGCGACGCTCGCCATGAACGCCAATCTGGACATTGTGCCGGCCATCAACAAGATCGACCTGCCCTCGGCCCATCCCGATGAGGTTAAGACCGAGATCGAGGATGACTTGGCGATCCCTGCCGATGACGCCGTGTGTGTCTCGGGCAAGACCGGCGAGGGCATTCACGATCTGCTGGAGTCCATTGTCTTTTTGATCTCTCCGCCTAAGGGCGATGCAAATGCTCCGCTCAAAGCGCTCATTCTGGATTCGTACTTTGACGAGTATCGCGGCGTGGTGGCCACGGTGCGCGTCTTTGACGGCTCCATCAAAAAGGGCGATACCCTGCGCATGATGCAGGCAAAGGGCGACTTTTTGGTCGATGGCGTGGGCGTCAAGCGTCCCGCCGAGACCCCGGTCGACGCGCTGACGGTCGGCGAGGTCGGATACGTGGTCACGGGCCTGAAGGACCCCGAGGCCGTTCGCGTGGGCGACACCCTTACCTGGGCGTCGAACCCCTGCCCCGAGCCGCTTCCCGGTTACCGCGAGGCCAAGCCCATGGTCTATACGGGCCTGTTCCCGATCGATAACAAGGACTACGAGAACCTGCGTGACGCGCTCGATAAGCTGCACGTCAACGACCCGTCGTTGGTGTGGGAGCCCGAGACCTCGGTGGCGCTCGGCTTTGGCTTCCGCGTGGGCTTCCTGGGCCTGCTACATATGGAGGTCGTCAAGGAGCGTCTGGAGCGCGAGTTCAATCTGGACCTTATTGCGACGAGCCCTTCGGTGGACTATCACGTCTACAAGACCGACGGCGAGATGATTGATGTCCGCAGCCCGCAGGATCTGCCCGAGGCTACGCGTATCGAGCGCATTGAGGAGCCTTACCTCAAGGCCAAGATTATCTGCCCGCCCGAGTATACGGGTGCCGTCATGCAACTCGCTATCGAGCACCGCGGCATTACGACCGACATGATCCATCTCACGAGCAAATCGGTCGAGATGCGCTTCGACATGCCGCTCGCCGAGCTCATCCTGGACTTCTTTGACCAGCTCAAGAGCCGCACCAAGGGTTACGCCTCGCTCGACTACGAGTTCAACGAGTACCGTCCATCCGAGCTTGTGAAGCTCGATATCCTGCTTTCGGGTGACGAGGTGGACGCGCTGTCGTTTATCGTGCACAAGGACAAGGCCTATGGTCTGGCCCGCGGCCTGTGCGATAAGCTCAAGGAGATCATCCCGCGACAGCTGTTCGAGGTTCCTATCCAGGGCGCCATCGGCAATAAGATCATCGCCCGCTCTACCGTTAAAGCGCGCCGCAAGGACGTGCTGGCCAAGTGTTACGGCGGCGATATCTCGCGAAAGCGCAAGCTGCTCGAGAAGCAGAAAGAGGGCAAGAAGCGCATGAAGGCCATCGGTTCGGTCGAGGTTCCGCAGGAGGCCTTTATGGCGATTCTCAAGGTGGACGAGTAGATCCATGGCGCTTTCTGAATACAGCAAGCGGCTGCTGGGCGCCTATGCCGAGCAGCCGTTCCTTATGGCTCCCATGGCGGGCGTAACCGACCCCGCCTATCGCATCATGTGTCGCCGCCGCGGCGCCAACTTTGCCTACAGCGAGATGGTGAGCGTTGCAGGCCTTGCCTATGCCAGCAACAAGACGTGGCGCCTGGTGCTGCCGGCCGACGAGGAACAGCAGATTTGCGTGCAGCTCTTTGGTTCCAAGCCCGATCAGTTTGCGAGTGCCGTCGCTGCCGTCGAGGAACGCGTGGGCGATCGCCTGTCATTGATTGATATCAACATGGCCTGTCCGGCTCGCAAGGTCGTTACCAAGGGCGAGGGCTCGGCGCTTATGCGCACGCCCGACCTCGCCGAGAAGATTGTCGAGGCAGCGGTGGGTGCGGCGCATGTTCCCGTGACCGTGAAGATCCGCAAGGGTTTTTATGCCGAGGATCGCAATGCCGCAACGTTTGCCCAGATGCTCGAAGGGGCGGGCGCCTCTGCAGTTGCTGTGCACGGTCGTTGTGCCACGCAGCTCTATACGGGCCAGGCCGATTGGTCTGTCGTCGATGAGGTTGCCGAAGCCGTCGAGATTCCCGTGATTGGTTCGGGCGATGTGTTCTCGGCCGAGGACGCTGCTGAGCATCTGAGCGGTTCGGGTGCCAGCGCGGTGTTTATTGCGCGCGGTATCTACGGCAATCCCTGGGTGTTCGGCGATGCACGCGCCCTTGCACTCGATGGCACGCCGGTTCCTTCTCGCTCCTCGCTCGAGCGCCTGGAGGCCCTGCGTGAGCATCTGACGTTGACGCACGAGCTTCTGCCGCTTATGTCGCGCGCCCGTACGTATGCAAGCTGGTACTTAAAGGGTATGCCCCATGCCGCCGCCTGGCGCGCTCGGGTGGTGCGTTGCTCCACGTACGAGGAGTTTATGGCGCTGGTCGATGATATCGAGCGCGACGTGGTGGCCTGCGAGGCCGCCCTTGCCGCCGGCGTATCGGTGCCCGCTCATCCGCTGGAGGCCTAACGGTGGCCGTTACCGCGCTGTATGTGCACGTGCCGTTTTGCGCTCAAAAATGCCGCTATTGCGACTTTGACTCGCAAAGCGTGGCCCCGTGCGACCTGGATGCTGCGCTCGATGCCTATTTTGAGCACCTGTACGCGCGCCTTGATGCCTCTGGCAACGCTGGGGCACTTAGGCAGATTCGCACCGTCTACGTGGGTGGCGGCACGCCGTCGCTGGCAGGGGAGCGCCTGGTGAAACTTGCCCGGCGCATTTTCGCGTGGTGCAAGCCCGTTGAGTTTACCTGCGAGGCCAATCCTGAGTCGCTGACCGCTGAGCTCGCCACCGCGCTTGCCGAGGTGGGTGTCACGCGCATCTCTCTGGGCGTGCAAACCCTCGATAATACTGAGTTGGCTGCTATTGGCCGCATCCATAATGCCGAACGGGCGCTTGAGGCTATCGCGACGGTGAAGGATGTTGGGCTCGATGTGTCGTGCGACCTTATGTGTGGGCTTCCCGGTCAGACTATGGCGAGCTGGCAGTGCGCGCTCGATGGCGTGCTTGCGGCGGCCCCGCACCATGTGTCGGTCTATCCGCTCACGCTCGAGGAGGGCACGCCGCTTTACCGCATGGCCTGCCGTGACGAGTCGCTTGAGCCCGATGAGGATTTCCAAGCCGCATGCATGGACGCCGCGCGTGAGCGTCTGGGTGCGGCCGGCTATCACCCGTATGAGGTGGCGAGCTACGCGCTCGATGGGCATGAATGCGCTCATAATATCGCCTACTGGACTGGTCGGGGCTATCTGGGTTTGGGTCGTTCTGCCGCGGGTATGCTCGATGCCGAGTATTTCGATCGCTTGGCCGGGCTGTTTCCTGACGTTCCCGCTCGCGGCGATGCGCACCGCGTGCGTCTGGTCCAGCGCAACGATGACGCGACGTCGTTTGAGGCCGAGTACCTGTCGCAGCGCGAGGCGGCAGCCGAGGACCTGATGCTTGCTTGTCGCATGACGCGCGGTATTGCGTCCGACCTGTTGGTTCGCGCGGCTCGTGTCATCCCAGCGGGTGAGCTGGCAGCTGCCTGCGATCGCGCGCTCGAATTGGGTCTTGCCACTTGGGTGCCCGAGACGCTCGGGGTCCATGAGGGACCCTTCACTTCGGCAGATGTCGTCGCGGGCCATGTTCGAGCTCGTCTGGCGCCGACCCACCTGGGCTGGCTCGATGGAAATGTTCTGTTCGAGCTGTTTTGGGATCTAGCTTAGGCCGCTCGGGTAGAATTACCGGAATATATACGCTGCTGTGAGCAGGAGGTTGCCGCGCATGGCGACGATGAACGAAAAAGATTACTACGAGATTCTGGGTGTCTCCAAGGACGCCACCTCGCGTGATATTCAAAAGGCCTTTCAGCAAAAGGCCCGCAAGCTCCATCCGGACGTCAACAAAGAGCCGGATGCCGAGGAAAAGTTTAAAGAGGTTTCCGAGGCCTACGCCGTGCTTTCGGATGAGCAAAAACGTGCGCGCTACGACGCCATGCGTTCTGGCAATCCCTTTGCCGGTGCCCCTACGGCTTCACCCTATGGTGGCGGCTACGCCGGCAGCGCAGGCTATGGCAATCCTTTTGAGGGCGGCTTTCCCTTTGGTGGCGCCTGGGGCCAGCAGCGTCGCGGGCAGGCTGCCTACAATCCCGAGAACGGCGCCAATGTGGTCGTCGATATCAAACTCGACGCCAAGGAGGCCAAGGGCGGTGCCCGCAAGACCGTCCGCTACACGCGCTTCGATACCTGTAGTCACTGCGGAGGCTCGGGTTCTGTCTCCTCCGAGCATGCACATACCTGTCCGAGCTGCGGCGGTCGCGGCCACATCGACGTCGACCTGTCCTTTCTGTTTGGTGCGGGCACGTTCCAGTCGGTCTGCCCCGAGTGCGGTGGTTCCGGTAAGGTCGTAGCCGACCCCTGCCCTCATTGCGGTGGCAGCGGTCGTACTCGCGTAACCTCCGAGCAGACGATTGAGTTTCCTGCCGGCACGCACGATGGCGATGAGGTCCGCATTAGCGGCATGGGTCATGCTGGCACCAACGGTGCCGCGGGCGGCGACCTGGTCGGTCGCGCCCATGTTGAAGCCGAGCGCTTGGAAGGCAAAGCTCGTACCGGTTTTTACCTGATGGGCATCGTGGCGCCGTTTTTGGTACTCTCGGCCATCTCGGGCGTGTTCTCGGCCTTTGCCGTGATGTGCTTTATTCCGTTTACCATGGGCCTGTTCATGGTGCTTTCGGACGGTGTGCTTCATCGCAGCCTGCTGTGGTGGAAGCGCGGTGCCATGCAGTTTGCCAACGGTTTTGCCAACGGATTTATGTTCGCTCTCGTGTCGGTTTGGTTTGCGAGCTGCTCGCAACGTGCCATGCTTTCGCCCTACGCAATGCAATAACATCTAGCCCTCTGTTTGCGGCCGGCCCTGCTTGGGTATAGGACGCACTGTGACAAGAATGAAAGTCGGAAGGATTCGGTCGTGTCGGAAAATAGGGATTACTACGAGGTACTTGGCGTCGACAAGGATGCCGATGCGCGGACGATTAAGCGCGCGTTTCTAAAGAAGGCCCGTACCGTACACCCGGACGTTTCGGACGACCCCGAGGCCGAGGCCAAGTTCAAGGAGCTCAACGAGGCCTATTCCGTTCTTTCCGATGAGCAGAAGCGTGCTAACTACGACCGTTACGGCACTGCCGACGGCCCTGGTGGTTCGGGCTACGTCGATATCAACGATATCTTTGGTGGCATGGGCATGGACGACTTGTTCTCGTCGTTCTTTGGCGGCGGTGCCGGCGGTGGCGCCCGCAGCCGTCGTGAGCGTCGTCGCGGACGTGATATGGCCATCTCGCTTTCAGTGACGCTCGAGGAGGCGGCGCTCGGCTGCAAAAAGACGATCAGCTATGACCGCCTTGCTCCTTGCGAGGACTGCAATGGAACCGGTAGGGCAGAGGGCGCACAGGAAAAGCAGTGCGGCCGCTGCCACGGTACGGGCTACGTCACGACGGTCCAGCGTTCGTTCCTGGGCCAGGTTCAGTCTTCCTCGCCTTGCCCCGACTGCCATGGCGAGGGCACGGTTATCGACCATCCCTGCGAGACATGCGACGGCCAGGGCCGCACGCCTTCGCATGAAAAGATCGACATCGATATTCCCGCCGGCGTTTCGACCGGTCGCCAGCTGCGTGTGAGCGGCTTTGGCGAGGCCGGCCTTCGCGGCGAGCCCTCGGGTGACCTGATTGTCAACGTGCGCGTTGCCGACCATGAGCGCTTTAAGCGCAACGGTGATGACCTGTACCTGGTGAGCGATATCTCGATTGCGCAGGCTGCGCTCGGCTGCGAGATCGAGGTCGAGGGCATTATGCCCGACGAGGTCGTTAAGGTGACGGTTCCCGCCGGCGCTCAGTACGGCGACACCGTGAGCGTCAATAATTACGGAATGCCGCGCATTGGCGGTGGCGGTTCGCGTGGCCGCCTGATCGTGCAACTGCGCGTGGTCGTTCCCACCAATCTTTCCAATAAGCAGCGCGAGCTGCTCCGTGCTTTTGCCGATGAGATGGGCGATGACGTCGCTTCCGGTAAGAAGTCGGTGACCGACCGTATCAAGAGTGCCCTCGACGATATCCTCGATTAAGGAGCCCGCGTGCTCGCACCCCATATTTCCGTCGTCAACCTCGGCTGCCGTGTCAACCGGGTTGAGTCTGACCGTATCACTGCCGATCTTATGCGCCTGGGCTTTGCTATTGTGGAGCCTCAGGATGCCGATCTGATCGTCATTAACACCTGTGCCGTTACGGGCGAGGCCGAGGCCAAGACCCGTAAGGCCGTCCGTCATGCGCTGGCCCATCCAAACGAGCCCTATGTGGTCGTGACCGGATGCGTGGTCAATTTGCATCCCGAGGAGCTGCTGGAGCTTTCGGATCGCGTGATCGCCGAGCCGTCCAAGATCGATGTCGCCGAACGTGTCTGCGAGGTGCTGGGCGTTGAGTCCGATAGCGTTCCCGCCTGCAGCGATGGCGAGGTGGTCGATGCGCTCGGTCGCTCTCGCCTGGGCGTGAAGATTCAGGACGGTTGCAACCATCGCTGCACCTATTGCATTGTGTGGAAGGCTCGCGGCCCCGAGCGCTCCGTGCCCGTCGAGTCCGTGCTTGAGCAAGTTCGCGAGGCCCAGGAGGCCGGCGTGCCCGAGGTGGTGCTGACCGGTGTGAACCTGGGTGCCTACGATGGCAAGAGCGCGACCGACGAGCATGTCGAGATCGATGAGCTGCTCGAGGCCATCATGGAGCGCACGTCTATTCCACATGTGCGCATCTCCTCGGTTGAGCCCATGGATATCTCTGAGCGCCTGCTTAAGGTTATGGCGCGCTATCCGCAGCGTATCGCCCCGTTTTTGCACCTGCCCGTGCAGTCCGGCTGCACGGCGACCCTGCATCGCATGGGCCGTCCCTATAGCGCCGAGGCCTTTGAGGACACGGTGCGTATGATTCGCGCCAACTTGCCCCAGGCGTCCCTTTCGTGCGATGTCATCGTCGGTTTTCCCGGCGAGACGGACGATGAGTTCGAGGAGTCGCTGGCGCTGTGCCGCCGTGTGGGTTTCTCGCGCATGCACGTGTTCCGCTATAGCAAGCGTCCCGGTACCCTTGCTGCCGATATGCCCGACCAGGTGCCGCCCGAGGTTATGGCCGAGCGCAGCCGCTGTATGCGGGCCGCCGCGCAGGAGCTCGCTATTGCCGACGCTCGTCGTCGCGTGGGCACGGTCGAGCGTGCCGTGCTCGAGTATGGTGACAACCTGACGCTCGGCTCGTTCCATCATGCCCGTCTTGACGATACCTGTGGACTCACAGCCCCGTGCCTGCTCGATGTTGCTATCATCGGAGTCGATGATTCCGGCTTGGTCCATGCGCGCAGGGAGGTTCATGGAAGCCTCGAAGATTAGACTTACCGTTCCCGAGGGTATCGACCCCTCGCGCGTTTTGGGCGCCGGCGACGGCGTCCTTCGTGCACTCGAGAACTTGGTTCGCGCCCATGTGGTCGCCCGTGGCGATAGCATCGCCGTGAGCGGCGACCCGGACGAGGTCGAACTCGTGGCGCGCTTTTTCGAGCACGCTTTTCGCGAGGCGGCCGGCGGGCGCACACTGTCTGCCGACGATGTCTCTCGCTGCCTGGCCGTCTTGCGCGACGGTGAGCACGAGGCTACGTCGCTTCGCGATGACGTGCTGCTTTCGTATCGCGGCCGTGCCATTCGCCCCAAGACGCTGGGCCAAAAGCGCTATGTGGATGCCATCCGCACGCATACCATCACCTTTGGCTTGGGTCCTGCCGGCACCGGTAAGACCTATCTGGCCATGGCGCTCGCCGTTGCCGCGCTCAAGCGCCACGAGGTGGGCCGGCTGATCTTGACGCGTCCGGTTGTCGAGGCGGGGGAGAACTTGGGCTTTTTGCCCGGCACCCTCGAGGAAAAGATCGATCCCTACATGCGTCCGCTCTACGACGCCCTTTTTGACATGATGGATCGCGAGCGCACCGATGAGCTTATGGAGCGTGGCGTGATCGAGATCGCCCCGCTTGCCTACATGCGCGGCCGCACGCTGAGCGATGCCTTCGTGGTGCTCGACGAGGCGCAAAATACCACGCCTGAGCAGATGAAGATGTTCCTGACGCGCTTGGGCTTTAACTCCAAGTTTGTGATCACCGGCGACCTGAGCCAGCGCGACCTGGTGGGTCGTCGTGGCGGTCTTGCCGACGTTGAGCAGATTTTGGGCCGTGTCGACGATGTCGCATTTTCGCACCTCGAGCGCGCCGACGTGGTGCGCCATGCCTTGGTGGGACGTATCGTCGAGGCATACGACACTTATGATGACGTGCGCGAGCAGCGCCCGCGCGACCGAAAGGAGTCCCGTTGAGTGTATTGATCAGCAACGATGCCGAGCTCGATACGCTGCTCGATGCGCAGGAGGTGGAGCACATCTGCGAGGTCGTGCTTGCCGCCGAGGGCGTTGAGCGTGAAGTCGAGATTTCCCTTTCGTATGTCGACGAGGACGAGATGCACGAGCTCAACCACGAGTGGCGCGGTATCGATCGCACCACCGATGTACTCTCGTTTGAGTGCGATTCGGCCTTTGACGATGACATTCCCGCCGATGAGACGCTCGAGCTCGGCGATATTATCTTGGCCCCGCAGGTTATTGCCCGTCAGGCCCCCGGTTTTGGCAATAGCCCCGCTGACGAGTGCCGTCTGATGCTCGTTCACGGCATGCTGCACCTGCTGGGCTATGACCACATCGAGGACGACGAGGCCGAGGTCATGGAGGCCCGCGAGGACGCCATCCTGCGCGATCTGGCGCTCGAGCGCGGCGAGGACCCTAAGCTAGTCCACGTCGGCCCCATCACCAACCACGCCCACGACTAGGAGCCGTCTATGATTCCCGGATCGAACAAGGACCATCCGTCCTTCTTAAAGTCGTTTTCCTACGCCATGGAGGGCTTCGTCACCGCCGTCAAGACCGAGCGCAACATTAAGGTCATGCTCGTGGCGGGCGTGTGCACTGTCATTGCCGGCTGTATCGTGGGGCTCGACATTGCCGAGTGGGCCACGATTATCATCTGTTGTGGCCTGGTGATTCACGGCGAGCTGTGCAACACCGCTATGGAGGCTATCGTCGACCTAGCGACCCAGGAGCTCCATCCGCTGGCCAAGCGTGCGAAGGACATCGCCGCCGCCTCTGTATACGTTCTTTCCATCACCGCCGCGATTGTGGGCGTACTGGTATTTGCCCACGCGCTCGACTTTATTTAGAAAGGGATTCCCATGTCCGACAATATGCAGCCTACCGATGAGATTTTGGACGACGAGTCCCTGGACGCGGTGGATACCGAGGAGCTCGAGGATGTCGAGGAGTTCGACCCGTTTGAGGGTATGAGCGACGAGGAACTCGACGCCCTGTGCGACGAGGACGACAACCTCGCGGGCTTTGGTGACGTTGAGCCCGGTTTCCGCAGCGGCTTTGTGGCCCTGGTCGGTCGTCCCAACGCTGGCAAGTCCACGCTGCTTAATGCCTGCTGTGGCAAAAAGGTCGCCATCACCTCGCCGGTGGCCCAGACGACCCGCCGCCGCATGCGCGCCGTCGTCAACCGCCCCGGCTACCAGCTGGTCTTTGTCGATACCCCCGGTATTCATAAGCCCAAGGACGGCTTGGGATCCGAGCTCAACAAGAGCGCGTTGTTCGAGCTGAACGATGTTGATGTTGTCGCGTTTTTGATTGATGCCACCAAACCGATCGGCAGGGGAGACGCCTGGGTTGCCGAGCGCGTCAAGAACGCCCGTTCCAAGAAGGTCCTGGTGCTCACCAAGGCCGATGAGGCCGACCCCGCACAGGTCATGGAGCAGCTTAAGGCAGCCCACGAACTCATGGAATATGACGACGAGATCGTGACGTCGTCGGTCAAGAACTTCAACGTCGATGCATTTATCGAGACCGTTGCGCACTTTTTGCCTGAGGGTCCGCGTTGGTTCCCCGAGGACATGGGTACCGACGCTTCCGATGAGACGCTCGTTGCCGAGTTTGTGCGCGAGAAGGTCTTGCGCCGCACCCGTGATGAGATCCCGCACTCCGTTGGCGTGATTTGCGATGCGCTCGAGCAGACCAAGAAGGTACTGCGCGTGCACGCCACCATTTACGTCGAGCGCGAGGGCCAAAAGGGCATCATCATCGGTAAGGGCGGCGAGATGATCAAGCATATCGGTATCGACGCCCGTCGCGATCTTGAGCGCATTTTTGGCACGCAGGTCTTTTTGGAGCTGGACGTGAAGGTCAAGGCCGGCTGGCGTGACGACGAGGCCCAGATTCGCCGCTTTGGCTATAACGCCGAGGACTAAGGGCGCGCGGCGCGCATGGCAGGCTCCCGGACATATCGTACGAAGGTGCTCGTCCTCGATAAGACCAAGCTCAAAGAGACGGACCTGATCTTGACGATGCTTGATGAGCAGGGTCGGCAGGTTCGTGCCGTGGCAAAGGGCGCCCGCAAACCCGGCGGGCGCCTGGCTGCGCGCTGCGAGCTGTTCTGTACCGTTGATATGCTGCTCGCGCATGGACGGTCGCTCGACGTGGTTTCCCAGGCCGAGCTTATGGAGGCGCCGCTCGGCGCTGCGCCCGATTACGAGACGACCTGCGCCGCAAGCGCGATCGCCGAGGTCGCGCGCGTGTGCTCGTTCGAGGACGCCGAGGACCCGTTTACCTTTGCCATTACGCAGCGAGCGCTTACCCTGGCGGGCAGCGGGATCGACACGGCGCATATGGACCTACTTGTGGCGGCATATGTCTTTAAGCTGCTATCGCACGTTGGCTATCGACCCGATTTTTCGGCCTGCGTGCTGTGCGGAGACCCCATGCTGTCGTATTTTTCGCCCCAGGCGGGCGGTCTCATGTGCGGGTCGTGCGCGTCGAGCGTTCCGGGTGCCGAGCTGGTGTCGACCGGTGAGGTCGCGTGGCTGCGCGCCCTCATGTCGATGACCTTCGATGCGCTTATGGCCGAGAAAATCGACCCGCATACGGCGGCGTTCTTACTCGGGCTTTCGCATGTGTGGGCGGCGACGCATACCGACCAGCGCCTCCGTGCGATGGAATTCATGTTGGGTCGGTGATGATGCGCAGGCGCGGGCTGCTTGTGGTAACATATCGGCCTGTTGGTACCTCGACCTTGGTTGCTCGCTCCACCGGCGGCTTCCCAGTCCGAGGCGAATCGAGTCGC
Source organism: uncultured Collinsella sp. (assembly GCA_902470835.1). Classification (GTDB taxonomy): domain Bacteria; phylum Actinomycetota; class Coriobacteriia; order Coriobacteriales; family Coriobacteriaceae; genus Collinsella. The sequence continues at coordinate 22,174 of CABRHR010000022.1, forward strand.
CCGTGGGCGACGTAAAACGAAAGGTGAAACAATGACTGTTTCCAAAGAGCGCAAGGCTGAGCTGACTGCCCAGTTCGGTAACACCCCGGTCGACACCGGCAACCCCAAGGTTCAGGTTGCCATCCTGTCCGAGCGCATCAAGGAGCTGACCGAGCACATGAAGTCCCACCAGAAGGACTTCCACACCCGTCGTGGCCTGCTCATGCTCGTCGGCCGTCGTCGTCGTCTTCTCTCCTACATCAAGAAGAACGACATCGTCGAGTACCGTGAGCTCATCAAGGCTCTGGGCATCCGCGACAACATCCAGTAGGATTTGTACATGCTAAGAGCGTCCTGCGCAGCGGGGCGCTCTTTTTGTGTAAGGGCGTGAACAATCACGCTCTGAAGCGTGGCGGGGGCAGGGGGCCCGCGTCACATGAGAAGCCCGCAGGCAAGGGGCCTGTGGGGTAAAGGAGAACAATGACACTCGTATCCAAGACCTTTGAGCTGTACGGCAAGACCTACACCTTTGAGTCGGGCGAGCTTGCCAAGCAGGCCACCGGCGCCTGCCTGGTCAAGCAGGGCGACACCACGATGCTCGACACCGTGGTCGTCTCCAAGGAGCGCAAGAACTACGACTTCTTCCCGCTGACCGTCGACTTCAACGAGAAGATGTACGCAGCCGGCCGCATCCCGGGTGGCTACCTCAAGCGTGAGGGCCGTCCCAGCGAGAAGGCCACGCTCACGGCCCGCATGATCGATCGCCCGATTCGCCCGAGCTTCCCGGATGGCTTCCGCAACGAGGTGCACATCGTCGCCACCTCGCTCGTCGCCGACCAGGTCAACCCCTTCGATGTCATCAACGTCATGGGTGCATCCCTGGCCATGACGCTTGGCGGCGTGCCCTTCGAGGGCCCGCTTGCCTGCGTGCGCATCGGCCGTAACGTGGAGACAGGCGAGTTTATCGTCAACCCCACCTACGAGGAGCGCGAGAACTCGGATCTGGACCTGGAGCTGGGCGGATCCGCCGACTTTATCTCGATGGTCGAGGGCGGCGCCGAGGAGATCTCCGAGGACGACATGCTCGCCGCCATGAAGTTTGGCCAGGAGGCCCTTGCCGCTTTCTGCCAGGCTCAGGACGAGTTCGTCGCCGAGTGGGAGCAGGTTAACGGCCCCATCGTCAAGAAGGAGTACCCGCTCGACCAGCCCGTCGAGGAGGTCCAGGAGCGCATCTTCGCCCACTACGACGAGATGGCAGCCGCCCTTCGCGACGCCGACAAGCTCTCCCGTATCGGTAAGGTCGAGGCTCTGAAGGAGTCCATCCGCGCCGAGTTCACCGAGGAGGAGCAGGCCGCTTGGGAGCGCGAGATCCCCGTGGCGCTCAAGAAGCTCGAGAAGAAGGCCATGCGCACCATGGTCGTTGAGACCGGCGAGCGCGTCGACGGCCGTGCCGCCGACGAGATCCGTCCCATCATGGTGAAG
>CABRHR010000023.1 GCA_902470835.1 uncultured Collinsella sp.
CGAGATAGCGTAGCGTCTCGTGGGCTCGGAGATGTGTATAAGAGACAGATGCTAGACAATGGCATGTTTCCAGCTAGAAAACGTCCTTGGCAAGTACCTTTGAGTCATTGGGAACCTGACGGATTTCGATAACCACGCCATCGTTGACAAGCTCTTGGATATGCTCGGCATCGGTTTCGGTCGCAAAGATCGCGGGGGTCGGATGAAGCGTGGTCTCGGGAGACTTTCGAGTTCCGCCCAAATTGATCTCCTTGATGTCTTTGCAACCCTTAGCAAGGCGATAGGCATCCTCGATCGTCTCGACAACGATAAACAGCGAATACTTGTCGGTGACGCCGCTGTTGAGCGCCTCGATAGCAGCGTTCACGTCTTTTATGACGAGCTTCACGCCGTTGGGACGAGCTAGCCTCAAAGCGGCTTTTCTCATGTCGCCTTTTGCCACGGCGTCGCTGGCACACAGGATGCAATCGACATCCAGCGCATGCGTCCAGGACATGGCGACCTGGCCGTGAATCAATCGGTAATCGACCCTCGTAAGCTTAATCATCGTAATCATCTCCGCGCGTAATAAAGGTAATGACAGGGTTGAATTATTCGTTGAAGCTTGAGCTAGAACTCTTCTTCTTCGACATCGGCGAGCATATCCGCCGCCTCACAAAGCTGGATAAACAAACGCGATCCCTCGACCGCGGCTTTGGCCTTGTCCGCATCTAGGAAGTCCAGCTGTGTAACCATTTCCACCAGCAGCGGCAAGTTCATTCCGGCGATCAACGTAAACGATCCGGCGGCCTGCCTCTGGATGAACTCGTTGTTTACGGAACCGCCAAAGATGTCAGTTACGACAAACCACGTGTCGGCCGGATCCTTCGACTCCATCCAAGCATCGATAAGCGCTGCGACATCCCTCGTGTCGTCATCGACATAGGCGCACAGACACTCGATTCGGTCGTTGGCGCCCATCAGAATCTCCAGAGAGCTTTTCATACCTTGGGCGAGATAACCATGACTCGCTAGCAATATCTTATTCATAGTTCTCCAATATCAATAAGACGTACTATATTGTCATAACAAAGTATATAAGCAATTTCCTTTTTTGCGGTGCGTTAGTTCTCTAATTCCGCGAACGGTAACAATTGGTCGGTAAAACGGCCGCTCCTTTTACAGAACGGCCGCCCTTGCTTACAGATAGAACTTCAGTCGCTCGGTGCAGTACACCTGACGGGAGATGAAAAGCGGCTCGCCGCTTGGAGCATAACGTCTATCGACAAACAGAAGCAGCGGAGAGTCCAGCTCCACGTTAAGGTATGTCGCCTCGAGCTCGCTCGCATAGCAGACCTCGAGCGTACGCGTGTTGGGACCCATCTTGATCCCCTGGCGATCGAGTACCGCCATCAGCGAATCCTCGAGGGATTCATGCTCCAAAAAAGAAAGCGCAGCGGAATAGCTATTGGTTTCCAGCATCGTGGGCTTGTCATCCACAAGGCGCAGACGACGACTACGCAATACCTTTTGGGTATCGTCTACGCCTAGGAACTTCGCGTCTCGCAGGCTTGGGAAGTCCCAGCCCATTGCGAGAACCCTGGTAGACGCCTGTTTTCCAGCAAGCTGGCACGAATGGGTAAAGCTCTCACGGTCGTCCGCGGCATACATCTGTGTGTCCGACGAAACGAACGTGCCCTTGCCGCGGGCCCTCTCAACAAGCCCAGCATCTTCCATTTCTTTAATTGCGGAGCGAACCGTTATTCGGCTCACGCCAAATTGCTCGATGAGCTCCGCCTCGGTCGGAAGCTTATCTCCCGGGCGGTACGTGCCGTTGGCGATCGAATCAGAAAGCGCACGAACAATCTGTTTGTACAGGGGGATAACGCTATTTGCTTCAACCATATCAACCATACCTTTGCAAGGAATCAGCAGCTTATAGATATATGACTTATATTATATTAGAACTTTTTAGGAGTCCATATATTTCCTAAATGATTCGGTAAACGGGGTGTTATTTCACTTTAGCGGGATGCAGCGGCTACCCGCGGCATTCGTTATCAACCTAGCTAGGCTAGTCCACCCACATCGTCTCCAGTTCGCCGCAGAACCACGGCCCCATATGGGTATACTCTCGAGGATTCGACTCGATTCGCCCCCGCTGGGGCGTCAAAGGAGACTGCATATGTCCACCACCTCAACCGATCCGCGCGCCGCTGCCGCCGCGCTGCTGGTGCCCGGCACTACCTGCCACGACTTTGCCGTCGAGCGCTGTGAGACCGTGCCCGAGCTCGACTCGGACGCTTACGTGCTGCGACACACTACCTCGGGCGCTCGCCTGCTGTACCTGGCGTGCGACGACGAGAACAAGGCCTTTGCCATTGGCTTTAAGACGCCGCCGGCCGATTCCACCGGCGTGTTCCATATTCTTGAGCACTCGGTGCTGTGCGGATCGGCCAAGTTTCCCGTCAAGGAGCCGTTCGTGGACCTGATCAAGAGCTCCATGCAGACGTTCCTCAACGCCATGACCTACCCCGACAAGACCATCTACCCCGTTGCCACCACCAACGAACAGGACCTGTACAACCTGATGGACGTGTACCTGGACGCGGTGTTCAACCCGGCCATCTACACCAAGCCCACCATTTTTGAGCAGGAGGGCTGGCACTACGAGCTGGACCTGCCGGAGGACGCCGGGGGCGACGGCAGCGCCGCGAGCCTGCACGAGGGCACGCTGCGCTATAACGGCGTGGTGTTCAACGAGATGAAGGGCGCGCTGTCCGACCCCATGAGCGTGCTGGACGACGCCGTCAACGCCGCGCTCTATCCCGACACCGCCTATGCGCACGAGAGCGGCGGCGACCCGCGCGCAATCCCTGCGCTCACCTACGAGCAGTTCCTGGACACGCACGCGCGCCACTACAATCCTTCCAACTCTTATATAACGCTCTACGGCGACCTAGATGTGGACCGCGCACTGGCCTTTTTGGACGAGCGTTATCTGTCGCAGCCGAGTGCCGCGAGCCGCCGCATGGACGCTGCCGTCGCCGCCGGCGAGGACCCGTCCACGCTGGCGCCCAATCCGCTGGGCGTGCAGGCACCCGTGACCTGCGAGTACAAGCGCGTCGAGATGGCCACTACACCCGAGAACGCCCTGGTGGGCCTGGGCCTGGTGCTGGGCAGCGCGCTCGACCGCAAACGCACGATCGCGGCGGATATCCTGTTTGAGGCACTGCTGGGCTCCAACGAAGCCCCGGTTAAGAAGGCCATTCTGGCCGCCGGCCTGGGCGGCAACGTGGTGAGCTACACCGCGGCCGAAAGCCTGCAGCCCTACGAGCTCATCATGCTGCAAAATGCGCAGCCCGGCGTGGCGCGCGAGCTGCGCCGCGTGTTCCAGGACGCCTGCCGCGACCTGTGCGAGCACGGCGTTCCGCGCGAGCGCCTGGAAGCCATCATCAGCAGCAACGAATACGACCTGCGCCAGCGCGACTACGGTATCGCCGACGGCGTGGCCATTGCGTGCGACGCGCTGAGCACCTGGCTCTACGATGACGATGCTGCAACGCTGGCGCTCAAGTACGGTCCGGTGTACGAGGAGCTGCGCGGCGAGCTGGACGGCAGCTATTTTGAGGACCTGCTGCGCGAGCTGGTGCTGCAGAACGATCACATGGCACTGGTCGAGCTGGTGCCGGTGGACGCCGCCGAGGGTTCGGAGGGTGCCGAGGCCGCCGAGCTGGCAGCCAAGCGCGATGCCATGACCGATGCCGAGCTGGCCGACGTGGTCGAGCGCACGGCCGCGCTGCGTGCCGCGCAGGAGGCGGAAGACACACCCGAGGCCAAGGCCACGCTGCCGCGCCTGCGCGTGTCCGACATTGGCGAGGCGCGCCCCGAGCCGCCACTGGTCGTGGACACGACCGCGCCCATCCCCTGCCTGCGCCACGGCATCCCCACCAACCGTCTGGCCTACGCCATGCAGTATTTCGACCTGAGCTGCGTCGCGTTTGAGGACCTGCCCTATGTGACACTGCTCTGCCGCCTTCTCAAACAGCTGCCCACGAGCGAGCACTCGGCCGAGGAACTCGACAACTTGCTCGCTGGCAAGCTCGGCTTTTTGAGCTTTACTACCGAAGTCATGACGCAGCCCGAAGTGGACGGCGTGCGCCCCTACCTGCTGGTGAGCGCCGGCACCCTGTCCGAGAAGATCGATGCGCTGGCGAGTCTGCCGCGCGAGGTATGGTCGAGCACGCTTTTGCTCGATGCCGACGCCGGCCGAGTGCGCGACGTGCTCACGCAGATTCGCATTGGGCTTGAGCAGGGCTTTATCAACAACGGCCACTCGGCGGCACTCGGCCGCGCGATGAGCTACAGCTCGCCTTCGGCCGTGGTGCGCGAGCAGCTCTCGGGCGTAGACTTCTACCTGTTCTTGCGCGATCTGCTCGAGCACTTTGACGAGCGCGTGGACGGGCTGCGTACCAAGCTTGCCGAGCTGGCGGAGCGCATCTTTGTGGCCGATGGCTGCATGGCGAGCTTCACCGGCAGCGACGAGGACTTTGACGCATACTGGGCCGCCGCGGGTAACCTGGGGCTGGGCGCTGGCGACGGCACCGATGCCGGCCGCGACGCGCTCGTGGTGCCAACGCCGCGCGACCGCCACGAGGCTTTTGTCATCCCCAGCGACATCTGCTTTGCGGCAAGCGCGTGCGACCCGCGTCGCCTGGGCATTGACGTGACGGGCGCCTGGGCGGTTGCCGCCAACGCACTCTCCTACGACTACCTGTGGAACGAGATCCGCGTGAAGGGCGGTGCGTACGGCTGCGGATTCCGCGCTGCCGGCGAGCGCCAGGCGGCGTTCTACACCTACCGCGACCCGGCGGTCGATCCTTCGATTGAGCGCGTGGAACGCGCGGGCGCATGGCTCGGCAGCTTTGAGCCCGACGAGGCCGCCTTCGAGGGCTTTATTGTGAGCTGCGTGAGCGGCATGGACGCGCCCGTGAAGCCGTACGCGCTCACCAAGCGCCGCAATACGACCTACCTGGCTGGGCTCGATCCGCACGCGCGCGAGGAGCGTCGCGCCCAGATGCTCGCCGCCACGCCTGGTGAGCTGCGCTCGCTCGGCGCCGACGTGGCGCGTATCGCAGCCGAGTCGCCAACGTGCGTCTTTGGCGGCCGAGACGTCATCGCCAAGAGCAACGCCGGCTTTAACGTCGTCGACCTGCTGGCCTAACGCACCGCAAGCAAAACCACCACAAAGGTGCCTGTCCCCTTTGTGGTGGTTTTCCGGCGAGCTGTTACTTGATGAACGGGTTCAGCCTGGCCGCCAGCGGATCGAGCTTGTACATGGTTGCAAAGCACTCACGACCATAATCGGAGTCATTGCTCCAGCTACCCTGGTCGACGTCGTACTCTGCATCCAGACGAATCCACTCCTCCGGCTTATTCTTCTCGTGCTTGCTGCAGAAGTAGCGCTGGTACTCGACCTCGTGCTCAAACTCAAACTCGGCATCCGAACCGCGGCCGGCATACTCGTCGACCGACGTCAGGTTGCCGTGCTCGTCGTAATAGAACTCCGCATAGCCGCCGCGCTCGGAATCGATCCTGTCGAGCTTTCCGTCGCTGTACGAATAATCCACCGCTGCGTACGAGTTCAGCGAGCCGTAGTCGTTGCCGTGCGAGTCATATGCCACAGGCGAGATACGCGAAATGTTGCCGTCCTTGTCATACTCGTAGCCCGCGGTAATCGTCCACGTAGTTCCCACCGTGTCGCCCTGGCAGTCCAGCGTAAAGGACGTCACGCGATCCTTGTCGTATCCGTACGAATACACGACCGTCCGAGGATTGGCCGGGCTGGTATCGGTGTTGGTCACCATGTTGCCGTCCTGATAAATATACGTGCTCGCACTCTCGCCGTAGCCCGCATGGGTCGTCTTGTTGATCAGGTTTCCGTCCGCGTCGTAGGTAAACGTCGTGGTGCTCGACGAATCGCTCATGTCGGCATCGCAGTCGATGCGCGTGACGTTACCGTCGGCGTCGTACGCAAACGTGTTGACGTTCTCGTAACCGCCCGCCAGATCTTCCTCAATCTCCGAAATGCGATGCGACTCATCGTGCTCGACGCTGTAACTTACGCCGCCACCTTGCTTGACGGCAGACGTGAAGCCCGTGACGTAACCGTTCTCGTCACGCACGATCTCGTAGATATCGCCGTACTGGTCCGATTTATCGGTACCCTCGTAGGACACCGGCAGCCACAGCTCGTCGAGCTGTGTGTCCTTAATGCCGCTAACCTTCGTATCCTGCGGCAGTTCCAACGTGGCGAGCTTCTTTTTGCCCGAAAGATCGACGCTTTTGAGCTCCCCGGCATTTGAAAGATCGAGCTTCTCGATGTTGTCGCAACCGTCCAGGTTAACGACGGTGACATTACTCGCCGAGTTAAGCTCGACGGTCTTAAGGTCGCCGCAGCCCGAAAGGTCCAGGTTGACGAGCTTGTCCCCGCCATATTCCACGCTGGAAACGTTGGGGAACACCTTGCCCAGGCCCTGCGTCGACGCGATGCCGTCCAGCTCGACCGACGTCACCGCCTTGGCCTCGTCGCGTGAGATGCGGCCATCACCGTTAGTATCGTACTTGGTCGAGACAAGCGCACGCATGCCGCTGTCTGGAAAGGTTTTCTCGTCGATTGGGGTGGTCGCAATCTGGGTGAAGTAGAACAGCGCGCCACCGCCGATGCCGGCCGCCACGGCAAGCACCGCGGCGAGAGCGATGAGGGGCTTCTTGGAACGTTTGCGCCGCACGGGCTGCTGCGCGGGCATGTATTGCTGAGGAGCGGGCGCGGCGGCAGGCTGGGGTTGCTGCGTGGCCGCGACCTGGTCGGGTGCTACGGGCGCGCCGCAGACGGGGCAAAAGAGGGCGTCGTCGACAAGCGGCGTGCCACACGAGCGACAAAACATGGCGGGCTCCTTTCGGTTCATTCCTTCCACCATGAAGGTAAACCCAAAAATGCAGCCCTTGTTGCGCAACATTCAGCCCAAACCACCGCAAAGGGGCGCAGTTCACAGGCGCCTTTGTGTTGGTTCGAACACTTGTTCTATACGTACACATGTTCTATAGTAGGGGTGCTTGCATCGGACTTAAATTGCAACTAGGATATAGTTGCAGAATGTGAGGCGGGATGACTCGAACCGATAAACTCATCGCCCAACTGCTTAGCTGCCCTTCGACGTATCGGTATACCGATTTTTTAAAAGTCATGGCTTCATATGGCTTTGAAATGGACAACAAAGGCAAGACATCCGGATCGCGCGTTCGCTTCTGCAGGCCATCAGATGGCAGGATGTTCGTCAGATGCACGCGCCGCATCCATCTGACGAATTGACAGCGGGGACCATTCGAAACATCGTTCGATTTCTGCAAGATGTCGGAGGTAGTCATGAGTAACGTTTTGGCATACAAGGGTTATTTCGCCCCAGTCGAGTTCGATGCCGAACAGCATGTGCTCACAGGTATGGTCACCGGCATTAGGGACGCAATCGTATTTGAAGGCTCCACGGTTGAAGAAGTGGAGCAATGCTTCCACGACGCCGTCGACGATTACCTTGAGTTTTGTGCCGAGAAGGGCAAGGAACCCGAGCGGGCTTTTAAGGGGTCGTTCAACGTAAGAACGGGCTCTGAGCTCCACAAGCAAGCAGCGTTGGCAGCGGCAAAGAAGGGTGAGTCACTCAATAAGTTTGTGACTGAAGCAATCGCTGCGGCGTTATAGCATTAACGCATAGGCCCAAACAACCACAAAGGGCGCAGTTCACAGGCATATTTGCGGTGGCTTTACTGCCCATATCGCGTTTGCCCAGATAAAACCTGCCAAAATAAACCTGTCCCTTTTTGGCAGGTTTGCTAGAGGAGGCTGGAATGGATAAGGCTGAGTTGCGGCGGGCGGTGATTGCTCGGCGCGATGCTCTTGATTTGGATGTTCGGGCGGCAAAGTCCGCCACTATCTGCGCGCGGCTTGTTGAGCTGCTGGAGTCCAGCGGCGCTGCGGGCCAGCGCACCGTTGCCGTCTATGCCGCGATGGGTTCCGAGGTCGACCCAGCCGCGTTTGCCGCCGCGGCCGTCGCGCGTGGCTGGCGCGTAGCCTATCCGTGCACGCTCTCGGCAAGCGACGCCGCCACATGCGGCCAGCGCATGTGCATGCGGGCAGTCTCTGCCGGCGATGCGTCCGAGGCCCCGTTTATCGCCCACCCTACGCGGGCCTTCGCAGCCACGGACATCGACAGCGACCACTTCCCCATCGTGCCCGCCAAGGCTCTCGACATGATTATCGTGCCGCTCGTGGCTTTCGACCGCACCGGCGCGCGCCTGGGCTACGGCGGCGGCTGCTACGACCGCTACCTGCCCACAGTTGCACCTAAATGCCTAATCGTCGGCATCGCCTTTGACGAACAGCGCGTCGACCACGTTCCCACCGACGCCCACGATCTGCCGCTGCCCAACATCGTCAGCGCCTAGCCGCCGCTGTATCGCACCCGCAAGATGAGCGTGGAAAATCTCCCACTTTGAGCCCCCTTACGAGCCAAAAACGGGAGATTATCCATGCTCATTCAACAAGCGTCCGAAAATCCACGCTCGTCCATCCGATTTTCCACGCTTGTGCAGCCAAACGCCCTGCAACTGCCTCAGCACGCACGCGGCACGCCGGCGACCTTGAGCTTGCGATCGAGTTTTGTCGGATCCCTTAGATCATCCCAGCACAAGCGCACGTTTTTGCAGTTATCAAGCAGCGAAAGCCTCGACTCGCGCTGGCGCTCATCGAACTGCGCCTTCGCGAGCTTGCCCTCCTCCGCCGCCTTCTCGCTTTTAACGAATCCGTCGAACTCCCCGATAATCAGCCGGTCGCCCACGCGCCACAAGTAGTCGACGCGATACGGTCGTCCCGGCTCAACCGGGTCGAACAGCTCAACTTGCAGCTCCGGCGTCTGCCAGCCGCGCTCGATCATCAGGGCACGCGCCTTGGACTCGCCGCCGCTTTCCGACAGCCCATCGGCACATCGTGCAACCCTGCGCGCCGTCACAACGCCGCGACGATTCAGGCCAAGCTTGTCGACAGTCTCAACGAGATGCTCCTTCGACAAAAGTTGCTCATGGAGCGCCGAATCCGCGATGATCAGTCCCTCGACAAACGATGCATCGACCAAGCAATCCGTAATCGTTTGATCGATATCGGTTACGGCGATATCCATCTGGGTGGCTCGTGTTTGACGAGCATAGCGATGACGAATGACCTGAGAGCCCGGCGTCGTCGATTGGGCTGGCATCGCGGCGATATGGATGTGCGTCAAATTGGCATGCGAAACCGAAAGGCCATAGATAACAGCCGCCGTATAGGAGCAAAATGTCCAGTCGGGGTGCTTTTGCGCAAGCGCCCGCACCCGATGCAGATAACGCTGCCGAAACTTGAGCTCGGACCAGTATTCCGGACGCGCGTACAGCCCCGGCATGACCGCTTCGAGACTTCCCGCCTCCGCCCGCCGCTCAATCTGCTTTGCCTCCGCCGCCGTGCGCGCGTACACGCAGCTCATCTGCTGTTCGCATGCTTTAATGTGGCTTGCAAGCCTTTGATTCGCCGTCATGTTTCCCATGTCGCCTCCCAAATCTTGGAACGGCGCAAACGTACCAGACGGTTTCATGCGAAGTCTGACCAAATACCGTCCAGGCGCTGACCAAATGCTTGACGGTTTTGGACGTTTTAGGCTGATGGCTTATATCTGCAGGCAGGGCGGTTGTCGAGGGGTCCCTGTCTCCACATTTTGAGGCCTTGGTCCATCGGATTATCAGAAAGAAAAACCCGTCGAGATTCAAGACTACGCCAAATGCGACTTTGCCTCTGCACGCACCGTCGCTTAGCCGAGCCATCGGCATCTACATGCCTAAAAAATGAGCGTGGATAATCTCCCGTTTTGAGCCTAGTTTCAAGCCAAAAGTGGGAGATTATCCACGCTCGATTTGTAAATGTCCGAAAATCCACGCTCGTCCGTCCGGATATCCACGCTCGTCACGCCGCCGGCACAGCAACAGCCGTAGCCTAGTGCTCCTCGCCGGCGCGGGCCAGGTCGTAGGGCGTGGTCTGGTAGACGTAGTAGTTGAGCCAGTTGGTGTAGAACAGCTGAGCTTGGCTGCGCCAGACGTTGCGCGGCTCGGCGGAGGGGTCGTCGCCCGGGAAGTAATGCGCCGGCACCTCCGGGTTGAGCCCGCGCTTCACATCGCGCTCGTACTCCAGGCGCAGCGTATCGGTGTCGTACTCGGGATGGCCAAAGACAAAGAAGCGACGGCTGTCGGTCGACTTGACGATGTACAGGCCCACCTCGTCGGACACGGCCACGACCTCAAGCTGCGGCTCGGCCTCCACGTCCTCGCGGCGCACGTCGGTGTTGCGCGAATGTACGGCATAGAAGCGGTCGTCAAAGCCGCGGACCAGCGGGCTTTGCGGCTTCACCAGATAATGCTCGAACACGCCGCTCGCCTTTGCCGGCAGGTCGTACTTCTGGATGCCGTAATGATGGTACAGACCGGCCTGTGCGCCCCAACAAATGTGCAGCGTAGAGTGCACGTGCGTGGTGGACCAATCCATGATCTGGCAGAGCTCGGGCCAGTAGTCGACCTCCTCGAACGGCATCTGCTCCACCGGCGCGCCCGTGATGATCAGGCCGTCGTAGTGGATGTCGCGGATGTCGTCGAACGTGCGGTAAAACGTCTCCAGGTGGCCGGCGCTCACGTGCGTGGCTTCGTGCGTTTTGGTGCGCAGCAGGTCCACCTCCACCTGCAGCGGCGTGTTGGAGAGCTTGCGCATGATCTGCGTCTCGGTGGCGATCTTGGTGGGCATGAGGTTGAGGATGAGCACGCGCAGCGGACGGATGTCCTGGTGCAGCGCGCGGTACTCGGTCATGACAAAGATGTTCTCGCTCTCGAGCTGCGCGGCGGCAGGGAGGGCGTCGGGGATGCGAATGGGCATGGATGCTCCTTACGAGTCAGTTGCAGCTATGGTACAACGAGCGGCCCCGTCCGCGCGAGCACATCGCCCGGCGATGCCGTCAGCGGCCCAAATCACTCCAAAAGTAGAGATTAAGGCATGTCCCAAAAATCTACAGCGCTTTAGCCTAGCAAAGTGGCAGCAGGACGCTACAATGGTTCGACGCGAATAACTCGGCCGAAAGGATACATATATGTACCAGACGCGTAAGATCGGTGTGGTCGGCCAGGGCCACGTAGGAGCACATGTCGCCAACAGCCTGCTCATGCAGGGCATTGCCGATGAGCTGTACCTGTGCGATATCAACGAGGCCAAGGTGACGTCCGAGGTCCAGGACCTGCGCGACTCCCTTTCGTTTGTCCCGTACAACACCAAGATCGTCAACTGCTACGACCACTACGAGGAGCTTGCCTGCTGCGACGTCATCGTCAACGCCGCCGGTAAGGTCGCACTGGCCGCCGGTAACCGCGACGGTGAGCTGTTCTTTACCACCGACGCCGCCCGCACCTTTGCCAAGCGCATCGTCGACGCCGGCTTCGACGGCATCTTCGTGAGCATCTCCAACCCCTGCGACGTCGTGTGCACCGAGCTGTGGCACCTGACCGGCTACGATCCCAAGAAGATCATCGGCTCGGGCTGCGGTCTGGATTCCGCACGCCTGCGCACCGAGATCTCCAAGAAGGTCGGCGTGAGCCCCAAGTCCATCGACGCCTACATGATCGGCGAGCACGGCTTTAGCCAGCTGGCCGCCTTTAAGGCCGCGACCATCGCCGGCAAGAGCCTGACTGAGCTTCAGGCCGAGAACCCCGACAAGTACGCCTTCGACCACATGGAGGTCGAGGAGCTCGCGCGCAAGGGCGGCTATGTGACCTACCAGGGCAAGCAGTGCACCGAGTACGCCGTCGCCAACTCCGCCGCGCGCGTCTGCGCCGCCGTGCTGCACAACGAGCACGCCGTGCTTTCCGCCTCGACGCTCATGACCGGCCAGTATGGCGAGGAGGGCATCTTCACCTCCCTGCCGTGCGTGATCGGTGCCGAGGGCGTCGAGGAGGTCTACACACTCGACCTGTCCGAGCACGAGCTCGAGGGCTTCCACAAGAGTTGCCAGCACATCCGCGACAACATCGCCCAGCTCGACTGGTGGGACGCCGAGGCCTACGACGCAAAGTAGGCCGCTGGTTGCCGCAACCTTGCGAATCTAAGCGCGACACCAAGCGGGCCGCACCGGAAATCCCCGGCGCGGCCCGCTTTTTTGGCTCACGCAGTGCCCTTACGAATCGAAGGTGAATGGTTTTCCCGTTACTTAGTACTGCTCGATGCCCATGTAGCGACGAACCTCGGGGCTGTGGTCGAAGACCTTGCCGCGGGCGGCGCGCAGCTCGCAGCTCATCGCATAGAAGAAGATCGGCTCTAGGAACGAGCGCACGCTAGCGGGCACCTCGCCCACGCCGTACTCGAGCGCATCGAGCACCATGAGCGTGTCGGTATGCGTGTTGAGGAACGCAAGCGCTCGCTCCTCCATGGGACGGCACTCGCCCGCGCCGAGCTGCACAAAGTAGAACACGCCGGGCTCGGTGGCCTCGAAGGGGCCGTGGAAGTACTCGCCGGAGTGGATGTAGCAGCAGTGCTGCCACTGCATCTCCATGAGCGAGCAGATGGCCATGGCGTAGGTCTGGCTAAAGTTGGGGCCGGACCCCAGGATATAGAAGAACTTGTGCTGCTGGCAGAGCTCGGCAAAGCGGGCGCCCAGCTCGGCGTTGACCTTCTCGCGGGCGGCGGGCAGCAGCGCATCCATCTGCTTGAGGCCCTCGTACATGTCGGCGAGTGCCTCGTAGCCTTCCTGCTGGTCGAGCAGCTCGGCGGCGATCAGAGCGCCGATGCCCTGCGGCACCTCGGCCTGCGACACGCCCTCGCCCCACGGATAGACCCAGGTGGTCCACTTGCCGTTATCGATCTTGGAGCCCTCGCAGTCGGTGAGGGCAATGACCTCGGCACCGGCTGCCAGCGCCATCTCGCAGCCGTCGACAACCTCCTGCGTGTTGCCGCTGTGGCTGCAGGCGATGACGAGCGACTTCTCGCCAAGACTCTTGGGAGCCATCAGGCAAAACTCGCGCGCCGTGTAGACCGTCGAGGTAAACGTGGTGGCCTCACGCTTGAGCAGTTCGTTGGCCGGCATCAGGTCGATCATCGAACCGCCACAAGCGATCCAAAAGACGTTCTCGATCTTGCCCTTGCGCTCGATGATTTCCTGAACCAGATCATGTGCGTTCATGCTGATGCTCCTCCTTGTGGGGCGGCTTTGAACGACGACAGCTCGTACCTGCTGTCGTTCTATGTTGTCCTATTTATAGCACGTGTAACAACGCCCGTGAAGTCATCTCAGCAAATTTGTTCTATATTGTTCTATCTGTGGACGTTAGATGTCAAAGACGTAGCGCGAGCCCACGATCTTTTGGCGGCCGAGCAGTAGAGGGCGCCCGCCGGCGTCGGTAAAGTAGGCCTCCATATAGAAGAGCGGCTCGCCGACCGGCACCTCCAGCAGCGGGGCCGTCTGAGTATCGGCAAGCGCAATCTCCACGGTGCAGGGGTCGGACTTGAGCGGCGCGCGACCCGAATGCTCGGCCACGAGCGCAAAGATTGAGTTATCGGTGAGGTCCTCGTCGGCCAGCGTCTGCAGGTAGGGATGGTCGATCAGCACAAAGGCGTTGTTCTCGAGCATGACGGGAATGCCGTCGGCCGTGCGCACGCGCTCGACCACGATAAGCTCGCAGCCGGGCTCCACGCCAAAGAACGCCGCATCCTCGTGCGTCGCCGCGACCACCGTGCGCGACACCAGACGCGCACCCGGCACCATGTCGTTGGCAGCACAACCCTCAGTAAAGCTCTGGACGTCACCCTTCTGGCGAATCTTGCGTTTGAGCTTGGGAGCGCACACAAACGTGCCCCTCCCCTGCTGGCGGTTGAGATACCCCGCACGCGACAGCTCCTCGATGGCGCGGCGCACGGTGATGCGCCCCACGCCGTAGGACTTCGCGAGCTCTATCTCGGCAGGGATGCGCGAGCCGGCTGCGTACACGCCGCGCGCGATCTCGCCCTTTAGGTCGTCCATAACCTGCTGGTACAGCGGCACGGCGGGCACGTCAGTGCGGTCGGTTTTATCGTCG
Source organism: uncultured Collinsella sp. (assembly GCA_902470835.1). Classification (GTDB taxonomy): domain Bacteria; phylum Actinomycetota; class Coriobacteriia; order Coriobacteriales; family Coriobacteriaceae; genus Collinsella. Next base: position 14,161 of record CABRHR010000023.1, read on the forward strand.
AATGCCATCGTTACGCTCCATCCCGCGCATGCTCGGACTCAAACTCTTCAATCGCCGCCATAAACTGCTCGCCAAAGGCGTCGGCTTTTTTCTCGCCAATGCCGTTGACCTGGATCAGCTCCTCGCGCGTCTGTGGACGCAGGCGGCACAGGCCGCGCAGGGCCTTGTCGGAAAAGACCATATACGGCGCCATCTCCAGCTCCGTCGAGATCTCCTTGCGGAGGGCACGCAGGCGCTCGAACAGCTCGGCATCGTCGCCAACGCGCGGGCGCTGATCCAGCTCGGCCTCCTCGCGCAGCAGATCGACGGCGCGGCGGGCGCGGGCCGAGGCCTTGCGCTTGGACGCACGACGCTTAACGGTAAAGGCGAACGCCTCGTCCTCGACCTCGCCGGCACGCGGACCCAGTCCCACGACCGGGTACTGCCCCTGCGAGGTGACCAAATAACCACGACCGCACAGCTGCCCGACGATGTCCTTGATGCGCCCGACCGATTCGCTCGACAGCTCACCGTAGCCGCGGTCCTCGTCCAGATGCATCTGGCGAATGCGCTCGGTGTTGCCGCCGTGGAGCACGTCGGCGATCAGCGACTTGCCAAAGCGCATGGGACGCGTGGCCACATAGCGCACGGCGGCGCGGGCCATGCCGGTGACGTCCTCGACCTCGAACTGCGTGAGACAGTTGCTGCAGTTGCCGCAGCCCGCGGCGTCGTCTGCCGTGCCGCCCGCGGCGGCTGCCGCATGCTCGGCCGCGGCCTCGTCGCCAAAGTAGCGCAGCATGTATTCGCGCAGACAGCCGGTGGTATTGCAGTAGCCCTCCATCTGGCTGAGCAGGCGATAACGGTTCTGGAGCGCCCACGCGCGCTGCTCGTCGTCGAGCGCCTCGTCGGCCGCATCGCCGCGGTCGATCAAAAAGCGGCGCATACGAAAATCGTTACCGTTCCACAGCAAGTGACAGCTGGCCGGATCGCCATCGCGGCCAGCGCGGCCCGCCTCTTGGTAGTACGCCTCGATGCTCTCGGGCACGTTGTTGTGAATCACGTAGCGCACGTTGGGCTTGTCGATGCCCATGCCAAAGGCGTTGGTGGCAACCATCACCTGGATGTCGTCGTCGATAAAGGCGCGCTGGCTTTGGCGGCGGGCATCGTTATCCATGCCGGCATGGTAGCGGCCAACGCGAATGCCGCTGGGGCCCAGCGCTTCGGCAAGCTCGCCTGCCAGCGCATCAACTGTCTTGCGGGTCGAGCAATACACGATGCCGCTCTCGCTCGAATGCGCAATCACATAGTCGCGCACCCACGCGGCCTTGGCCTTGTCGCCCATCTCCTCGCAGCCAAAGTAGAGGTTCTTGCGATCGAAGCCCGTCACCACCGTCGCGGGGTTTTGCAGGCCAAGCATCTGCTGAATGTCCGCACGCACGCGCTCGGTTGCCGTAGCGGTAAAGGCCGCCACGATGGGGCGCTGCGGCAGGGAATCGATGAACTCGCGAATCTGCAGGTAGGCGGGGCGGAAATCCTGACCCCATTGGCTCACGCAGTGGGCCTCGTCAATGGCTACGAGCGGCACGCCAATGCCGCCGTCCGCCGCGGCCTCCTGCGCAAAGGCCAAAAAACGCGGCTCGAGCAAGCGCTCGGGCGCCACGTACATAAGCTGGTAGCGGCCCTCGCGCGCCCGCTTGAGCACGGTGTTTTGCTGGGCCGGAGTAAGGCTGGAGTTGAGATAGCTGGGTCGCGCACCCGCCGCGAGCAACGCACGGGTCTGATCCTCCATAAGCGACAGCAGCGGACTCACCACAAAGGTGATGCCGGGCAGCATGAGCGCGGGCACCTGGTAGCAGATAGACTTGCCGGCACCCGTGGGCATAACGCCCAGCGCATCGCGGCCGGCAAGGATCGCATCGACCATGCGGTCCTGCCCCGGGCGAAACGAGGTGTAGCCAAAATAGGCGCCGAGCGTGTCGAGCGCCATCTGCTGCATGCTATCGGTCATGGTTTCCTAACGTCCAAGTCATCTGCCGCCGATTATACGCCGCCACAAGGACAAGCGCCGAGCAGCAGGTAGTCGTTGGTCAGAACGACGGTGCCCAAGGGCTACATCACCATGACATAACGCGAGCCCACGTAGTACTGCTTGCCCATCAGGACCGGCTCGCCGTCGGGACCAATAAAGCCGGCGCGCAGGTTGAGCAGCGGATCGTGCGGGGCAATGCCCAGCTCGGCCGCCTGCTCGGCATTGGCGCGAACGGCCTCAACCGTGCGATAGCCAACCGAGACGATCGGCGTTCCGCCCACGCGCTCGACCTCGGCAAAAATCGATTTGTCCTCAAGATCGGCCGTCAAAAGCTCGCGGTACTGGTCGAACGGCACAAAGATGTTCTCCTCAAAGATGGGCTCACCGTCGGCGGTACGCACTCGCTTAATGTGCAGCAGCAGCGCGTCCTTCGGCAGGCCAAAGAATTCCATCTCGTTTTGACGCGCCGGAACAATCTGACGATCGACCACATGGGCTCCGGCCTTCATGCCATTATCGGCACACAGCGCGGTAAACGTCTGCAGCGTCGAGGCATGGAACTGACGATTGATGTGCGGCGTGGAAACAAACGTACCGCGGCCCTGCTGTTTAACCAGATATCCGTCGGAGCACAGCTCCTCAACAGCGCGACGCACCGTGATGCGGCTCACCTCGTATTGCTCGGCAAGCTCAAGTTCGGATGGAATGCGCTCCTTGGGTGTATAGACACCCTTTTCGATCGCATCTTTGATTTCATCGTAAATCTGCTGGTAAAGCGGTGCATTTTTAGGTGCAGGCATATCCGGTCACTCTTATCAAAATATCGAAATAGCGAATACGTATATAACGTCTGTACCTATGATACCCTAATGATAAAACGATACACCAAACCCACCAAAAAGGGACAGCTTTTTGGTGCCTTTATTTTGACCCAAAAACGGGACCGGCAGCCCCGCGACCAAAGGCCCAAACTCCAAGTGAGTAGACTTTTCGCGACCTGCCGAGCACACCCAAAACAGCCACCTCTGTGGCCTGCAGTTTTACTAAAGCAGATAAGCTTTGTGCTCGGCCTACGGCAAAAAGTCTACTCACTTAGTTCAAAGCGGAGCCAAACGAATCCAAATGGAGGCCAAATTGGACCAAATCCCGGCAAAAGGCGTGCGGATCGGTACTTCTCCCCGGTGGATTGACGCTACAAAGCGGCCAAAATGTCGGTGAGGTTGTCGATGATGGTGTCGGCGGCGGACTGGTCCAGGTTGACGCCCTCATGCGGACGCAGGGCCAGGACGTGGGCACCGGCTCGCTTGCCGGCCTCGATGCCCATGGGCGAGTCCTCGATCACCAGGCACTCGGCGGGCTCCACGCCCAGCGCCTCCATGGCGCGCTGGTAGATCTCGGGGTCGGGCTTAAACGCGCTGCACTCGTGGCCGCTGACGGTGTAGTCCAGTACGTCGGCAATGTCGGCAATCTCCACCAACTCGTCGATAAGCTCACGGTAGGACGAGCTCGCGATGGCGCACTTCACGCCGCGCTCGTGCAGCGCACGCATTACCGGCGCCGTCTGCTCGTTAAGCAGCTCGGCATACGGAACGGGATGGACCGGGCTGTAGACGTGCTTGTACTCCACGCGCAGACGCTCGCGCAGTTCAACATCGTCGGGCACCAGTGCCTCCCAAATGGCCGGCTCGTTAGATCCCGAAAGATCGGGGATCTCGTCAAAGTGAAACCCCTTCTCTTCCATAAACGCCACGCGACGACGGTTGTAGAACCACTCGGTATCGACCAGCACGCCATCCATATCAAACAGCACTGCCTTGATCATACGCATCTCCTCCCACCTGCCAAAAAGGGACAGGTTTATTTTGGTAGGTTTTATCTGGGGTTTTGCAGCGCAACGGGCACGTCCTCCCCAAAGCAAAAAGGGGACAGGGCGCAAACCCCATCCCCTCTCAATCAACCAGTAAGGTCTACCTACTTGCGATTAGTAGCTGAGCTTCCACATGTAGCGACGCATGGTCAGCGGGTGCTGACGGGCCTCGGCGATCTGGTTGCCGTACTCGCGCATAACGGCGAGGTGCAGCAGCGGGTTGAAGTAGGTGAGGACGCTCGCCGGCACGGCATCGGCCAGGCCGTAGTCCTTGGAGTCGATCAGAGCGACCTTAGCACCCATACGCTGCAGGAAGGTGAGGGCGCGAGCGTCCATCGGACGGGTAGCACCGTCGGACATGAGGAAGACGTAGGGCTTACCCTCGGTGGAAACCTCGAACGGGCCGTGGAAGTACTCGCCGGTGTTGTAGGCGGCGGCGTCAATCCACTGCATCTCGGTGAACAGGAAGGCGGCGTTAGAATAAGCCATCTTCTCGGAGGCACCGGAGGCCATGAAGTAGATCATCTTGTCGTCCTTGAAGTCCTGAGCGAACTGCTTGGCCAGGCCCTTGGAGGACTGAGCAGCGTTCTCGATCAGTTCGAAGATGTTGTTGAGGCCGGTGATCATGTCCTCGTAGTGATCATAGCCCTCGGTCTGCTGAAGGATCTCGAGAGCAAGAGCGATGGCGTAGGCAGGCTTCTCGGCCTTGGCAGCATAGTTGGCATGGAAGCCGTGGACGATGACGTGGTCGGCCTCGACGGTCAGAGCGGAGCCAGCCTTGTTGGTGAGGGAGACGACCGGGCAGTTGTGCTTCTTGGCGGTCGTGTTGGCCGCGACGGTCTCGGGCGTGGAGCCACCGAGGGAGCAGGTGATCACGAAGGTGTGCTCGTTGACCCAAGAAGGCGTGTCGTAGTTGAACTCGTTAGCGGTGAAGATCTGAACGTTCAGCTTGTCCGTGTTGTTGGCCAGGAAGTACTTGGCGGGGTACAGGTCGGACATGGAAGCGCCGCAGCCGACGAAGGCGACGCTGTGGATCTCGTGGTTGGACAGGACGTCAGCGACGATCTGCTTAGGGAGGTTAAGGTCGATCTCGTACATCTGACACATTCCTTTCGATTTTTGCGGCGCCACTTTGCCGGACGCACACAGGGTTACCGTGATTTGGACCGAGTCGCCGGCCCGTTGAGGATGTGTCAAAGGAACTGTCCCTTTGACACATTTAGGGATGGAAGCCTGCCTGGGGTATGGGATGCCAGGCAGGCTCCCCGGGGAAAGCGGTTAGACGCTTGGTCGCGACTAGGCCAGGATGCCGGCCGCGGAGAGGGCGATGCCGCCCACGATGGCAATCACGAGAAGCCAACCGGTGTTGACGTTCTTCTTGATGAGCCAGTACATAAGGCCGGTGAGGCCAAGGGAGATCATCTGGGGCATCATGCCGTCCAGGATGTCCTGGATCACGACGGTGCCGTCAGCGAACTGCAGCGGGGTGGTGGCGCCGATCAGCGTAGCGATCATGCCGCCCACGGACATAAGACCCACGATGCCGCAGACATACATGAGCTTCTCCATGAGGTCGCCGCCCTGAAGCTTGCTCAGGTACTCGTGGCCGCCCTGATAGCCCATCTTGGCTGCGAACCAAGTGATCAGCACAGAGGGGACGATGGAGATGAGCATGGCCAGGATCGGGCCCATGATGGAACCCTGCTGAGCCAGCTGAACGCCCAGACCAAAGGCGATAACGCGGATGGTGCCCTGGAAGAAGGAGTCACCGATGCCGGAAAGCGGACCCATGAGGGAGGTCTTGACCGCGTTGATCGAATCGGGATCGAAGTTCTCGGGATCCTTGGCGTACTCCTCCTCCATGGAGGCGGAGAGGCCCAGGATGAAAGCGCTCGTCTGCGGGGTGCAGTTGTAGAACGCCATGTGACGGTGGTAAGCCTCTTTCTTAGCAGCGAGCTGCTTGGGGTCGGACTCGTCCGGATAGAGGCGATCGAGCGTGGGAACCATGCCGTAGAGGAAGCCCATGTTCATCTGACGCTCGTAGTTCCAAGAGGCCTGGATGGCCCAGGAGCGCCAGAAGAACTGGCTGACCTTCTTGTTCAGGGACACGTCCTTGGTTGCGGTTGCCATAGTGTGTTCCTCCTTAGTCTTCGTCGTCTTCGAGCGGATCGTAGTCGGAATCGACACCGGCGGCTGCATGGGAACCGTTGAACTTGAAGCCCATGAAGACGACAGCCAGGCACACACCGATCAGAGCGACCGCGATGACGGACAGGTTGAGGTAAGCGGCGAGCAGGAAACCGATGAACAGGAACGGAGTCATACCCTTCTTGATCATCATGGTGAGCAGCAGGGCCAAGCCGTAGGCGGTCATGATCTTGGTCGAAACGTTAAGACCAGTGGACAGCCACTCGGGAACCATGTTGACGATGGCCTGAACCAGGTCGGTGCCAACAAAGACGGCGAGGAAAATCGGCAGGAAGTACATGACGGCGTACAGACCGGAGCCGGCGCAGATGTGCATGCGGTAGGCGGTCTTGAACTTTCCATTATCGATCGCGCTATCTGCCACATGGGTGAGGGCGGCGATGATGGAACGGAACACGATGCCAAGGAGCTGACCCAAGACGGCGACCGGGATGGCGATCGTCATGGCGGTCTCGGCGGAAGCATCGGTCAGGCACGCAAAGGCAGCGGCCACGATGCCGCCCAGGACCATATCGGGCGGAACGGCGGCGCCGACCTGCACCAGACCCATGGACACGAGCTCGACGGCGGCACCGACGGCAAGGCCGGTGGGCACATCGCCCAGCAGCAGACCGACGAGCGTAGCGCCAACGAGGGGCTGCTCGAAGTTAAGACGACCGAGCAGGCGGGAGTCCCACATGCAGAACACGCCGACGAGGCCGACGAGCACCGCACTGATGAACGTATTCATACCCTTCTCCTTTCAGTCAGGCAAAAGCCTGGTTGATTACAGCTTGGCGTCGATGTCGACGCTCTGATACGTAGGGGTCTGCTGGACGTAGAGCTTAATGCCCATGTCGAGCAGCTGGTTGACGTCGGCCTTCTGGTTGGCGTCGAGGAAGACGGAGCTGTCCTTGCCGCCGACCTGATCGGCACCGTCGTGGTTGGCGGTGGCGCCCAGGTTGATGGCGTCGAGCTTGTAGCCCTGGCAGAACTGCAGCATCTCGGCAGTGTTGCCAAAGACGAACATGACCCGCTCGCCGAGGGTGTTGAGCTTGTCCATCTTGGCGAGGGCACGCTCGACGGTGAAGACGTTCAGGCGAACGCCCTGGGGCTTGGCCAGCTTAAGAGCGCCCTTCTTGATGTCGTCGTTGGCGGCAGCGTTGTCGACGACGATGATGCGCTCGGCCTGAACCTTGGTGGTCCAGGTAAAGACGACCTGGCCGTGCAGCAGACGATAGTCAAGACGCGCGAGGACAATCTTGGCGGGACCGGAGCTGTGACGGGACGCCTTGGCCTTCTTAGTGGGGGCCGCGGCAACCTCGACCGGTGCGTTGGGGTTGGTCAGACCGGTGCGGGCCTCGTTGATAAGGGCCGCGAGCTCGGCACCCTTGACGGGGGCGGGACTCATGGCGAGCGTGAGTGCCAGCGGAATGTTGAAACCGCTGATCACCGTGAATGCCGCACCGTTGCGGGAAAGCTCGACCATGCTGTTGTTGACCGAGCTGCCGAGCATATCGGTCAGCACATAGACGGTGTCGTCCGCGTTGAACGTGGCGATCATGGCGTCCACCTTATTGGTGATGGGCTCCTTGTCGTCACGAGCAAGCGACACGACGTGGACGTTCGACACGTCGCCGAGAACCATCTCGAGCGTGTCTTTGGCGCCTGCGGCCAGGCCGCCATGAGATGCGAGAATGATCTGATTCATCTTGCCTCCTCCTTTTCGTTATGGTCATTATAACGTCTTATACGTTGCTTATATTGCTAATTAGTATAAAGACCGCTCACGGGTGAAAATCGACCGTTGACGGGTTTAACGTAATCGAAACGTTGGGGCTGGGTAGGCCGGCGCTGGCTGGATAACCCCAGATCAGACGCCTCGCCAATCCCCTATCGCACGAAGTACCAGGGGCTTTCCTGCACGGTGGGCTCCAGCGCGATGCCGGTGCGCTCGCGGAACAGATCCATGTCCTGCGATTTCTCCGTCCACCACGCGTTGGGCTTAAAGGTCATGCTCTCAACGATATGGCCGACAAACACGCTGTTGCGCAGCTTGGAGAAGTCGGTGTTCATAATCAGGATGGACGCGAGCACCAGCACGATGCCCAGAACCTTGATCGCGCCGGCGGGCTCGGCATAGACACCAATGCCCACCAGTACGGTGACGACCGTCTCGAAAGACATTACGACGGGAACTTTCGATGTCTCGAGCCCCATGGACAGACCCTGCATATATAGGATGTAGGCCACGGCTGTGGGGATGAGTCCAAAGCCAAGGAACAGCAGCAGCAGCTGTGGCGACATTGCCGCGGCGACATCCGGCCACGGAGCCGCGATAGCTGCCATAACCGCACCGCCAAAAACAAAGCCCCAAAACGTGACAGCCAGCGGGTGGACCGTCTTGGTTGCTATCCGGCTAAACACCGCGAGTGACGCACCACAAAGGCCTGCAATCACGCCCGACGTGACGCCCCAAACCGAAAAATGAAAACCGGAAAGGTCGCCATTGGTCACCGCAAGCACGCAGCCAACGATGTTAAAGACAATGGCAACGAGCTTGTTGGGGGTCACGTCCTCGCGATAAAGCACGCGGCCGAGCATGACGCCAAACACCGGCGAGGTGTAGAGCAGCACCGAGGCCGTGGACATGCCCACCTCGCCCATGCACTCGTAATAGCAGGTGTTGGCGGCGGCCAGACCGACGATACCGACAAGCGCGCAGGGAACAAGCTCTTTAGGGCTTGCCTTGAACAGGGCCAGCGGGCCCTGAGCCACGGTAGACCCCTCACCCGGACGGCAGCCCATAAACATCAGGACCGGCGCCAAGATAAGCGCTCCGACCAACAAGCGAAAGGCAGCCATGCTCTGGGACGAAACGCCCATGGCCGAGATGCCGTTTACAAAGATTCCGATGCTGCCCCACATAAGCGCGGCGATCAGCACCAGCACATAGCCCAGATTGCTTTTCTTCAACGCAGCCTCCTCGATATTGTTTCCAATATGTTTCACACTACGTTATAGTCGTTATATACATTTTTCAAGACACAAATCGGCGAACGAGGAAATGATTCCCAGGAGTGTCCCCAAGTGCCGACACAGACGATATGAGCAGGACATAAAAACATTGAGAGCCCCTGCTGCATGAAAGACCG
>CABRHR010000024.1 GCA_902470835.1 uncultured Collinsella sp.
GATAGCGTAGCGTCTCGTGGGCTCGGAGATGTGTATAAGAGACAGGTCCAGATCAACACGCAGTCCGAGGATGCAAACTGCGACCAGGTACCCTCGAGCGCCGTTCAGTTTGACCTTGCCAACGTGCTGGCTGAAGAGCTGCGCGAGCTTGGTGCGGAAGATGCCCACGTGACCGAGCACGCCTATGTCTGCGCGCATATCCCCGCAAGTGCGGGCGCTGAGGACAAGTCCGCCCTGGGCCTGATCGCCCATCTCGACACCACCGAAGTTGCACCGGGCGCCGGCGTGAAGCCGCACATCGTACACTACGAAGGCGGCGACCTGGTCTGCGGCACGGTTGACGGTAAGCCCGTTGCCATGAGTACCGCCAAGCTTCCCGCCCTGAACGACCTCGCGGGTGAGGACCTGGTCTGCAGCGATGGCACCACGCTGCTGGGCGCGGACGACAAGGCAGGCGTCGCCGAGATCATGTCGCTTGTCGCGCGTATCGCTCAGGACCCTTCTCTGCCCCATCCCGCACTCGGCATTTGCTTCTGCCCTGACGAGGAGATCGGCCACGGAGCCGAGCTGTTGGATATCGACACCTTTGGCTGCAAGTACGCCTACACGGTCGACGGCGGCCCCATCGGCGAGCTGGAGTGGGAGTGTTTTAACGCCGCCGAGGCGACCGTCCGCTTTGAGGGCCAGTCCATCCACCCGGGCGACGCCAAGGGCCGTATGGTCAACGCAGGCAATCTGTTCTGCGACTTCAACGCGTTGCTCCCCTACGCGCAGCGCCCGGAGTATACGGAAGGCTACGAGGGCTTTTATCACCTTGAGGGTGTATCTGCGACCGTCGATCACGCCACAGCGCGCTATATCGTCCGCGACCATGACGCCGCCAAGTTCCAGCAGAAACTCGACCTTATTGATGCCGCCGCCTCGATGCTCAACCAGCGTCTGGGTGAGGAGCGCGTGACGGTCGAGATTAAGCAGCAGTATCGAAATATGGCCGAGATCGTTCGTGACTATCCCGAGCTTATTGATGTTGCCAAGGAAGCCTACCTTGCCTGCGGCGTTGAGCCCCAAGTGCTGCCGATTCGTGGCGGCACCGACGGCGCTCAGCTGTCGTTCCGCGGTCTGCCCTGCCCCAACCTTTCCACCGGCGGCTATTGCTACCACGGCGTCAACGAGTTCGTCCCGGTCAGTTCGCTCGTCAAGATGACCGACGTGCTCCAGGAGCTCGTCGCCCGCTTTGCATAAGGAACTCGAACAATCTAGGTAAGCAAAACCGTCCCGTCCTCAAAACCGAGAACGGGGCGGTTTTTGGTGCAAGGGGAGTAGTCAGCACCACATGTTGAGCCAACTTGTTCGCCTTGGGCGGCGCGCAGCGTCGAGCCGTTACGGCGTTTGGTAAAACGCCGTAACTTAGTAGTTGGCTTCGTAGCCGTTGCCGTCGCCGGTGGGCTCTTCGTAGTAGTCCGAATCGCTCGAATCGCCTGAGTCATCGGAATCGTCAGAGCTGACCGATGAAGTTGCGGTACCGTTTGCGTAGTCGTCAGACGTGTTGTTGTTCAGGTCGCCGATCGTAGAGCTGGAACCGTCGGAAAGACCCATGGTGTTGGGACCCTTGGGATCCTTGCCGGCATCGACGCGCTCCATCATTTCCTTGAGCTCGTCCTCGTAGACAAAGACGTAGCTCACACCGTCGATCATGGTGCTGTCGTCAGCGTGCGAGGGCAGGTTGGCCGAGTAGATACCGTCGACATCCATACCGCGCATGGCGTTGACCGTAGCCACGATATCCTGAACGCTCATATCGGTTACGAGCATATCGGACAGCGAATTAACCAGGCCAAAAATCTTCGTGGCATCGAAGTTATTGAGAATCTGGTTGGCAAGGGCGCCAAGCACCTGACGCTGGTGGCGCATGCGCGTGTAATCGCCGTCGGCATAGGTGTAGCGGCAGCGGGCATAGGTAAGGGCGGTGGCACCGTCCATATGCTGCTGGCCAGCGGTAATCTTAATATCCAGGTGCTCGGGGTCGTCAACATCATCGGTTGCGTTAATGTCGATACCGCCAACCGAATCAATCAGCGCCTGCATACCGTCGAAGCTGACCTCGGCATAGTGGGAAATCTGAACACCGCACAGCTCGTTGACCGCCTCGACCATGGCCTCGGCGCCGCCAACGGTATGGCAGGCGTTGATCTTCATGGTCTCGCCCTTGTACTCGACCTTGGTGTCGCGCGGAACGGAAATGAGCGTCGCCTGCTTTTGCGTGGGGTCGATGCGTGCCAGGATAATCGAGTCGGCACGATACGTATCCTCGCCCGGACGGCCGTCGGTGCCAAGAAGCAGCACGTAGAACGGATCCTTTGCCTCATCGGTGTCAACCAGAACCCGACGCAGATTGTCGGTAATGACATTAGAATCGCCGAGCTTGCCCATAATGGTGGCAAACCACAGGCCGGCAGCGGTAGTGGCACTCAGCAGCACGCCAAGCACGACAATGAGCGCGACGTGACGAATCGTGTGGCTACGACGACGTTGGCGAGCGCGCTCGGAATAGCGAGCCACGTTATCGCGACTGTAGATCTTGGCCTGCGCACCAGTTGAGGGTCTTCGGGCGGTGGTATCCGCGAGGGGCTTTTTATTAAACATAGGCAACCTGTATTAGTAGATGACGGGATCGGGGACGGTAGCATGCTCGACATGCGCGCCGAGCGCCTGCAGCTTTTCGACAAACTGCTCGTAGCCGCGCTTGATGTGATGGATGGCCGAAACCTCGGTCGTCCCGTCGGCGATCAAGCCCGCTACGACGAGGGCCGCTCCGCCACGCAGATCGGGCGAGGTAACCTGTGCACCCGAGAAGCCCTTGACGCCATGAATCATGGCATGATGGCTCTCGATACGAATGTCGGCACCCATGCGCACCAGCTCAGAGGCAAACATAAAGCGATTCTCGAAGATGTTCTCGGTAATAACGGAACTGCCGTCGGCAAGGGCGGAGAGCACCATAATCTGCGCCTGCATGTCCGTCGGGAAGCCGGGGAACGGAAGCGTCTGGATGTCGACCGGCTTGATACGCTCGGCACGGTTTACATGGACGCCATCCTCAACGCGCTCGCAGTCGATACCCATGAGCTCCATCTTCTTGAGCACCATGCCCAAGTGGATGGGGCAAAAGCCCGTGACATCGACACCGCGATCGTCGGCCATCAACGCACCGGCAACGATAAAGGTACCGGCCTCGATGCGGTCGCCCACTACGCGATGGGTAACAGGATGCAGCTCTTCCACGCCCTCGATGGTCACGACGGGCGTACCCGCGCCGACAATCTTGGCGCCCATCTCGTTGAGCATGTTGGCGAGATCGACGATCTCGGGCTCGCGGGCGGCATTGTCGATAACCGTGGTGCCCTGCGCGCGCACGGATGCCATAATGAGGTTCTCGGTCGCACCGACACTGGCGAACTCGAGCGTGACGGTGGTACCGCACAGACCTTGGGGCGCATTAGCGTTGATGTAACCGTGGGCGGTATCGAACTCAACGCCCAGGGCCTCAAGACCAAGAATGTGCATATCGATCTTGCGAGCACCCAGGTTGCAGCCGCCCGGCATGGCGATCTTGGCGCGATGGAAGCGACCCAGCAGGGGTCCCATCACGGCGGTGGAAGCACGCATCTTGGCAACGAGCTCGTAGGGGGCCTCCCAAGAATCGACCTGAGAGGTATCAATCTCGAGCGTGTGCTCGTCAAGGACATCGATTGTGGCGCCCATACCCTTGAGCACCTTGCCCATCACGTGGACATCGGAAATATCGGGCACGTTCTGCAGCGTCGTCTTGCCCGGCGCCAGAAGCGTTGCCGCCATGAGTTTGAGCGCGGAGTTCTTGGCGCCCGAAACGGGCACGGAGCCTCCGATGGCGTGGCCACCCTCAACGCGGATAATATCCAAGGTCTACCCTTTCAAAAAGCATGCCCGGGGTGGCTGGGCCATCCCGGGCATGATGTGTTCGCAAATGGTCGAACGCTAAATCGTTTGACTATTGGGCAAGCTTGAGCTTACACCATGCGATTTCATTATAGAGGTAGGCGCGGCGTGCATCATCCTCCGACAAATTACCCAGCTTCTCTTCAAAACCTTGAATATCAGCTTTAAGCTTGTCGGCATCGACGGTCGCCAAATCGCAAGCGCGCTCGGCGAGAACGGTCACGACATCGTCCGCAACCTGGGCATAGCCGCCGGCCACGGCAAACGTGTGGTCGACAGTGCCCATGGCCTTATCGGAAACGCGAACGTAACCGCGGTCGATCGTGCAGATCTCGCTGGAGTGAGCGGGCAGGACGCCAAACTCGCCATCCGTGGACGGAATCGACACAAACGCAGCGTCGCCCTCATAGGCGCAGCTCACGGGGCACACGATGCGGATACGCATAACCTACTTCTCCCCCATCTTGCGGGCGCGCTCGCGCACGTCCTCAATCGTGGAAGCATAGCGGAAAGCCTGCTCGGGCAGGTCATCGGCCTTGCCGTCGACAATCTCGGCGAAAGAGCGGACGGTATCCTCGACGCGGACGTAGACACCGGGGTTGCCGGTGAACTTCTCGGCGACGTGGAAGGACTGGGAGAGGAACTGCTGGATCTTACGGGCACGGTTGACCGTAAGGCGCTGCTCCTCGGACAGCTCGTCCATACCCAGAATGGCGATGATGTCCTGAAGGTCGGAGTACTCCTGCAGGAGCTCCTGGACCTTGACGGCGACACGGTAGTGCTCCTCGCCGACGATCGAGGGATCGAGAGCGTCGGAGGAAGACGCGAGCGGGTCGATAGCCGGGAACAGGCCGAGCGACGAAATGCTACGCGAAAGAACCGTGGTGGCGTCTAGGTGCGTGAACGTCGTTGCAGGCGCCGGGTCGGTCAGGTCGTCTGCAGGGACGTAGACAGCCTGGACGGAGGTAATGGAACCCGTCTTGGTCGAGGTAATGCGCTCCTGGAGGTCACCCATCTCGGTAGCCAGCGTGGGCTGGTAGCCAACGGCGGACGGCATACGACCCAGCAGTGCGGAAACCTCGGAACCGGCCTGGGAGAAGCGGAAGATGTTGTCGATGAACAGCAGAACGTCCTGGCCGCGATCGCGGAAGTACTCAGCGGTGGTAAGACCAGCCAGACCGATGCGCAGACGCGCTCCAGGCGGCTCGTTCATCTGACCATAGACCAAGCAGGTCTTGTCGATAACGCCAGACTCGCTCATCTCGAGGAACAGGTCGGTGCCCTCGCGGGTACGCTCGCCGACGCCGGTGAACACCGAGGTGCCGCCGTGCTCCTGGGCGAGGTTGTTGATGAGCTCCTGAATCAGAACGGTCTTGCCGACGCCGGCACCGCCGAACAGGCCCGTCTTGCCGCCACGGATGTAGGGCTCAAGCAGGTCAACGGCCTTGATGCCGGTCTCGAAGATCTCGGTCTTGGTGGTGAGCTCGTCGAAACGGGGCGCTGCATGGTGGATGGGGTAGAACTCCTCCACCTCGGGCATGGGCTTGCCGTCGACGGGCTTGCCCATGACGTTCCAAATGCGGCCGAGCGTCTTGGGGCCAACGGGCATCTTCATGGGCTCACCGGTATCGGTGGCGATGAGGCCGCGCTGCAGGCCGTCGGTCGAGGACATGGCGACCGTGCGGACGACGCCGCCCGGAAGCTGGCTCTCGACCTCGAGGATCGTGCTCAGATGACCGATCGGGGTCTCGGCCTCGACCGTGAGCGCGTTGTAGATCGGGGGCACCGCGCCGTCAAACTTGACGTCAACGACAGGGCCGATGATTCGCACGATGCGACCATCACCGGCAGTCGTCTTCTTGGTGGCTTCCTCGACCGCAAGCTTTACGGTGTTATTAGCCATTACTGTTCCTCCAATGCTGAGGCTCCGCCGACGATCTCGTTAATCTCGGTCGTGATCGAAGCCTGGCGCACGCGACTATACGTGCGGGTAAGGGTCGAGATGATCGCGGTGGCGTTTTCCGTCGCGGAGTGCATAGCCTTGCGGCGTGCACCCTGCTCGGCAGCCGCCGAATCGATCAGGGCCTGATAGATGACCGTCAGGATATAAGACGGCACAAGCTTGCCGAGAACATGCTCGGGAGAGGGCACGAACTCGAACGTGGACGAGATGCGCTTAGGGGCGTCGGTCTCGTTCTTACGCGGACCGTGGGCCATAGCGATCATCTCGGGGTCGAGCGGCAACAGATGCTCGACGCGAAGCTCCTGATCCACGCGGTTCTTGGCGTGGTGGTAGACAAGCTCGACACGGTCAAGCTCACCGGCACGATACGCATCGCAGATATGAGAGGAGATCATGCGGGCCTGATTGAAATCGGGCTCAGAGGAGTTGCCCTCAAAGTGCATGACGACGTTTGCGCGGTCACGGAAATACGTGGCCGGTTTGCGCCCACACGCGATGATCTCGCACTCGATGCCGTCGTTCGCCCAAGAAGCGGCGAGCTTTTCGGCCGTGCGCTCCACCGTCGTATTGAAACCGCCGGCAAGGCCGCGGTCCGAGGCAATAACGACAATCAGGCCATGCTTGACGCTCTCATGCTTCTGCAGCATGGGATCGGTGCCCGAACAGGAGGCGTCGCCGGCGACCGTCAACATGACGTCGGTCAGCGCCTCCTTATAGGGCTCGGCCTGCTTGGAGCGATCGAGGGCACGACGGATCTTGGCCGTAGAGACCATCTCCATCGTGCGCGTGATCTGCTTGGTCGTGGTAACCGAGGAGATTCGCTTCTTAATGTCGCGAAGGTTGGCCATGGGGCTTAGTTCTCCTCTGATCCAGAAACATCCGAATGGTGCTTGGCCATGAACTGCTGCTTGAAGTCGCCGATGACGCGCAAGAGCTCAGCCTTGGTGTCATCATCGATCTTCTTGGCGCGAACCTTGTCGAGCAGCGAGCCAAAGCCATTGTCCATGTACTCGATGAGCTCGGCACGGAAAGGCAGCACGTCGGCAATCTCCAGGTCATCCAGGAAGCCCTCGTTGCCAGCGAACAGCGTAACGATCTGCTCGCCAACCTCAAACGGCTTGTAGCGCGGCTGCTTCAGGAGCTCGGTCATGCGGGCACCGTGGGTCAGTTGCTTCTGAGTAGCCTCGTCGAGGTCGGAGCCGAACTGCGTAAAGCCGGCGAGCTCCTGGTATGAAGCGAGGTCCAGACGGAGGTTGCCGGCGACCTGCTTCATAGCCTTGGTCTGCGCGTCGCCACCGACGCGGGATACGGAAATGCCCACGTCAACTGCCGGGCGCTGGCCCTGGAAGAAGAGCTCGGACTGCAGGTAGATCTGACCATCGGTAATGGAAATGACGTTGGTCGGAATGTAGGCCGAGACGTCGCCGTCCTGGGTCTCGATGATCGGCAGAGCCGTCATGGAGCCATAACCGTTCTTCTTGGACATCTTGACGGCACGCTCGAGCAGACGAGAGTGCAGGTAGAAGATGTCGCCAGGATAGGCCTCGCGTCCGGGCGGACGATGCAGCGTCAGCGACATCTGACGGTAGGCCACAGCCTGCTTGGACAGGTCGTCGTAGATGACGAGCACGTGGCCGCCGGGGTTGGTCTCGCTGGCGGGCTTGCCGTCCTCGCCGTTGTACATGAAGAACTCGCCGATAGCGGCACCGGCCATAGGCGCGATGTACTGCATAGGGGCGGAATCGGCAGCGGTGGCCGAAACGATGATGGTGTAGTCGAGCGCACCGTGCTGAGCGAGGGTCTCGCGGATGTTAGCAACCGTGGAGGCCTTCTGGCCGATAGCGACATAGATGCAGACCATACCCTTGCCGCGCTGATTGAGGATAGCGTCGATGGCAATAGCGGTCTTACCGGTCTTACGGTCGCCGATGATGAGCTCACGCTGGCCGCGGCCGATAGGCACCATGGAGTCGATGGCCAACAGACCGGTCTGAACCGGCTCGCACACCGGGGTACGGTCGATGACGCCGGGGGCCTTGAACTCAATGGGACGACGGTGCGTGGCGACGATGTCGCCCAGGCCGTCGATAGGCTGGCCGAGCGGGTTGACGACGCGGCCGAGCATGGCGCGGCTCACGGGGATATCCATAATGCGGCCAGTGGTGCGGCACTCGTCGCCTTCCTTGATGGAGTCGACGGCACCGAACAGAACGGCGCCGACCTCGTCGCGGTCAAGGTTCTGGGCAAGGCCGAAGACGGTCTCACCGGTATCGGAGCTCTTGAACTCCAGAAGCTCGCCTGCCATGGCGCTCTTGAGGCCGGAGACGCGCGCGATGCCGTCGCCTACCTCGTCGACCGTTGAAACCTCATGCGTATCGACCGTCGCGGAGAGGCTCGTGAGCTGCTCCTGCAGTTTCTTGGCGATATCCTGGGCATTGAGGGTTTCGGACATTAGGCTTCACCTCCGTACGAATTAGCAGAGTTTGCGAGGGTCTCCTGCGCGATGCGCAGCTGCGTCTTAACGGAAATGTCACGACGCTCGCCGCGGGCCTCGAGCACCAGGCCGCCCACGATAGACGGGTCGACCTGCTCGATAAGGAATACCTTGCGGCCGAAGTCCTGCTCGCATTTCTTAGTGATGGTTTGACGCAGCTCGTCGTCGAGCGGGATCGCCGTGGTGACGGTCACGCCCACTACATCCTCGTCTTCCTCGGCAACATACTTAAAGGCAGCTGCCACCTTGGGAAGAAGGTCGAGCTGGTCGCGCTTGGACATGGTGTCGAGCACGGCGATGATCTCGGGGCTGGCAGAAGCCAAGCGCTCGATCATCTCGAGGTCCTCGAACACATGGTTCTCGGCCTTGGCGGCTTCCAAAAGGGAGCGCGCGTAGGTCTCGAGCACCTTGTCCTGATAGCGGCTAGTCGGCATTCAGGCTACCTGCTTCCTGGATGTAGCGCTCGATGAGCTTCTTCTGCTCGGACTCGTCCTCGAGTGCCTCGCCCACAATCTTGGTGGCGACGGCAACGGACAGGTCGGCGATGGAGCTCGCGGCACCGGCGTAGATGGACTTGCGCTCGTCCTCGACGGTCGTATGGGCCTTGGCGATGATCTCCTCGGCCTCCTTGTGGGCAGCCTCGATGATACGGGCGCGCTCGGACTCGGCGTCCTTACGGGCCTCGAGAACGATGTCGGCAGCCTGACGACGGGCGTCGGTGACGATCGAGTCAGACTCAGCGCGCTTGGCGATAGCCTCCTGCTTGGTCTTCTCGGCCTCGTCGAGGCTCTCCTCGATCTTCTTGCCGCGCTCCTCCATGGTTTTCATGATGCCCGGCAGGGCGACCTTGGCCAGCACGATCCAGATAATCAGGAAGGCGATAAGCGCCGGGATGAACTCCGCCATCTTAGGGATGAGGATGTCCGCACCGGCAGCGCCGTCCTCGGCGAACGCGGAAACCGGCATGAGCAGCGCGGCCGCGGACGCGGAGAGTGCGATCGCGCTCTTCTGGGATGAAAGATTCATACTTGACGCTCCGTGCTATTTAACGATCAGCGCGACAACGAAGCCGATCAGAGCCAGAGCCTCGCCGAAGGCGGAGCCCATGATGAAGACGGTGAACACGCGGCCCTGGACCTCAGGCTGACGGGCCATAGCACCCGTAGCACCCAGAGCAGACAGGCCGATAGCAAGACCAGCGCCGATAACACCGAGACCGTAACCGATAACTCCCACGATTCCTCCTTTGTCGTGCGTGTCTTATTTCACGCAGGATAACCTTTTTATAACTGCCGGGCTCCATGGGTACGGGCACCGGCGGTTTAACGAATTGCCTTACCTTTAAGGCGCGAACGGAAGACTACTCCTCCTCCGCGACCTCCTCTGCCTCGGAGACATACACGGCGGTAAGGACCGTGAAGACGTAAGCCTGGATGGCGCCGACCACAAGCTCGATCGCATAGATCAGGATGAGGATGGCAAGCCAGGCCAGCGAAGGCAGGGCGCCGACGGCGTGGGCCGCGGAAACCTGCTGAAGCAGCGGCTGCATGAACATGCTCGCCATGATGGCGAACGAGCCCATGACCACGTGTCCTGCGAACATGTTGCAGAACAGACGGACGGCGAGCGTGATGAGGCGCAGGAAGGTCGAGAAAAGCTCGACGACCCACACAAGCACGTTCATCGGGAAGCTCACGCCCTGCGGGGCGAGGCTCTTGATGTAGCCGATCACGCCGTGAGCCTTGCATCCGTAGTAGATGAAGTACACGAAGGCGAAGATGGCGAGCGCAGCGGTGGAGCCGATTGCGCCGGTGCCGGGCTTCATTCCCGGGATCAGGCCGATCATGTTATTGATCAGGATGAACAGGAAAAGCGAGCACAGGAACGGGAAGTGCTTCTTCCAGTTCTCACCCACGACGCCCTTGCCGATATCGTTCTCGACGTACTCGATGATGTACTCGAAACCGTTGACGAAGAAGCCCTTGGGAACCAGGGTCTGCTTCTTCTTAAACACGGCCAGGACGATCAGGAGCACGATCGTGGAGACGATCAGCCAAAACGAGTACTGCGTGATGCCGCAGCTCAGATCGCCCACGACAGGGGTGGAGCTGAACTCGCTGACCAGATGATTAATCTCATCAGGCAGCTTTTCAAAAATTTCCACGACTTACCTTTCGACCTCATGAGGATCTCGCAGCGCCTTGGCGACGCGAACCGTGCAGGCGGCCATAAAGACCACGAAGCCAATCGCCTCGCCCAGGAGGAACATGCGAAATGCCTCTCCGAACAACGCAAACACAACCAAGGTAAAGACGAGCAGGGCGACTGCCGAGACCGCCAGACTCACCATGCCCTTGAGCATGTCCGCATTCTGTTTATCGTCAAGAACCGGCTTGAGCGTAAAAACAAAGGGAAGGAAGGCAATTGCGCCCGCGATGGCACCTGCAACGATAGCGAGCAGATCGGCTATCTGAAACACTGGCGTCCTCACTTTCCTTTTTAACGCCTCACAGCACAGTCCCAGCCAAACATTGGTGACTATTGTACGAGCCAATCGCTAAAGTACAACCGTAAAACAAACGGTTAATACGCACCTGTACGTTTTCTTAAGACCTTCTTTATGCCGCAGGTACGGTAATACGTTTTTTCGAACCCCTCAGCGCAAAACGTCCGTTAACAGAAGTGCGCGTGGACGACTTTTGCTCGCCCGCGCGCACCATTTCTTCGTATTTGTGACCGTAGCCGACAAGGCCTAACGACTAGAGCGTACCGTAGATGCGGTCGCCGGCGTCGCCCAGGCCGGGAACGATGTAGGCGGCCTCGTTGAGATGGTCATCGATGGCGCACGTATAAATATGTACGTCGGGGTCCTTTTCGGTCAGTGACTTGAGACCCTCGGGCGCGGCGACGATGCACAGCATGCGGATATCCTTGACACCGCGCTCGCGCAGGTAGCTGATGGCCATCTCGGCCGAACCGCCCGTGGCGAGCATGGGGTCGACAACCAGGCAGATGCGCTGGTCGACATCCTTGGGCATCTTGCAGTAATACTCATGCGGCTCGTGAGTAACCTCGTCGCGCTCCATACCGATGTGGCCCACGCGAGCGGAGGGTACCAAGTCGAGGATGCCATCGACCATGCCAAGGCCCGCACGCAGGATAGGAACAATAGCGAGCTTCTTGCCGGCAAGCTGCTTAAACGTGGCAGTGGTGATGGGGGTCTCGACCTCGACGTCTTCCATGGGCAGGTCGCGCATGGCCTCGTAGCCGTCAAAGAGCGCAAGCTCGCGCACGAGCTGGCGGAACTGGTTGGTGCCAGTGCTCTTGTCGCGCAAGATCGACAGCTTGTGCTGGACGAGTGGGTGATCGACAAGGGTCACACGGGACGTATCGTAGGTGACGGTCATGGGTTGATGCCCCTTTCATTGCGGCCGGAAGATGGCCTTGCTGACAAGGCGCATGGCGACGTTGTTGCCTCGCGCCGTGCATAAGTTTAACGGTTTGTTGTATCGAGCAGCTCGTCGCAACCCTACCGAGCGGTGTTGAGCGAACGCTTGACGGCATCACGCCAACCAGCGAGGTTGCTCTCACGGCGCTCGGCGGACATGTGAGGATGGAAGACTTTGACGATCTGAGCGTTTTGCTCCAGCTCCTCCAAATCCTCCCAATAGCCGACAGCAAGGCCCGCCAAGTACGCGGCGCCGATCGCCGTGGTCTCCACCGTCTCGCACTGCAGCACGGGGATATCCAGCAGATCGGCCTGGAATTGCATGATGAACTCGTTGCGCGAGGCACCGCCATCGACGGACAGGCGCTCAATCGAAAGTCCCACGTCCTGCTCCATGGCGCGCAGCACGTCATAACTCTGGTAGGCCATGGACTCGCAAGCCGCACGCACAATGGTCGCGCGACTCGAGGCGCCGGTCAGGCCGCAGACGATACCGCGAGCATGCGGGTCCCACCAGGGAGCGCCCAGGCCCGCGAAGGCGGGGACGAAGTAGCAGCCCTCGTTATCGCTGATCGAAGTGGCGAGTTGCGCGGACTCGCTCACACTCGAGATGATGCCCATGTTGTTGCGCAGCCAGTTCATGGTTGAGCCGGCGGCAAAGATAGAACCCTCGAGCGCATAGCTGATCTTGCCGTCCGCGGCGATACCGATCGTGGAGACCAGACCGTTCTTGGATTCGACGATCTCGTCGCCGGTGTTCATGAGCATAAAGCAACCCGTGCCATAGGTGTTTTTGGTCTGGCCGGGATGGAAGCAGCAGTGGCCGAACAGCGACGCCTGCTGATCGCCCGCCACGCCCATGATGGGCGGCATGTTGGTCATGATGTCGCTCGCGACGCGACCGTAGTCGCCCGAGCTCCAACGAACCTCGGGCATCATGGAACGTGGAACGTCAAAGAGCGCCAGCAGGTCGTCGTCCCAATCGAGCGTATGGATATTAAAGAGCGCCGTGCGGCTGGCATTGGTGTAGTCGGTGGCAAAGACCTGACTGCCGGTGAGGTTGTAGATGAGCCAGGTGTCGATGGTGCCGAACATGAGGTCGCCCGCCGCCGCGCTCTCACGCGCACCGTCGACGTTGTCGAGGATCCACTGCACCTTGGAAGCCGAGAAATACGGATCGAGTGTGAGTCCCGTGCGGGAGCGCACCAGCTCTTCTGCGCCCCGCTCGACCAGCTCGTCGATCAGAGGTGCGGTGCGACGGCATTGCCACACGATGGCGTTATAGATGGGTTGGCCGCTTATGCGGTCCCACACCACCGTGGTCTCGCGCTGGTTGGAGATACCGATGGCGGCGATGCGGTCAGAATGGATGCCGCTCTTAAACTGGACCTCCATCATCACGCCGATCTGGCTGGCAAGCACCTCCATGGGGTCTTGCTCTATCCAACCGGGACGTGGGAAGCTGGTTTTGACGCTACGACGTGCCTGCGCGACGATGCAGCCGTACTCGTCGACGATGGTCGCAAGTACCGAGGTGGTGCCGCAGTCGAGCGCCATGATGTAGGAACCGCCAAAGTTAAACGAGGCATCTTCCATGCCCAGGCTGCCCAGATTCAACGACATCGCTTACACCTTTCTATTGCATCGGGTCGGACAGGACCCGTTCGATCTCTGATGCGGGAAGTGCGCCTTGGCGCAGGATCTGGAGTCCGCCGTGCTGGAACGACACGATGGTCGAGGCGTCGCGACACGGGGTCTCGCCGGCGTCGACGGCAACATCGACCCCCTCCAGGATGCGGCCCTCGACGGCGGCAAAGCTTGCCGGCGAGGGCGCGCCGTGTGTGTTGGCGCTGGTGCAGGCAAGAGGGCTGCCGCAGGCGCGGATGAGCGCTTGCACCACGGGCGAGGCCGAAGCGCGAAGTGCCACCGTGTCGTCGGCGGCGCGCATAAAGGTCGGCACGCAGGGGGCCGCCTTGACCACGATAGTCAGGGCGCCCGGCCAGCATCGTCGGGCAAGCACGCGGGCCTCTTCCGGGATATCCACGCCATAGCGGTCGAGTGCTTCGACGCCATCGACCAGCCAAGCGACGGTTTGCGTGAGTTCGCGTTGCTTGAGAGTGAAGATACGGCGGTAGCCGGTACCGAGCGCAGGGACCGCGGCGCCGTTAACGGCAGCCTGCGGATCGCGCGGCCACGATGGGAATTCGCCTGTATCTTGGGGCACGGCGTCCGAGAAGGCGTTGACTGCCACGGCGACACCGTAGACCGTCTCGGTCGGGATCAACGCCAGGCCGCCACAGCCGAGCACCTCGGCCGTACGCTCGACGGCGAGCCGATGCGGCTCGCGCGCTCCCTCGTATACCCGGTAGACCGTCTGCATGTGTATGCCAGCCCCTTACGCTCTGGTGCAAGTTTGTTTACTGTGGGGCATTCTCGCACGAAACGTTCAACCTATTTGCCCAGAGCGCATGTTGGTTTGGTGAGCGGCTCTAGTAGTCGGTGAAAGTGAGGGGGTTAATTGAAGATTTTTAGCGCGCAAGCGTAACGGTACGATCGGGAAACTCGATGCTTGCAACCAGTTTTCCGCCGAGGCTCTCTGCGTACCTGCTCAGCGTGTCGAGCCTCATCGAACCCAACTCCCCACGCTCGAGCTCGGATACACGTTTTTGAGAAACGCCCATCGACTGGGCGACCGACGCCTGTGTTAGATCTTTTAACCTGCGAATCTGAGCAAGCTTATAGGCTTCGATACGATCGCGAGTCCTCTCCTGCTCGGCGGTAATGGAGTCGCGTGTTATCCCGCGAGATTCCATATACTCATGCAGTTCCATCTCGATCGAGCCTCCTTACGTGGCGACGGTATATTTGCTCGGCCCTTGGAATGTTGATCGCATACCAACCGTTCCATTTTGCCCTTGACGATCCCGCTCGCGACTTATCACCCGCCAATAGCAATACCGCCTGGCGCTTGGGGTCAAAGGCGAAGAGGATGCGAATCACCTGCCCACCACACGACGTCACTCTCAGCTCCTTTAAATGATGAAGCTTCGAGCCCTTTACGCGGTCAACCAGCGGACGACCAAGGCTGGGACCTTCCTTCTCGAGCACCAAAAGGTCTGCATAAATCTGCTTCAGCGTAGCTTCATCCTGCTCATCAAGCCAAGGTTCAATGTAATCAAGCACGATACGGTACCGATGCAGCTGATTTGACATACCTTTCTCCTTCTATAGTAGAAGTTTTACGGTATATTGCAAGGACAAAATTAGCGCAGGTGCCTATTTGTTCAGCTTAAATACGTTGCTTGGGCTCGGTGACGACGGCTCGGACGATACGGGGGCGATCGGTGAGGTCGTGGACAATGCGCACATCCGATAGGCCCGCCTGGCGGCAGAGCTCGGCAGCGGCGTCGAGGGCGCCCTCGTAGAGCTCGCAGGCAAATAGACCGCCGGCACGCAGCATATAGGGCGCCGCATTGAGCAGGCGACGGAAGATATCAAGGCCGTCGGCACCGCCCTCGAGTGCCAGGTCGGGCTCAAAGTCCTTGACCTCGTGCGGCAGCGAGCGCATGACATCGGTCGGGATGTAAGGCGGGTTGGAGACGAGCACGTCGAAGGTACCCCACTCCTCGCGGGGGATGGAGCTCACCAGATTGGTGAGGCTAAAGGCGACCTCGTCGGATGCGAGGCCAAGCGCGTCGCGGTTTTTGGCGGCAAGCTCGATGGCACGCGGCTCGATATCGGTGGCGGTGCAGGTGACGTGGCCGCGGCGCTCCCAGGCAAGGGAAAGCGAGATGCAGCCCGTGCCACAGCCGACCTCGAGAACGCGGGCGGTGCGGGGCTCGTTCGGGGCGGCATCGACCGCGGCATCCTGCGCTAGGGTCGCCTCCTGGCCGGCGTCCTCGATGGCGATGCCGTATTCGTCGAGTTCGGGCTCGGAGGCCTCTGCGGCCTCTGCTTCCGTTTCCTGCGCGGCGGCTTCCTCTGCCTCGCGGTCAGCCAACTCCTCAGCATAGGCGCGGCTGCCCAGCACGTCGCTCCCCAGCGCCGCTTCTTCGGCAGCCGTCAGATTGGCGGCACGGCGCTCGGCGGTTGCGCGTTCGTCGGCCAATGCCGCCTCGGCCTTGCGGGCCTGCTCGACCTCATCATTCCAAGGCAACTCCACGCGCTGACGAGCGGCGGCCTCGGGGCTCAGCACCTCGGCATCCAGATAATTCAGCACTTCCTCGACGAGCATCTCGGTCTCGGGGCGCGGAATGAGCACGCCGGGGGCGCACGCGACATCGATCATGCGGAACTGCGTGCTACCCGTGATGTACTGAAGCGGCTCGCCCTTGGCGCGACGGACGACCGCCGCATGCATGGTCTCGAGCTGCGTGGCGTTAAGTGCCTCGTCCATGCGCATATATAGATCAATGCGCGCCAGACCCGTGGCGGCGCACAGCAGCCATTCGGCAGAAAGACGGGGATGCTCCTCGCCGCGCTCGGCCAGGTACTCCTTGGTCCACTCGAGGCAACGTTTGATGGTCCAGATCTCGTTTGCCATGGGTCCTCCCCTCCTTGGCGCCGGGCGGCGCGCGAACATCGGAGCAGATTGTACGCGAGGGCACCGCATGACAAGGGACGATTGAGGGCGATTATCGAGAATCAGCCCAGAATTTTGCTTGGAACCCATCTGAAGTGCCCATTCGTCGACGTCTAAATCTGCATCCGTCAAGCTTTTGGCAAGGTTGACCCAAAACTGACCAATATCTAACCAAGAACTTGCCACATCGCTTGACGCGCGACGCATCAAAAATCGCCCCGCGACTTCTTGAACGATATTTTGAGCAATATTTTCGATAGCGGACTTATGCCGTCAATTGCCTTAAGCAGGTAAGCAGCTCAAATGACATCACAGCCGACTGAATAAAATATCAAGGCAATGTCACCAATGACTCCCTACGGATCATTTGACAACCAAGAAAACGCCGATGTTTTGGCAATGTCAGCGAGCGACGTCCAGAGCGAACAAGTTGGCATGAAAAAGGCAGGGCATAGACCTTCTGGTCATGCCTTGCCTTTTGAATGACAAATTGTCGCTCTGGGCGGCGCGCAGCGTCAACTGGTCCGCCGTTCGTTAGAACGGCGGAACCTAAGGGCGCAGCGTCGAGCAGTTACGGCGTTTGGTAAAACGCCGTAACCCACTAAACAGCCTGTGCCAGCTTCTCGGCTCGCTCGGCGGCGGCGAGCGCCTCGATGACGATGCCGAGCTGGTCGCCCAGAAGCACGCCGTTGTAGGTGGAGTTGAAGCCGATGCGGTGATCGGTCACACGGTCCTGGGGCTGGTTGTAGGTACGGATCTTCTCGGAACGATTGCCGTGGCCGATCTGGCTCTGACGCTCGGCACCGAGCTCGGCCTGCTGCTTCTCGAGCTCCATCTCGTACAGACGGGCGCGCAGCATCTGCATGCAGACCTCGCGGTTCTGAATCTGGGAGCGCTGCTCCTGCGACTGCACCACGGTGTTGGTGGGCAGGTGGGTGATGCGCACGGCAGAGTAGGTGGTGTTAACGCACTGACCGCCAGGGCCGGAAGCGCAGTAGGTATCGATGCGCAGATCGGACTGGTTAATCTGGACGTCGATCTCCTCGGCCTCGGGAAGCACGGCAACGGTAGCCGTGGAGGTCTGGATACGGCCCTGGGACTCGGTCTTGGGGACACGCTGGACGCGGTGCACGCCGGACTCGTACTTCATGACGGAGTAGACGCGGTCGCCCTCGACCTTGAACTCGATGGACTTAAAGCCGCCAGCCTCGCTGGGGCTGGAATCGAGCACAGTGGTCTTCCAACCGCGCGACTCGCAGAAGCGTTGATACATCTTGTACAGATCGCCGGCAAAGATGGCGGCCTCGTCGCCACCGGCGGCGGAGCGGATCTCGACGATGGTGTTCTTGTCGTCGTTGGGATCGCTCGGGATGAGCATGTACTTGATGTCTTCCTCGAGCTGCGGGAGCTTTTCCTCGTTCTCGGAGATGTCCATCTGGAGCATCTCCTTCTCGTCCGCATCGCTGGTGTCGCGGAGCATCTCCTTGGCGGCCTCGATGTCATCGAGCGCGCCGATGTACTCACGCGAGGTGGCGATGAGGTCGGACTGGTGTGCGTACTCCTTGTTGAGACGCGTGAACTCCTTGATGTCGGAGGCGACGGCCGGGTCGGAAAGCTTCTTCTCGAGCTCCTCGTAGGCCTTAATGATCTTTTCGAGCTTGTCGCGCATGGCGGGACTCCTTTATGTGCGTGAAGGTGAAAATCGGCAGAGTTGATGGGGCGCACGGCGCCACTGTGGGGGTAAGCCCAGCTAGAACATGTCGATCTTCAGATACATGCGCATCCCTTCGCGTATGGGGTACATAGTTGCGGTCTAACCCATACATGATAGCGTGCGCAGGCATACCTGCATATAACCCGCACGGAATGTGACAAAGGGTCAGTTCCTTTGTCACATTCTAGAGCGTGTGGAGCAGGGCTATGAGAAAGCGGATGCCTTGGAGGTAGGCGCGACGAGTGATGCGCTCGTTGGTGCCGTGGACGCCGCGGTCGCATTCGTCATCGTCGACCACAAAGGCGGAGAAGCGGATGCACTCGTGGCAAATGCGCTGGTAGTTGGCGGCATCGGTTGCGCCAATCACGGTCGAGGGCACGATGCCAATCGGCTCTTGGCCCACCGCAGACGATCCGTTTTCCTCCGCACCCCTGGGATCACGGAAATAGCGGGCGGCGATGGCGCGGACGGCCTCGAGCCCCGGACCGCCCACGCGCGGGGACGGCGAGGGCTCGGAGCTGCCGGGGCCAAGCTCGACCTCGACTCGGCCAGCGAGCCCAGCGGTGGCAACGGCCTCGCGGCAGCAGGCCACGACATCGGCCACGCTCGTACCCTCGAGCATGCGGAAGTTGATATTGGCCCACATATCCTGCGGCATTACGTTGGCACCGGTACTGCCACCTTCGATTTGCGTGGGCGCGCAGGTGGTGGTCACAAGCGGGTAAAGTTTTTTGCTGGCGAGGCAGTCGCGCACGATGGCATCCTTGCCGGCAGCAATCTCGTCTGCGGTATAAAGCCCCAGCTCGACAAGCTGCGCGGCAAGCAGATCGGTCACACGCGCCGGCCACTCGATATCGCAAATCGCGGCAATAGCGCGGCTGAGTACTTCGAGCGACGTGCCGCCGTAAGGGTTGGAAGAATGCCCGCCCTCGCTTCTCGTCTTGAGCACGATATCGGCATAGCCCTTCTCGGCAAGATCGGCATGCATAAGCCAGCCCTCACCTGCGCCGTACTCGGCAGCCGCAACGATACGATAGTCGCCCTCGTCGATCAGGTACTCAAGCTCAATGCCACGCTCCTGGAGCGCGCGACCAATGGCACCCGCGCCGTACTGCGTGGTCTCCTCATCCTGGCCAAAGGCCAGCAGCAGGGTTCGTTCGTGTTGCCAGCCGTGCGCCAGCGCATACTCAACGGCCTCCAGGATGCCCGCAACTTGGTCTTTCATATCGATGGCGCCGCGACCCCAAATATAGGTGTCGTCCACATGCCCGCTAAAGGGATCGTGCGTCCAGTCTGTCTCGGTGCCCGGCACCACGGGAACCACGTCCATGTGGCCCATGAGCATGACCGGCTTGAGGGCGGGGTCGGTGCCGGCAAGCGTCACGAGCAGCGAATGGTCGATGAGCTCGACCTCGCCCGCCGCAAACACGCGCGGCCAGGCCTGCTGCATATAGGCACGCAGGTCGGCAAACGCCTGCCAGTCCACCGTCTGGGCATCCATGCTCGAAATCGTCGGAAACGACAGCACGCGGCCCAGGCGCTCGCACGCGCCGACCTCGTCGATATCGGCAAAATCATCCTCGTGCGCAAAGAAGCGCCAAACCTCGGCCATGCCTTCCTCCAAAAACAGCGTGGCAAAGAGACGGTCCCTTTGCCACGTTCGCTTGCATTATTTGTCGTTGAGGTAACGCGAGAGGAACTCGCGGGTGCGCTGGTGCTTAGGGTTGCCGAAGAGCTCGACCGGCGCGGCATCCTCGAGCACCACGCCCTTGTCCATGAAGACCACGCGGTCGGACACCGTGCGGGCAAAGGCCATCTCGTGCGTGACGACGACCATGGTCATGCCGTCGGCAGCGAGCTTGCGCATGACCTCGAGCACCTCGCCCACGATCTCGGGGTCGAGTGCGGAGGTCGGCTCGTCGAACAGCATGATCTGCGGGTTCATGCATAGAGCACGAGCGATGGCCACGCGCTGCTTTTGACCACCGGACAGGCGACCCACGGCGGCGTGCGCGAATTTTTCGAGTCCCACACTCGTCAGATGCTCCATCGCAATTTTTTCAGCCTCGGCCTTGCTCATCTTTTTGAGCGTGACGGGCGCGAGCGTGCAGTTGTCGAGCACATCCATGTTGTTGAACAGGTTAAAGCCCTGGAACACCATGCCGATGTCCTCGCGCAGCTTGTTGATGTTGCAGCGCTCGGCCGTGAGGTCCTGGCCGTGGAACCAGATGTGGCCCGTGTCCGGAGTCTCGAGCAGGTTGAGGCAACGCAGCAGTGTCGACTTACCCGAGCCCGAGGCGCCGATGATGGTGACGACCTCGCCGGGGTTAACGGCCAGGTCGATGCCCTTGAGCACCTCGAGCGAGCCAAAGCTCTTGTGCAGGCCCTCAACGCGGATGAGCGGCTCTTTGGTTTGCGCGGCCGCAACGCCGGTAGTGGCGATATCTGCCATGATGAATCTCCTCGTCTTGCGCCTAGTTGGAGCTGGGCAGCGTGGCCGGAGCCTCGGCGCCGAGCTTTTTGCCAAAGGCCTCGAGCAGGCGGCTCGCCACGAGCGTCAGGATCAGGTAGACCACGAGCGCCACGCAGTAGACCTCCATCTGGCGGTAGTACACGCCGGCGACGGTGGTGGTGGCGTACATGAGGTCGAACACGCCGATGACCGAAAGCACTGACGAGTCCTTGATGTTGATGATGAGCTCGTTGGTGAGCGCGGGGATCGCGTTTTTAATACCCTGCGGGAACACGACCTTGCGCATGGCCTGCCATTGCGACAGACCCAGCGAGCGCGCCGCCTCGGCCTGGCCGGGGTCGATGGACTCGATGCCGCCGCGCAAGACCTCCATCATATAGGCGGTGGAGTTGAGCGAAATGGTGACGAGGCCCGCGGTAAAGGTGCTCCAAATCTGGTTGGCCTGCGCCGTCTCGAAGCCCATGCCGCGCAGAACGGTAAAGCCCGCGTAGTAGATGAGCAGGCCCTGCACCATCATGGGCGTGCCGCGCACGATGGTGGAGTAAACGGTCGCAAAGCCGCGGCCGATGCTCTTAAAGAAACGCGTGAGATCGTTGTCCACACGGTCGAACGTCTGGATGCGCAGGAACACGAAAAGCAGCGCCAGGAAAAAGGCGATGACGGTGCCGAAAGTAGCAAGCGCGATGGTGATCTCGATGCCGCGAATAAAGAAGTCGCCGCTCTTATAGGTCATGTAGACCAGGCTCGGCAAAAAGTCGCTGGGATTGGAGTCCGAGACAATGCTCACCTGTACCAGGTCGATAAACGACATGACGCAGCGGTCGATAAAGAAGATCGCTGCAATGGCGACGACGACATAGCTGCTCAGGCGCGCGCCGCGACGGAAACGCTCGGATGCGAATGGCGATTTTTCGCGATAGTCGTTCCAGTGCATGAGCTTGGTGACGAGCGCCGCCGCCGACACGACGAGCCAGGCCCAAAGGATCGCCCAGAGGCAATCCTGGAAGATGCCGGTGGGTGCCAAAAAGCTCAGCGGGGTGGGGTTGCGCTGGCTAAACGCCAGGCCAAGCGCCGCGATGACGCTCGTGCCCAGGTATACGTAACGATGATCGGCCTCGATAAAGGAGGCCAGGCGATTGATAGTTTTCATGCTGCCTCCCTATGCCGGCTGACGGTCGAGGCACGCGTCCCACATTTGGTCGCGCTCCTCCTGGCTGACGCCCTTGAGCGTCTTATCGATGAGTTTGAGCAGCTTGTCCGAGCCCTTGCGGCAGCCGACGTTTGCCGTGACCTCCTGCTTAAAGCCCTCGCCCTCGGCAAATTGAATCGGCACGATGCCCGGATTTTGGGCCATATAGCCCTTCTCGTTCTCGGTGTTGTAGGTCACGGCGTCGCACGTGCCCTGCAGCAGGTTCGAGAACACCGTGGGGACCGAATCGACCGGATTCTTGTGGACGACGCCCGGGATCTCGTCGATGACGGTATCGAGCATGGTGTCCTTTTGGCCGAGCACCGTGGCGCCGCTAAAGTCGCTGAGCTTGGTCGCGTTTTGGTAGGGCGAGCCCTCTTTTACGAACAGGCCAAAGTAGCCGATGAAGTACGGATCGGAAAAGCCGACGGAATCCTCGCGCTCGGGCGTGGCGCTCATGCCGGCGATGATGAGGTCGATCTGGCCGTTGTTGAGCGAATCGATGAGGCCCGAGAAGCTCTGCTTGACGGCAACGGGCTCGCCGCCGAGGGCCTTGCAGACGATCTTGGCGATCTGCACGTCGTAGCCATCGGCATAGGCGCCCTGCACGTTATCGATGGGGATCGTGAACTCGCTGGCCTCGGAGACCTGCCAGTTGTACGGGGCGTAGGCCGCCTCCATGCCAATGCGGATCTTGTCCTTGCCAATCACGGAATCGGACAGATCGTCGCGACCGCCGCCCGTCGTGGGCTGGACCACCTTAAGCGTGGACGGACGCTGGCAGCCGGCGAGCGCGCCGGCGACGACGGTAGCGCTCGCGGCAAGAGCACTACCTAGGAAGATGCGACGGCTGCACACCGGTTGGGGCCGCGCGTCACGCTGTTGTCGAGGTTGCATCTGATGCCTCCCCTGTATCGAATCTGTTCGGATAAGGAAAAC
This sequence comes from uncultured Collinsella sp., assembly GCA_902470835.1. Taxonomy (GTDB): domain Bacteria; phylum Actinomycetota; class Coriobacteriia; order Coriobacteriales; family Coriobacteriaceae; genus Collinsella. The sequence continues at coordinate 22,778 of CABRHR010000024.1, forward strand.
AGAATAACAGGATAGTGCAGTGATGGCAGCGATGCAGCGTACGGAGGAGAATTAACAGAGCGATTGGTACAAGGTAGTCGTTTGGACGTTCTTAAACGACTAGCCGTCGGGGACAGGGCGTCGCCCATGCGCGAGCAGCTCGAGGACGGGCGCTACAGGAAGTCCTGGAAGAAGATGATGGAGCCGGACTACGAGTTCCATCCGGAGCTGGACGCGCAAACGGCGGGTTAACGTAGCCTTCCACCAAAAAGGGCGGGCAGCCGCGCCCTGCGACCACCCGCCCTCAATTAAAGCCCCTCTCGGCCGCCGCAGCTACCGGTTCCGGCGCCGCAGGATCACGCCTGCGGCGATCAGCACCACCGCGCCGCCCGCGATGCCACCCAGGGCCATCGGCGACAAGCTGGTATCGCCCATCTCCGGCAGACCCGGCTTCTCCTTCTTCGGCACCGGCGACTTGCTCGGC
>CABRHR010000025.1 GCA_902470835.1 uncultured Collinsella sp.
GTATTGTGCCGGCCGGCTGCGAGCTCATCTGCGAGTACTTCGACGTCGACCCGGTCGCGTTCTTTAGCTGGGATAACATCTTTGCCTCCACGGACGAGTTTGTGGAGAGCCTGGGCGAGAAGCCCGGCGAGCACCGTGTGAAGCCGCTGCCCCCGCGCTTCGACTTCTTTAGCAAGCACGAGAGCCAGTACTAGGCAAACGCCAAGGCGCCCAGAAAAATCATTTTGATGGAAGGAAAGACGGATGTCCAAGCCGCGTCGTCGTAAGCAGAAAAAGCAGGTCAAGGCCGAGCTCAAGCTCAGGCAGTTTGCTGCTACCGAACTTTCCGACCAGCTTGCCGCCCAACACTCCGCCGCTGACCTGCCGCGCTTTATGGTCGACACGGTCGCCGGCGCCTATGCCCCCACCGATGCCGAGCTCATGATCGAGGGCTTCGGCGCCGCGGCCACACGCCCGGTCACGCTGCGCGCCAACACGCTCAAGGCAACCGCCGAGGACATCGCTGCGGCGCTCGATGCCGCCGGCATCGCGCACCAATCCGTTACCTGGTATCCGGACGCCTTTATCCTGCCCGAGGCCCAGGTTTCCGATCTGTGGGATCTCGACATCTACCGCGACGGCAAGATCTACCTACAGAGCCTGTCGTCCATGATGCCGCCTTTGGTGTTGGGCGCCCAGGCAGGCGAGGACATCCTGGACATGTGCGCAGCCCCTGGCGGCAAGACGACGCAGATCGCCGCCCTCACCCAGGGCCAGGCGCACCTCACAGCCTGCGAGATGAGCATTCCCCGCGCCGAAAAGCTCGAGTCAAACCTCCATCGCCAGGGTGCCAAAAACGTGCCCGTCATGCGCATCGACGCACGCGAGCTCGACGAGTTCTTCCGCTTCGACCGCATCCTGCTCGACGCCCCCTGCACCGGCACGGGCACCGTCATCAGCGGCAACGAGAAAAGCCTGCGCGGCCTGACCGAGCAGTTGCTGAGCAAGTGCGCCCGCTCGCAGCGCGCGCTTCTGGACCGCGCCATGGGAGCCCTCAAGCCGGGCGGCACGCTCGTCTATTCCACTTGTTCGATCATGCCGCAGGAAAACGAAGACGCCCTGCAAGAGGCCCTCGACAAGCATATGGACTGCGAGCTCATCCCCCTCGACGGCACGCCGAGCGAAAGCGAAGCACGCCGCGCCCAGGAAGCCGGCGAGGAGCCGCGTATCGAGTGCAACGCTCTCACCGAGGCCATCGCCGCCGGCCACGTCTCGTCCGTCGCCAACGGTATGCCCGGCACGCTGACCATTCCGCCTAGCCGCGACTTTGAGGGCTTCTACATTGCCCTGATTCGAAAACGCAGCTAGCGCACGGATCCAAAACTCAACAAGCTATCTCTGTGCGCGTTTGCCCTGCTGGTCGCGATGCTGTTTAAGCATCGCGCGCTCCTTGCGTTCGGCCCTTTTGCCCTTAATGGCCGTGACCACAAAGTAGATGACCGCGGCGGCTACGATTGCGCCCACGCATAGGCCAATCGAGCCCAACATTGCCGAAAATTCCATACCGCGTCACCTCTCTTTTAAACGGGACTTTCAAGATAGCACCTCGATACCCGCCACCACAGCTCCTTCACGTTCGCCGGCCCTTCGGTCTAACGGATGGCGCGGCGGGGAAAAATCAACTCGTCAAACGATTTAGCATTCGCAATTCCGGCTGCATAGCGCCGGCCGTTATCACATAGAATCGAGCCTCCATGGATACCCTCAACGATCTAAATAAGCGCGTCGACGCCTTCGTCGGCACCAGCTCCTTCGACACGCCTGCCGCGGCAAACGACCAAGCTCCCATCGATGTGCCCGCCGAGGTTCACGAGGACATCGTCGCCTCGGTCGATTTCTCCGAGGTCGAGCTCGCAGACGAGTTCACCGAGCCCCAGGTAGCCGTGACCCCCAACGGACTGCTCCCCATGGAGCCGCTGCCCATCGACGGGCGTTTGCGCAAGGCTGCCCTTCGCATGCCCGACGAGATCGAGGAGGCCAGCGGCTTCACGCTCTTTGGCCGCCGCATCAAGTCGCTCATTTACACCACCGATGTCGCGGTTATCCGCAACTCCAACGCCGATGCCGTCTTTGCGGTCTACCCCTTCACGCCGCAGCCCGCCATTACGCAAGCGCTGCTGACCGTCGCCGAGTGCCCGGTCTTTGTAGGCGTGGGCGGTGGCACCACCACCGGTAAGCGCTCCGTGCAGATGGCAGCCGTCTCCGAGATGCAGGGCGCGGCGGGCTGCGTGGTCAACTCCCCCGCCACCGCCGAGATGGTCGAGCACATCACCAACATCGCCGACATCCCCGTCATCGCCACGGTCGTTCGTTGCGACGACGATGCTCACGCAAAGGTGCGCGCCGGCGCCAAGATCCTCAACATCGCAGCCGGCAAGAACACGCCGCAGGTCCTGCGCGAGCTGCGCGAGCACTATCCCAACCTGCCGCTCATCGCGCCGGGCGGCAAGACGCCCGAGAGCATTCGCGAGACCATCGCCGCCGGCGCCAACGCCATCATCTGGACGCCGCCTTCGGCCCAGCAGCTACAGACCGACATGATGCAGCGTTATCGCAAGATGAAGGAAGACGCCACACCTGTCATCTCGCGCGACGACGTGCCCATTATCGACCAGGTCGCCGCCGCCGAGGTCAGCCAAGTCGAGAACATGAATCCCGACGTGCCGATTCCCGACGAAGTCATCGAGCGCGTCGCTTCGATCCACGAGCGCGTCGAGGAGCATCGCGCCAACCGCGGCCTCAAGCCGTCACTGCACGGCTTCTTCTTCCGCGGAAAGAAACGCTAGTAAAACATCTTGGCCCGCCCCACAAACGTGAGGCGGGCCGTTTTCGTTTGAACAATCATGCAGCGATGTGATGGGGCAAATTAATCCACGCGCTTGTCGCCCATAAAGAAGAGCGCCACCGTACCAGGTCCGGTATGCGAGCCAATCAGAGTACCGATGTCATTGATCTCAATCTTGCCTTTAAGCTGCGGAACCTGTTCCTCAATCAGCGCCGCAACTGCCTCGGCATCCTCGCGGCACGCCGAGTGCGACATGATGCACTTACCCGAATAATCCGCACCGTCCTGCACGTGTGCCAACATGGTCTTAGCCATCTCGGAAATCGCGCGCTTCTTAGTGCGAATCTTCTCACGTGGCGACAGCTTACCTTCGCAATCGACCGTCATAAGCGGGCAAATCTTAAGCGCCGTGCCGATGATCGCGCTCGCGGCCGAAATGCGACCGCCGCGCAGGTAGCTCGACAGATCGGTCGAGAAGAACCAGTGGTGCAGGTTGAGTTTGTGCTCCTCGATCCAGGCAGCCGTCTCGTCGAGTGAAGCCCCGCTATCGCGCACGTCGGCGGCATATTCCAGCAACAGGCCAAAGCCCGAAGACGCCGCCAGCGAATCGACGACGCGCACCTTGCCGCCCCGGGGATAGCGATCCGCGAGCATCTGCGCCGCAACGCAGGCCGATCCATACGTGCCCGAAATGCCCGACGACAACGTCAGGTGCAGCACGTCTTTACCCTCGGCAACAAACGGCTCCCAAAACTCCTCGTACTCACCCACGCTCACCTGAGACGTCTTGGGCATGGCGCCCGCGGCAATCTGGGCAAAAACTTGTCCGGCGTAATCGACTGATACAGATCGTCCGTATGGACAACATCGTCGATCTCGTAATGAAAACACACGACAGGGATATTGCGCGACGCAAAGAACTCACGGGTTCGATCGGCGGCGGATTCACAGGTCAGGACAAAATCACTCATATGAGGCTCCTTACTCATTGCTGCGCAAATTATCGCACAGTGAGCCTACATACGGTACATATGTCCACTATTTACCAAATCGAACCAAAAATAGCGAACATCTTTACCACCATCATCTCCACCGACCCCATGCATACATATCTGAGAAAACACCCTCTGTCGTCTCCACTCAACCGCCATATCTACCTCAACTAAATCGATTTACCAAACCGTTCAGCCGACAATTCGGCCGCTGGCGCAAAATCGAAACAAAAGCGGCGCATACTGATAAACGTTTGACGCTGTTTATCAGTTTTACCAGCTCCATCGGAAGGTGTTTCATGGTCGCATTCGATCGCAACCCGCAAGACTTCAAGTATCTGCGCCTGCTGTCGAGACAGTTCCCCACCGAACAATCCGCGTTTACCGAAATTATCAACCTCTCGGCCATCCTCAACCTGCCCAAGGGCACCGAGCATTTTATGAGCGACGTGCATGGCGAGTACGAAGCCTTTATGCACATCCTCAACAACTGCTCGGGCGTCGTGCGCGAGCATGTCGACGAGATTTTTGGCGACACGCTCTCCTTTGACGAAAAGGGCGAGCTGTGCACGCTCATCTACTACCCGCGCGAGAAGATCGAGCTGGTCCGCAGCCAGCGCGAGGACTCGCCAACCTGGTACAAGACGATGCTTGACCAGCTCATCATGGTCGCACGCTCGCTTTCGAGCCGCTACACGCGCTCCAAGGTGCGTAAGGCCATCCCGCGCGATTACGCCTACATCATCGACGAGTTGTTGCACACGCACCCGGACGAGAACAACTATCGCGTGCGCTATCACGAGCGCATCGTGGAGTCCATCCTGGAGACCGCCAGCGCCGACGACTTTATCGAGTCGCTCGCCTCGCTCATCAAACGCCTGGCCGTCGACCACCTGCACCTGGTGGGCGACATCTTCGACCGCGGCGGCGGCGCGGCCAAGATTATGGACCGTCTGCTCACCTACCATTCGCTCGACATCCAGTGGGGCAACCACGACCTGCTGTGGATGGGTGCTGCGGCCGGTGAGCCCGCCTGCATCGCCACGGTGTTGCGCAACAACCTGCGCTACGACAATTACGAGATCCTCGAGAACGATTACGGCATCTCGCTGCGTGAGCTTGTCGCCTTTGCCGATGCCGCCTACACCGCCGGTGAGTCCATCACCCCGCTGATCAAGGCCATCAACGTGCTGCTCTTTAAGCTCGAGGGCCAGATTATCCAGCGCCACCCCGAGTTCGATATGACCGACCGCCTGTTACTCGACAAGATCGAACACGACACCGGCACGGTCGCGCTCGCCGACGGCAGCGTGTGGCCGCTCACGACCAACGACTTCCCCACCGTCGACCCGGCGGACCCCTATACGCTCACGCCCCAGGAGCAGCACATCATCGACAAGCTCGTGTCCGAGTTTGTCACCGCCGATCACCTGCATCGCCATATCGATTTCCTCTATTCCCACGGCTCGATGTACAAGGTCGCCAACGGCAACCTGCTATTCCACGGCTGCGTGCCGCTCAACGAAGACGGCACCTTTAGCAGCATGAACTGCCTGGGCACCTGGCACGCTGGCCGCGATTATCTCGATTTTTGCGACCACATCGCCCGCCGCGCCTGGCGCGTGGGCGACCGCGACGCTCTCGACTGGATGTGGTACCTGTGGATTGGCTTTAACTCACCCGCCAGCGGACGCCTGGTGCGCACCTTTGAGCGCGCCTATATCGCCGATAAGAGCACCTGGGTCGAGCCGATGGACCCGTACTTTACGCTTACCAAGTCGCCCTCGGTCTGCGATGACATCATGCGCGAGTTTGGCGTCGCGCCCATGGCATGTTCACCGACCGGCCACATCATCAACGGCCACACGCCCGTTAAAACCACCAAGGGCGAGCAGCCCATCCGCGCCGAGGGCAAGCTGCTGGTCATCGATGGCGGCTTCTGCCGCGCTTACCATCCCAAGACAGGTATCGCCGGCTATACGCTCATCTCGAGCTCGCGCGGCTGCCGCCTCAAGTCGCACCGGGCCTTTACGACGGTTGCCGAGGCACTCACGCGCAACGTGGACATCGAAAGCGAGACCAACCGTTTTGACCAAGCAGACCGTCGCCGCATGGTGAGCGACACCGATACTGGCGCCAAGATCCGCAGCCAGATCCAGGACCTGCGCCAGTTGCTCGATGCATATAGAAACGGTGCTATCGAGGAGCGCGCCTAGCACCACCCGCGGGGATTGGCTAAACTTGCTAAGTTTGTCATCCCCGCGGCGCTTCGGCGCCAGCTTAAGGCAGGTACCATGCAAAAGCTCCTTGCGCAGATCATGAAATTTGGCATCGTCGGTGTCATTGCCACGGTTATCGACTTTGGCATTATGAATCTGCTCCACTACGGTCTGGGCCTCAACATCCTAATCGCCAACACCAGCGGCTTTATCATCTCACTCATCTTTAACTACCTCGCAAGCATGAAATACGTGTTTGCGCACAAGGAAGGCATGAGCCGCCGCCGCGAGTTCATCATCTTTGTCGTGCTGTCCGTGATCGGTTTGGTGCTCAACGATGGCATCGTGCTGGCGCTCAACGCCGGCCTGGGACTCGAGGCCAATATCGCCAAGATCTGTGCCACCGCGCTTGTCATGGTCTACAACTTTGTGACCCGAAAGATCTTCCTGGAGGGTGACGAGACCAAGTAACTCACAACCCTACGGCCTTACGATGCCCACGGATGACGCGCGTCGAGCGCTGCGTTGTTCGTGGGCTTTGCTCGTTTACGGGAAGATTTGCAACGTTTGCGGATTACCTCTTGAATATTTGGCGAGTTCGTATAGTTCTTTCCAAAGACCTTACGTTTCCCTTGCAAAAGCTCTAAAGTATCCTCTGCTCGATTCACCAACGCATTGGATGTGATTACGTGCGCAAGGCACTGGCACAACCTCATACCAAGCAGTTCCTCAAGTTCGCCGTCGTGGGTCTTATCTCCTTTGGCATCGACTGGGGCATGCTCATTGCGCTCGTCGAGCTGTTCCACCTCGACTTTTTGATGAGCACGACGGTCTCGTTTACCACGTCCGTCGTGGTTAACTACTGGCTCAGCATGAAGTACGTGTTCGACCATCGCGAGGGCATGAGCCGCAAGCGCGAGTTCACGATCTTCACCATCCTGTCGGTAATCGGTCTGGGCCTCAACGACCTGTACATGTTTGTGGGCGTCACGTTTTTGAGCATCGGCTACCAGGCCATGAAGGCCATCGCAACGTTCCTCGTCACCTGGTACAACTACTTCAGCCGCCGCTTCTTCCTCGAGGGTGCACGGTCGTAGTCGATTCACTATTTGCTTGAATGTATAACCGGTTGGAATTCCCGTTCCAACCGGTTTTTTGTTTGCCGAGAGACCCGGCGACCCAGTCCTCTACGCATGAAAAACGGGCAGCCCGGATGTTTGTCCGAACCGCCCGTCTGGCGCGCTATGTCGAGGCCTCTAGCCTGTAACGTAATACCAGACTACGTTGTCACCGTTTGAGAGAACGTAGTTGCTGCAGGCCGTCATGGGCGTTGTGCCGTTGACGGAGTACATCCAGCCGCTCGTGCCGCCGTGCTGTTTCTCGGCCAAACCACCAATCGCGGAGACATACGTGCCGTACGACGAGCCATGTGCGTTGACAGAAAGGCCCAGCGCGCACAGGGCATCGTAGACGGTAGCGCCTTCGTTAAAGGTAAAGGTGCCACCAGAGGACACAGGATTGCCCACGGCGCTCGATGTGACCGAAACCGTCACCGTTACGTAGCTAGGCTGCTGCGAGCTGCCCTGGTCGCCAGTAGAGGCGTTGCCGTTATCGGGGGCAGAAGATGCCCCGCTGGATGAGGAGGAGGCGCCAGGCGTAGAGCCGGCCCCGCCAGAAGAAGTCGAGTTCTGAGAAGTCGACTGATTGCCGTCGGTCTTTTTATTGCTGTTCTTCTCTCCAGACTTCTTGCCATCCTTGTCTTCGGACTTTTTGCTATCCGAGCCCTTGTTTGATTCCTTGTCCGAAGACTCGGACTCCTTCTTAGAGTCAGATTTATCCGAACCCTTAGACTCGTCGTTCGACCCATCCGAAGATTTGGAATCCTTGGAGCCAGCTTTACCCGAAGCGACGGTCGAGTCAGACCCCTTGGCGTCCTTCGCGACGACGCTCTCCCCCGTCACGGTCTGAACGATCCAGTCAATGGACCAGGCGCCGCTCTCGGAAGGATGGACGAAGCCCAGCGATATGACAATTAGCGCAACGCACGCGGCGGTCAGGACGCCAGTAAGCGCCTTCCGTCGAGGGGCGGACGCCGCCGAAGCGGCGCCCTGTTGCTTTGCATCGTCGAACTGAATGAACGAGGAATTTGGTTGCTTGGGGTCAGCGTCCTTGGATTTATTGGACACAGCCCTCACCTACCGACGTTTGGTGAACACGAACACGCCGACGATGGCGAGACCGATGACGCCGGCGGCAACGCCAACAATGGCGAGCGGGTTGGCGCCAGTCTCCTGCTCGGAAGCACTAGAGGGCTTCTTAGCAGTGGTCGTGGAAGCAGCACCCGTATCGGACTTGGAATCGGACTTCTTGTCGGACTTGCTGTCCTTCTTGTCAGACTTCTTGCCAGACTTCTTCTCGTCCTTCTTATCGGACTTATCGGAGTCCTTCTTGTTGGACTTGTTGTCCTTGGTCTCGGTCTTGGTCGACACCGTCGTCTTGGTCATCGGCTTATGACCCGGAGCGACAGCGCCGCCAGTCTGCTGGCCCTTCGTGCCGGAGCCGGAACCCGTGCCCGTGCCAGCGCCAGCACCGGAACCGTTGCCAGCGCCACCATTGCCGCCATTGGAGCCAGAACCGCCATTGCCGCCAGGGTTAACAGCATTCTTGGTCCACTTGGCATACAGCGTCAGATCGGCCGTCACCGGCGTACTGAAGTCATACGCCTGCGTGCAAGCCTCATCGGTGAACCAACCGCCGAAAGTGTAGCCATCGCGCGTCGGATCGGCCGGCTTGACCAGCTTGCCGTCGGCCGTAGCAACAAACTTAGTGTCGCAAGCAGACCCGCCGTTGGAATTAAAGGCAACCGTCCAAGACTCAACGGCCCCGAGCTTGAACAGCGTGCCCGAATCATTGATGTAGTACAGGTTGCCAGATGCATCGGCGATGACCGGAGAGTCACAGTACTGGTAATGGCCAGCCGCATCATAAATCTGCGTCGCCTCTGCATCGCCGAGCGTATAGCGATACACGCCACCACCAGCAGAGTAGTTGACGTAATCCTTGCTATCCGCGCTGTTAACGGTGAAGTACACATAGGCCTTGCCGCCCTGAACACTCACCAGCGGAGTAGCAGCAATACCGTTGAGGCCAGCCGGCAGCGCCTTGCCGTCGGCAGCAGCGACCATCGTGGTCTTACCCGTCTTCAGGTTATAGAGAACCAGAGCAGAGCCAGTAGCTGTCTGTCCGCCGACAATCAGATTGTCACCAGACACCGCAGGGGCGCTCAGATTATTCGTAAGGCCCAGATCAACCGTCTTCTGCTCGCTCAGTACACCCTTCGCCGAAAGCGAAATCACATGGAGCTTTCCGTCGTGCGTCATCTGATAGAAGGTCGAACCATTGGACGGATCGGCAATGCAATCGGCATTTGCAACAGCGCCGAGCTTCATGGTCGAAACGACATCGCCCGTCGTCTTATCAATGCACTTAAGCGTGCCCGCGCTCGTAGGAACGATGGCATACTTATCCGTCAAAGCCGCACCAGTCCAGTAATAGCCCTCGGAAGCGTCAATGTTCTGCCAAGAGACTTCGCCCGTGGCAATCTTAATGCGCGCAAAGGAGCCGTTGCCGTAGGTCGCGTTGTAATTCTCGTCATACGAAATATCGACCGAGCCTACATAGACGTACTCGCCGTCCGAAACGACGGTGCAGGAGCTCTGCGTCAAGTCCGTCAAACCAGGCGTCAGCCACTTGCAGATCAGCTTGTCTGCAGTAATCGCCTGGACCGCACCGCCGTTGAGCGGAACGATGATAAGGCCATTGGTATAGATCGGACGAGAAGTATAGCTCACCTTGGAGGCAAGCGGCGCAGAGGCAACCTTTTTGCCCGTGGACGAATCGATCTTAATGAGCTCGTTCTCGGTCGCGATATACACAAAGCCGTTAGCGATGACAGGCTCGCTGCAGTTGGCATACTGCTGACCAGACTCGGCCTTCCAATCGAAGGCCCACTTAAGACCGGCGGCCTGCGCAGGCGTCTTGGCATCCGTTACGGTCGAACCGTTGCCACTGTTGCCGTAGCCGGCCCACTCGGCATCCCAATCAGGGGTCGTCGCGCTCGGGTCCACGACAATCTTGTCGGGATCGGGCATGGCCGAATCGTCGGTGGTATAGGCAAGCGTAACCTTATCGCCGCTCTTGAGCGTAATCTGATTGGCGCAGAGTAAGGAGGGCTCTCCGTTGATATACAGGTGCCAATATTTATTGGTCGCAGCATCCCAGGCATACGGCTTGTGATCGAACGGCGAGTTGATGGAATTGAGGAACCAGTACTCACCACTCTGGGAGCCGTTGTACGTAACGCCCTTGGCCTTCAGGACCGTCTCAATAAGGTTCTGGGCAGTAGAGCCTTCGGGCAGAGAAACATTGCTTGCCGAGCCCCAGCGAGTACTGTTGCCGTTGACATCGGGACCGATAACATCGACAGACCCAAGAACCTGGCCAGGAAGGGCATCGGCGTCAGCACCATACATAAAGGTGACGGCGTCACCCTCCTGGAGCTTGTAGGCACCGGCGCCAACGTCGGCGAACTTGCCATTTACGTAGAAGCGCCAATAGCTTTTGGTCGCAGCATCCCAGCCATAGGACTTACCATCGAACGGCGAATAAATGCCGTTGAGGAACCAGCCCCAAGACGATTCGCCAGCATCGAGAGTAAGGCCGGTCTGCTCAAGGAGATCCTTGGCAGTGGAGCCTGCCTTGAGGCTCGTCTGGCCCGTCGAAGCCCAAACCTGCTGCTTGCCGTCCTTGTCCTTACCAAGTACCTGAACGGAAGCATGGACGGAATCAGAGGGCAACTGGTCGCCCCAGCCACCGTAGAACCACGTAACGGTATCGCCAGCATGAATGGTGACATTGTCTGCCGTGTAGTCGCTCGGCTTGCCGTTGATAAACAGCTGCCAATAGGTCGAATAATCGAGCGGCGTACCCAGCTCAACGCCGTTGTACTTAAGGCTCAGAATGAAGGAGCCCGCAGCAACGGCGTCAATATCATTCGCCTCGAGCGCGACCTTCGTAAGGTCAAGCGCGCTCGAACCGGACGTCACCACATACTGCGCGTTATCGACCCAAGTCTGAGTCTTGCCCTGGGCATCGCGACCAATGACGGTCACATTCGCAGCAAGCTGGTCCTTAACGACAGGGGACGAGTTACCAGCCGTATAGGCAAACTCAATCTTCTGCCCCTGGGTGAGCTTGACGCTGCTCGCGCCAACCGAGGAAGACGCGCCGTCGACAAACAGCTGCCAGAAGGCATAAGTCGTCGGATCGTAGGCAAGCGTGCGGCCATCGCTCGGGGATGTGATGCTTTCGAGGTAGAAACCGTATGCCGTGTTCGGATCGTACTTCGCCTTGAAGCCCGTCTTCTCCTGCAGCTTAATGAAGGCATCCGCAGCCGTCGCGCCCTCATCGAGCTTGAGCTGCGTAGGTGCCACCCAGGTCTGAGCCTTGCCGTCGGCATCGGTGCCGATAATCGAGAACGAGACCTCGACTTGCTTCTTGGCGACATCGCCGGTTTCTGTCGGGTTCTCTGTCTGGACGGCAGTCGCGGCGGCAGATCCTGCTTGGCCAGCGGATGCCGTCGAAGACTGCTCGCTCGTGGCAGGGCTCTCCCCCGTCGCCGAGCCTTCGTCGCCAGTTGCCGCCTCTGTAGTGGCGGCACTAGCTGCAGGCGCGCTCCCGGAATCCGAAACCTCGGCGCCGCTCTGCTCAGCGGTACCGCCCGCAAGCGCTGCGTCCTCGCCCGGCGTCGTAGCCTGAGCCACGGCCCCGGCAATGCCCTCGGCGCCCTCGGCCCACAGCTGAGCCGGCGTGGTGCTGAAGGCCATCGCGAAGGCCAGGAATGCCACCAGGCCGCGCTTGGCTACGCCGCGTGCAATTGCGCCACGGCGATGCAGCGAGGCGCGCTCGCGCTCGTCCTCAAACATATCCATTTGTCCCCTACTGTCTGCACTTGGAGCGTTGCCTTGAGGCTGCCCCACGTCATCGCGCATGTTACGCCCGAGTTCCCCCATCGGGGTCCCCCTTCCCTCCAGAGCCCTATGCACACCGGCGGCATACGCCGCAGCCGCATGCAAGATGGGAGGCGATCCGACTTAACCTTAACGGCTCAGGCGCGTCGTCCGATCTGCGACGCGAACATCCCGAGCCAAGAGGAATTACGGTTACTGGTACAGCCGGGGACTTGCACCCCGATTCTCCCAAACGCGCAGGAAAACCGCGCGTTCGTGCGTCTCCGCACCACCATCTAGGCCATCGATTATTACCGTCAAAATGGTATCACGCAAAAGGGCCCCGCACACAGGCGAAGCCCAAGGTAAAAGCTATTGTTTGCGATAGGAAAATGCGGTGACGGTCGCAGCCTCTAGTGTTTGCCGCCGTGGCTGTTGAGCCAGATATTGCGGCCCAGCATAAGCGCCAGCACCAGCGCGCTCACGTAGCCCATAAAGCCAATGACCGGGATACCAAACACAACCGGCTCGATGCGTGCGTAGTACACCACCGACGAACCGATAAACAGGCCGGCGATAACGATAGCCATCGACATGCGGTCGATAATTCCGCCCAGCTGTCGCAGTGCCTTATCGCTGCTCATGATCTGCGTGTTCACCTTAAGCTGGCCGCGCGTAAGCATGCGCGAAGCCAGCCCCAGGTACTCAGCCGCCTCGAGTGAGCCCTTCGCCGCGCGATAGCTGCTCGCGGCAAGATCGCGCCCCATGTCGCGCACGCGCGCATAGGTGCTTTTCTCGTTTTTAATGTGGGTTTGGATGATCTGGATCATGTTGACGTTGGGCATGTACTCGGTCAGCAAACCCTCGAGCGTCACCATGCCGCGCGCGAACATCGTCACCACGCTCGGCAGCTCAACGTCATTCTTACGCGCGAGGTTTAACAGCGAGGTCAAAAACTCGCCGATATCCAGATCCTTCAGGTCAAGGCCCGCAAAGTCAGCCACGATAAAGTCCAAATCGGACAAAAAGGCCGAATGATCGAGCTCAGCCGAGTCGCCACGCGTCACGGCGAAGCGCATGAGCGAATCCTTGAGCTTGGGCACGTCACCCTCGGCCACGGCGAAAATCATGTCCTTAACGATGCCACGATCGTGACTCGACATGCGTCCGACCATGCCCAAGTCGATAAAGTAAACGATGCCGTCCTTGAGGATGATGTTTCCCGCATGCGGGTCGGCATGGAAAAAGCCGTCATCGAGCACCTGCGTCGAGTAGTCCTCGACAATCGCGGCACCGATCTTTTCCAAGTCATAGCCCTCGGCCACCAAGCGTTCAGGATCGGCGATCGAAATGCCGTCGACGTAATCCATAACCACCACGTGCTCGGTGCACAGGTCCAGATAGGATTTAGGGCACGTCACGCCATGAACGCTCTTATGGAACTCGTAGAAGTCGTTGAGGTTTTTGGCCTCGGCCAAAAAGTTGGTCTCCTCGCGAAACGAGGTCCACAACTCCTCGACTACGCCGTGCAGGTCAACGAATTGATCGGTGTTGACGAACTTGGAAACGATACGCACCACCGAGCGGATGATATCGATGTCCTGTGCCATAACCTGCTGCGCACCGGGGCGCTGCACCTTGACGGCCACGTCCTCGCCCGTCACCAGACGAGCGCGGTGCACCTGCGCGAGCGATGCGCTACCAAGCGGATTGGGGTCGATCGCATCGAACATCTCCCCCAGGCGCAGGCCGTATTCTTCTTCCAGACAGCTGAGTACGACCTCGTACGGCACCGGCTCCACGTCGGAGCGCAGACGACGCAGCTCGTCGCAAAAGCGCTGCGGTAGAATCTCGGACCGGTTGGCCAAAATCTGCCCCATCTTGACGAACATGGGGCCGAGTTCCTCGAGCAGGCGGCGCAAACGAACCGGCGTGAGGTTATCCCACACGCGGTACTTTTTGACCAGGCGAACAATCTGCCCGATGCGTTCGCGACGACCCGCCGGCGTGAGCTGGTATTCCTCGTCCGGCGCCATCGCGTCGGGCTCCTCGGGGACCATATCGACAGCGCGCGGCTTCTTGCGAGCGCCCGAGACGACGGCATCGACCTCATCGACAACCGCCGCCTCGTCACCCAAGGGATCTAGATTGTTGTAATCGGTGGTGGAATCTGCCATCTGCGCTGCTACTCGGCCTCTTCGGTATCCTTCGCATCGTCGGGCTCAACGGACTCGACGGGCACCGAGGTCACGTTGTCCTCGACCGAATCGACGATGTCGCGCACATGGGCCAGGAAGGCCGTGCGCTCGGGGGCGGTCATAACGCGGACGCGGGCAAGGATGAGCTCGTCGAGCACGCGCTGGGCCGCGGTCTCGCCCTGCATGCCCAAGCGCTCGGTCAGATCGGAGATGGTACCGCCGGCCTGCTCGAACATGTCGGACACGCTGCGGGCGATATCGGGGGTGGCGGTGTCCTTGCGGACCTGCTCGCCCTTGGTGTTAAGGTCGTCGAGGACCTTCTTGCCGCCTTCGACAGCAACGGTGGCAGCGCCAAAGCCCACGTTAATGGCGCCGTTAACAAGCTGATCGAGTTTCATAACCATGGTTGTCTCCAATCACAAACAACTGCATTGGCGTTCTTGTACCCAAGATTGAGCGAAAGCGACAAAGCGTTTTAGCGCTATTCGATCGACGGGAAACCCTTACCTCACGTTGTCGTTCATCGCAAAAGAGTTCTTCATGGCGCAGCTCGTGGTGTAGAGCACCTTGCCCAGTAGAGCATCGGTCTCTACGCGAACACGCTCGGCAAACTCCTCGTTGGCGCGTGCAAGCTCGGCAGACACCTCGGCCTCGGGCAGAGCGGCTACGGCAGCGTCGATGTCATGGATCTGCTTGTGGCCCATGCCACCGACCTTCTCCTGATAATCCTCGACCGCGCGACCGCACTCATGGAAGCGGACGTCAGCCAGCGCGCCGATCAGGCGGTTGGCCCAGTAGAAGTTTTCGGACGTCACGCGAGCCTGCGTGTCGGCATAGTACTCGGGCATGGTCTCGACGTTGGCGTACAGCGGAACCAGCGCGTTAAACGAGTTGGAACCAAACGCCATCCACTGCACGGCGCGATAGGCCGGCTGCGCATAGGGACGCAGCTGCAACACGGCGAGCTGGCTGTTGCGGTTGATGCCGATGGGGCGATATGCGCCACGCGTAGCGGGCGTGCCCTTGCTACCGTAGCAATCGTACTCCGTGCCCTGGTAGTGGCTCGAGAGTACGTACTTGATGTCCTCGATGGTCACCTTGTGCTCGGGCACGCGGCTCCAGGGGATATCGTCGCTCTCGGGCGTGTAGTCGGCGTCGGGGCCATCCCACACGTCGCTGGGGTTGAGACAGCGCTGCATGTACCACGCGCGCGGTGTGTTGTAGACGTGGTCGCTGTCGCTGTGCGAGCCAAAGGCCTCGCGCGGGTTGAAGACCGCAGCCGGGCCGTCGCCCTCGACGCCCAGCGTCAGGTCCAGATGCCACTCGGCCATCCAGGCGCGCAAGTCGGCGGAGCACATGTGGTCGGCCTGGGCGCCCTCGGCGTCATCCAGGTCAAAGCTGTCGATACCCAACTGGTTGGGCATGGTCACATAGGCGTCGTCAGGCACGCGCTTGGCAATCCAGTGGTGGCCGCCGATGGTCTCGAGCCACCAGATCTCGTCCACGTCGCTAAAGGCGATGCCGTTGTTCTCGTAGGTGCCGTAGCGCTCGAGCAGGTCACCCAGAATGCGTACGCCGTCGCGGGCGGACTTGGCGTATGGCAGGACCAGGGTCACCATGTCCTCCTCGCCCAAGCCACCGGACTGTGCCGGAACGTATCCGTCCTCGCCCTCGTTGCCCTTGGCGGGCACGTAGTCCACGAGCGGATCGGCGCCGCGAACGCGCTCATTGGTGGTGAGCGTCTCGGTTGCAGACATGCCCACATTGAGCTCGTTGAAACCGGCCTCGGCCCAGATGCCGTGGCCCGGGACAACATCGGGGACGCTCGTATAGCGCATGGGATTATCGGGCAGTTCAACGGTCAGGTGACTCAGGACGCTCGTGTAGACGCGCGGCTGCTCGTCGGGATGCACCACGCGCATACGCTTGGGCTCAAACACCCCGTTGGACGAGTCCTCGTTGCGGGCGACAAGCGTCGACCCGTCGTAGCTTGCGTTCTTACCGACCAGAATCGTTGTGCACGGCATGCGCATCCTCCTTGAGCGAAGAAATCAAACGATAACAGTGTATCGCTTCGGCGCAAAAAGGGCGAAACCACGGCACCTCGGAACCCCCTCGGAACCCCTGTGGTCAAAAAATGCCAAATATGAGTACTGTCACCAATTTAGTAGCAGCAAATTTCCTTGTAATGAGTGCTGAAGATCCCTATTTGTCCAAAAGCGAGACAGCGTTATTCCCCATAGGTTCAATAATATGGGTTTCCTAACGAGAATGAATATCGTTAGGAAACCCAAAAGACGTAAAACATATGTGACTATCATGGCAACAGTACTCATATTTGGCGCTTTTTGACCACGTGGTATATGGCTAACCCCTCAAACAGCCCAAAACGCCTATTTCGATGCGCGCTCCGCCGCCTCAATCACGTGTTTGGCGAGAATTGCGGTGGTCACAGCCCCCACGCCGCCCGGCACGGGTGTGATGGCGCCAACGATCGGTTCCGCAGCATCAAAATCCACGTCGCCGACCAGTTTTCCGGCAGCCTCGTCCCAATTAATGCCAACATCGATGATCGTCTGGCCCTCGCGAACCGCATCCGCGCCAATCGTGCGCGCGCGTCCAACCGCGGCAACAACAATGTCGGCAGAACAGCACTCGGCAGCTAGGTCACGCGTATGCGTATGGCACGTCGTCGCCGTGGCATTGCGAGCCGTAAGCATGGCGGCAACGGGACGGCCAATTACCAGCGAGCGACCAACAACGGCAACTTTAGCTCCATCCAGTTCAACGCCGTAATGGTCCAGCAACGCCAACACGGCTTCTGCCGTGCAGGGAGCAAAGCCCTCGCCTCGCCCCGAAAGCGTGGTGAGCAGCGAGGCCGGCGTCATGGAGTCGACGTCCTTGGCGGGATCGAGTGCCGCGGCAACTGTATCCTCCTCAAGCCCAGCGGGCAACGGACGAAACATCAGGCATCCGTGAACAGCGGGGTCGGCATTGATGCCCTCGATAGCCGCCAGCAGCTCATCCTGCGAAACATCGGCAGGCAGCAACACGCGACGAGCTTCGATGCCCACCTTTTCGCAGCGTTTGAGTGCACCGCGCTCGTAGGACAGGTCGTCCTCGCGCTCGCCCACGCGAACGATGGCCAGCGTCGGCACAACGCCGCGCTCACGCAAAGCCGCGCAGCGAGCAGCGAGCTCCTCAGTCAAAGCGCGAGCAACGGGAGCACCCTTCAATAGCTCGGCCATGGCTATCCCCTCTTCCTTGCGGCGTCGGCGGCGCGGCGCGCCAGCGCATCGGCGCGCGGCAGCCACGTATCCAGCAGCTCATCGCACGCCGCCTCGAGTTCCTCGGCGCGCGCCCGGTCTTTCATAGATGTGGTGTTGGCAAAGAGCGTCAGGCTCGCACCCTGCATGGCAGCGCGGCAGAACACGGCGCCGCAGGCCACGTCGGACAACAGCTGGCGCGAGCCCTTATCGGCCATGTCCTCGAGCAGCGCCAGCGCGCGGCCGCAGGCATCCATGATCCGATACGGTGGCATGGCCGCCACATGCAGCGCATCCTGAATCGCGGTCGCTCGAGCCGGATCGTCGCGCGGAATACCGTACGCCGCGGACACCTGCCCATAGGCACGAACGTCCTCGGCGACCAGGTCCACAAGTTCCTGCGCCAACTCGTCTGCCTGGGCAAATGCACGCGTCAGGTCGTCCGCGCGATCGGCAAGCGCGGGATTAGTCGCCCCATAACGAGCAACCATCCCACAAAGCGAGGCACCCAGCGCGCCCACAAAGGCGCTCGCGCTGCCGCCGCCGGGAACCGGCTCGCGCGCGGCCAGCGCCTCGGCAAACCCGCGGCAGGTCTTGTCCATCATCTCTTGGCTCATACGCATGCACCTTCAAGTCATATACATCGGTCGGGCGGAATCGCCGACCAACCGCATCGATCACGTAATGGTGCTAAGTCTAGCCCATAAGTACATGAGCGTCAGCGCACCTGACCATCGCAGATTTCTATGGCACGCGATAGGCGTCGACAACGCAAGCATGGGACACATGGCCCACCTTTCGGGACTTCCGGACGTCACAAACTGGGGCATATCTATAAACAAGGAACCTGTTGGGGCAACGCCCGCGTACACGCGCCCCTTTAAAACAACGGACACCTCACCCCGGGGAGAGCCGACAGCACCGGCCCTCCCCTCTTTTGGACCCGTGCATATTGCCACTTAACGGTGCAAATCCGGCCCTCAGAATGGGACACATGGCCCACCCGAAGGAGCCGTCCACGCGTACAGTAAAGACAGGTAATCCATGGACGATTACAGATCGAGGAGGACACGACCATGAAAAAGAAGGCCTTTGCGATTCTCATCCTCTGCATCAGTCTCTTTGCCGCGGTTGCCTTGGTGGGTTGCGGTGGCAGCAGCGGCGCTACCGGCAGCGGCGGTGGCGGTGGAGCGGAAAAGCCAGCCGTGGATATGAGGACCGACTTCATTTGGTTTAAGGTCGAGGTCCCCGAGGGCGTCGAGATCACCGACGTCGCAGGCGACACTGCCGACAGGGCCCAGTTTAAGTTCACCGAGAGCGAGCACGCCAGCGATCGCTTCATCCCCGTCTTCGATCCTGACAAGAACGCCGATGAACTGTTCGACTACGAGGCAAAGTGGAAGGCCAGCTCTGGATGGACCGAGAGCGATCCCGTTAAGTACAACGGCAAGACCTGGCGCAGCGCCTACTTTACGCACTCGGGCGGCGTGACGACCGAGTACTTCACCGACGTTGACGGTGGCAGCGTGTATGTGCGCATCGACAACGTCGAGGAGCACAAGGACGCCGTCGAGACCATGATGAAGTCCCTGGAATTTGCCGATGACATCGCCGAGGCCAAGACCGAGGCCATGGACGTCAAGCTCGACGATATCGAGATCAAGCGTTAAGCGACTGGCGAGCGCAGCGGGAAACACGGGCGCAGTGCAGACAAGCGACGGTACCCCAGCGCTTCGTACCCAGGGAGGGCCGGTAAACCGACCCTCCCTTTCTTATGCCGGTAGCTGGCGAACGCGAGGATGCCGGGCTCCAAAACTATCCCAAGCGCGCCAGTAGCACCAATAGACAAGCGCCTCAGCACGTCCGCCCGCCGATTAATAGCGCCATGCAGACAATTTAAGCCGACGCCTTTAAACATCTGGGCAGTATAGTATCCAAAACGAGCGCATAACCGCACCCTGAGAATGGAGGAGTTATGACCGAACACCATGCCATCAGCCGCCGAGCATTTACGCTGGGCCTAGGACTCGCAGCATTGTCGCCTTTTGTAAGCCTGCCCGAAACCGCGGGATTGGGCCTTCCCGTGCGCGCGGCATTTGCAGACGACGCTGCCACAGCGTCGGACAGCCTCCACAATTTCGTCATTCGCCTTCGCCCCGCGGGCTATTTTCGCACCGCGAGCGTCAACCAAGACGGCAACGTTCGCGGCAACGTCTGTCACCTGTTTAACGACGGCACGTCCAGCAAGCTCATCCTTGAGAACGTAACGACCAAGAATGACGATACAAACTGGTACGCCATCCGAACCTTGCTCAATTTCGAAGAGCATAAAAAGACGGGCTACAGCATTTGGTCGGTCGACGACGACTCGGACAAAGATGGAAAGGTCATCCACGTATGGGGCGGCGAGTATGACAACAAGCCCAGCCGCGCTTTTGCGTTCGAGCGGCAATCAAACGGAACCTATATCATCCGAGACCGCACGGTCGAGAAAGAAACCGAGAAAAAAGACATTAAGTACCTGGCAATAGAATCGAACGGCGAAGACCAGGACAACAATAAGATCTGCCATAAGAGTAAGAGCATTCCGTGGGAGCTCGAACTTATCGGTTACGACATGAAAAAGAACGATGCCACGGTTAGCAGCCTCGACTGGATCACGTATAGCAGCTACGTCGACGGACCATGTTGGATGAAATACGTCGACGACAACAAGTTCCTCGACGAGCTGAGCATCCCGGGTACGCACGATTCGGGCACCTGCAGCGTGGACAACGACACTGAGCCCCAATCCTCGCAAGTAAAATGCCAGCAGGATTACATTCCCACGCAGCTGCTCGAAGGCATTCGCTATTTTGATATCCGTCTCGGAAAGGGCGACAACCCTGGCATCGACCATGGGATGTACTACCTGCTCAAAAAAGACGCGTACTTTTTGCATCTTTCCGATGTCATAGGCTACTTCAAAACGTTTTTGAACGAAAACCCGACAGAAGCGCTCATCATGCTTGTATCACGAGGCAACGACGAGGCTACCGACGAAAGTGTTACGACGGCTTTCGCCAAGGTTTTGGACGACAACCCCAATCTGTTCTATACGTCGAGCCATGTCCCCACACTGAAAGAGGCGCGCGGAAAGATCGTCTTGTTGCGCCGATTTAGGCTCGCCGGCAACAGTGTAAGCGGCCACACGTGGGGCCTCGACCTCACCGAATGGGACGACAAAATCAAGGCGCATTCCGGAAAGTCCATGTGCCTCGTCCAAGACGCGCGAGGCTTTGAAGCCGCGGGGGAAACAGGCGACAAAGAGCCCTATTGCACCAAGGTATACGCCCAGGACAAGTACAAACTCACGGGAACCGACAAGCTCAGCTGGGTCAATAATGCGCTGAAGGAAACGACCGGGCGCACGCGCAACGAGGTAGATGTCGAGGACGATAACGGGGCCAAGGAGAAAGTCCTGGAGCGTTGCTGGTCTATCAACTACACCAGCTGCACGGGCTTGTCGCACGGAGGCAATCCTTTTACCTCGGCACGAGTAGTCAACGAGCATCTGTATAAGAGCCCGTACATCAATCCCAGCGGCATCGAGGATACAAAGTCAGATTACCTCAAGCACATTGGCATCATCGCATCCGACTTTGTTGATGCGGCGCTGGCCCGGAGCATCTACCAGCGCAATTACGATACGGAGCACAAGCAGACAGCTTCGTACTATCTCCCGTACTATCTCCCGACCCGCATGCGCATGACGTACGGCAACTCGCTGAGCGATGCCTCATTCCAGGATGGCAAGACCGTTGGCGAGGGTCATTTCCGCCTTGCCGACAGCAGCAACGCGCTCAACGCGACAGCTTCGGGCCATGCGTTTGCCATTGAATACGTGGATGTCGACGCCCTGGGCAACGAGACCGTTACGGGGCTGCAGGGTTTTGTGCCCATCGATATCGATCCACGCGCGCTGACGCCCCATTTTGAGGGACTCGAAGGCCTTAAGGCCGACGAAGACGTGCGCGCCAAGATTGCGGCATCACTCGAGGGCAAGCTCGAAACCGATGCCTGCACAGCCCAGCTCGAGTTTGTGCACGACGCGGACGGCGCTCCGGGCACGGCAATGGCCGAGGGCGAAACATTTGCCGCAGGAACGTACTGGGTGCGCGTGAACGGTCTCTTGGGCGACGCGGCGCAGAACTACACGCTCGCCAGCGACGGAGCCGCAAGCTTTACCGTAGCGGCCTCGGACAGTGCAGGCGGCGCCGGCACCGGCAGCGGCACGGGTTCCAACGCAGGCAGCGCTGATAAGAATGGTAAGGGCAACAAGGGCAAGGGCTCGGGCGGAAAACTCGCCGACACGGGCGACGGCTCCGGCATTGCCGCCGGGCTCGCCGCTGCCGCCGTGGCGACAACGGTCGCCGGCGCAGCAATGCTTGCCAGTGACCACGAAAACGCTGGGGACAGTAGCGAATAGGCAAGCCGGCCTTTTAAACACATCGACTCAATCGGGGGCGCAGAACACCGTTCTGTGCCCCTAGCTTTTGCAGATGAAGAGGCGGTGCGTCCAGAAAACTCGTAGGCCAAGCAACTAGACGCCGCATCACCCATGTGTGGGCGCGAATCTGGCCCGAACGCCGCTATCGGCTACATCACCATGTTCAGCGCGTTCACAAATTCCTGAGCCTGGGAGTGACTGCTCAGCCTGTAGGAACAGGCGGTCAGCAACCTATTACGGAGGAGCACGCGCTTACCCTTGACCCCGTTGACACCCGTAATGTCCTTGAGGTAGACGATCTTGGTATGGGTACCGAAGAAGTTGTTCTTCACGACCGCCTCGATACGATTGGGATAGATGCTTATTCCCTTGAAAACGCCGGCACCCTTATCGTGAAACAGCAACGTGTTGTTATCCACGCACGCCACCCCCATGGAGTTCGATAAAACCATCTCTATGACCACATTTTAGCCACCGCAAACCCTTTTCGCGGTCGCGCACAGAGCACCAAATCGTGTCCGTACGAGCAAATAAACTAATACCGCAAGGAATATAAGCCGTTATCCAAGGATGGCACCGCAAAACAAAGGCTTAGCAATAGCTAAGATTTAAGTCTAAAACCCTTAGGAAGTGCTAATATATAGTTATTGAAAGAGACTAAGATGCAGAGACGCGAATTGATCCGTATCCTCGAAGAAGCCGGCTTCATCTCGAAAGGAGGCACTAATCACGAGAAGTTCGTCAAAGGAGATAAACTCGTGCTCGTGAAACGCCACCGAGAGATCGAGGATCAAATTGCCAAAAGAATCCTAAGGCAGGCAGGGCTTCGATAACTCATCCTCATCACATTTCGCATCGCTTTTTAGAGGAGGTCTTACATGGTTTACGTATGGGAATTTGAGTTCTTTGATTCGGACGGCATGGTCGACGCCGTGCCATGTGCTGTCTCTTATACACATCTGACGCTGCCGACGAAGAGGATAGTGTAG
>CABRHR010000026.1 GCA_902470835.1 uncultured Collinsella sp.
TAGCTGGAATTAATAACGGCGTAGGCGACCCCTCCGGTCGCCAGCACTCCGACAAGACACCCGATTATGGCAACGTACAGAGGCTTCGCGTGACCCCTTTTGCGAAGGGGCTCGCCCGCAGCTGCATTAAGAACGCGATCGGCAAGATCGCTATCGGCTTGGACGGACTCGAAGGCCTGCTTGATTTGATTGGATTTCACGGTCGCCCTCCTCCAGGATGAACTTAAGCTTTGATCGGCCGCGTGCTAAACGCGTTCGAACAGTCGCGGCCGGCACATGCAATAACTCGGCAATCTCTGAAGTCGAAAAGCCCAGATAGTAATAGAGCACGATGGGAACACGGAATCGTTCCGGAAGGCGCATGACGTCGAGCAGGACATCCTTGGTTTCCTCCGGTGCCGTCGAAAGCGAGTCGGTCAGACTCTCAATATCCTCCACGCGCCTCCATGGCTTTCGAAAAAGCGATTTGCACTCATTGATCGTGACCCGGATAAGCCATCGACGAAGATGCTCCCGGCTCTCAAAATGCCCATCGCTTTTGAGCAACTTAAGAAAGACATCTTGAGCAACATCGTCGGCGTCGGCGCGATCACGCAGGTACGTCAATGCGATCCGAAACACGACATCCCGGTGATCTTCGACCGCCTGTCTAAATGCTTGTTCTTCCATAATCACCTCCCGGTGACGTTAATGATTCTTGCTGAGGCCCTCACCATAGATACGCTTTGACCAGACGAAATGTTTCAAATTCAGGCAGGAAAAAACTACCAAATTAAACCTGTCCCTTTTTGGCAGGTTTATAAAAAAGACCCGCTTCCCTGTTGGGAAACGGGTCTTTGGAAGGGCGGTTAACGTACTAGGAAACTACTCCTCGTCGTTGTCCTTGGCCTCTTCGGCGTCGTCGGTGTCCACGAGCTGGTTGAGCAGCTCGTCGAGGGAAGCCATGTCCTCGTTAATGGCACCGTTGGCGGGAGCCTTCTTGTCGTCGATCGGGGCGCCCAGGAGCTCCTCGTCGGCGTCGGCGTGATGCGTCGGCGCGGCGGAGGTGCCCAGCAGGATGTCGTCCGGACCGTCGGGGCTAAAGACCATCTGCAGCAGTTGCGAGAGGTCTTCCTCGTCGGCAACGTCGTCGTTGTTCTCGAGGATGTAGAGCAGGTCGTGGGCCTCCAGGCCGTCACGGAGCTCCTCGATCGCCTTGGCACCGATGCCATCGATGCGCAGCAGATCCTCCTCGGACTTGCCGACCAGGTCGCCGACCGTCTCGATGCCGACCTCGCTGAACTTGTTGGTCCAGCGCTGCGACACGCCCAGGTCGTCGAACAGGTACAGGCGAGCCTTCTCGGCGGAGATGGTGTGGCCGTTGCGGGTGAACGAACCGTCAGCACCACCGAACTCGTCGTAGCCGGCCCAGTCGAGCTGCTGCGGGAGCTGCTCGTCCAGGTCCTTGAGCTCCACCGGAGCCCACTCGGGCAGCGACTTGGCGTTGGGCGAAGCCGGGCCGTCGATGTCCACGTAGCCGTCGGCCGTGCGATACGTCAGCTTGGCGTTGGCGTAGGGCTTGAGGCCGGTACCAGCCGGGATCTTCTTACCGACGATGACGTTGGACTTAAGGTCGAGCAGGTGGTCGACCTTGCCCTCGATGGCAGCCTCGGTAAGGACGCCGGCGGTACGGATGAACGAAGCGCTCGACAGCCAGGAGTCGATGTTGGACGCGACCTTGAGCGTACCCAGGATGACGGGCTCGGCCACGGGAGCCTGACCGCCCAGACGGGCAACGCGCTCGACCTCGTCGGCGAACTCATAGCGGTCGACGTACTGACCAAGCAGGTACTTGGAATCGCCGGGGTTGGTAATCTGAACGCGACGCAGCATCTGACGTGCGAGCACCTCGATGTGCTTGTCGTTCAGGTCGACGCCCTGGCTGGTGTAGACGTCCTTAACGCTCTCGACGAAGGTGTGCATCGTCGACTCGATGTCGGTCAGCTTGCGCAGGTTGCGGAAGTTGACGAAGCCCTTGGTGATCTGGTCGCCGGCGCGAACCTCGCAGCCGTCCTCGATCTCGGGCATGAAGCGCACCGAAGCGGGGACGCGACGCTCGTCGAGGACGCGGGTGTGATCCTCGGAGTCGGTGAGCGTCAGCACGTACTCGGACTTCTCGGGCTTGATCGAGAGGTGACCGGAGTACGGAGCCAGCTCGGCCTCACGACCCAGGATCTTCTCGTTGACGTTGCCGACGATATCGAACATACGGCTGACCGTAGGCAGACCCTGCGTAATATCGTCGACGCCAGCGACGCCGCCGGAGTGAATGGTACGCATCGTAAGCTGCGTACCGGGCTCGCCGATGGACTGGGCGGCAATAATGCCGACCGCGGTACCGATAGCGACCGGGCGACGGGTGGAAAGATCCCAGCCGTAGCACTTCTGGCACACGCCGTACTTGGAGCGGCAGGTGAGCAGTGCGCGAAGGGTGACCTTCTTGAGGCCGGCATCGACCATCTTCTGGATGTCGGCGACCTTCTCGATGTAGCCGTCCTGCTCAAAGAGCACGGTACCATCGGGAGCAACGACGTCCTGGATGAAGCAACGGCCGACGAGGTCGGTGTTGAGGTCGGTGGTGCCGGGGATGATGAGGTTGTAGGTGACGCCCTCGTGCGTACCGCAGTCCTCCTCGCGGACGATGACGTCCTGGGCCACGTCGACCAGACGACGGGTCAGGTAACCAGAGTCCGAGGTGTGGGATGCGGTATCGACCAGGCCCTTACGGGCGCCGTAGGTCGAAATGAAGTACTCGAGCGGCAGCAGGCCCTCGCGGAAGTTCGCCTTAATGGGAAGGTCGATCGTCTCGCCGGACATGTCTGCCATCAGGCCACGCATGCCGCCGAGCTGACGCAGCTGGGTCTTAGAACCACGGGCGCCGGAGTCGGCCATCATATACAGCGGGTTCTCCTCGTCGAACATGTCGAGCATGAGCGCTGCAACCTTGTCGGTACAAGCGGTCCACTCGTTAACGACTTCGATGTGGCGCTCCGTCTCGTTGATGAAGCCCTCCTCGAAGTACTCGTTGATCTGGTCGACGTTGGCCTGGGCGCGATCGAGCAGCTCCTGCTTCTCGGCAGGGATGAGAGCGTCCCACACCGAGATGGTGAGGCCGGCGCGGGTAGCGTAGTGGAAGCCGGAGTACTTGATGGCGTCGAGGATCGGGCCGACCTTGGCCTCGGGGTAACGATCGCAGCAGTCGGCAACCAGCTTGGCCACGTCGCCCTTGACCATCTTGTAGTTCATGAACTCGTAGTCTTCGGGCAGGCACTGGCGGTTGAAGATGATGCGGCCGATGGAGGTCTCGAAGCGCGCGGTCTTGTTGCCGGTGACGTCGTAGTCGACAAACTCGTTCTTGCCGTTCTTGACGCGGAAGATACGGGTGCCGTCCTCGTTGATGACGTTGGCGTTCTCGGCAGACACGCGGACCTGAATCTTGGCCTGCATGTCGACCTCAGAGCGGCAGTCATAGGCGTGCAGCGCGTCGTCGAAGCTCGAGAACACGTGGTTCTCGCCCGGCAGACCGTCGCGGACCTGGGTCAGGTAGTACACACCGATGATCATGTCCTGCGAGGGGATGTTGACCGGCTTGCCGGATGCCGGCGAGCGCAGGTTATTCGCAGAGAGCATGAGCACGCGGGCCTCGGCCTGAGCCTGGCTGGACAGCGGCACGTGGACAGACATCTGGTCGCCGTCGAAGTCGGCGTTGAAGGGCGAGCAGACCAGCGGGTGCAGGTGGATAGCCTTGCCCTCGACCAGCACCGGCTCAAAGGCCTGGATGGACAGACGGTGCAGGGTCGGTGCACGGTTGAGCAGCACGACGCGGCCGTCGATGACCTCTTCGAGGATGTCCCACACAAAGGTGGCACCGCGGTCGATAGCGCGCTTGGCACCCTTGATGTTCTCGACCTTGCCAAGCTCGACCAGGCGCTTCATGACGAAGGGCTTGAAGAGCTCCAGCGCCATGGTCTTGGGCAGACCGCACTGGTGCAGCAGCAGCTTGGGGTCGGTAACGATAACCGAACGGCCGGAGTAGTCGACACGCTTACCCAGCAGGTTCTGACGGAAGCGACCCTGCTTGCCCTTGAGGGCCTCGGCGAGCGACTTGAGCGGGCGACCGCCACGGCCAGAGACCGGGCGACCACGGCGGCCGTTGTCGAACAGGGCGTCCACGGACTCCTGGAGCATGCGCTTCTCGTTGTTCACGATGATCGCAGGGGCGTCCAGGTCGAGCAGGCGCTTGAGTCGGTTGTTACGGTTGATCACGCGACGATACAGGTCATTGAGGTCGGACGCGGCGAAGCGGCCGCCGTCGAGCTGGACCATCGGGCGCAGATCGGGCGGAATGACCGGGATGACGTCCAGGATCATGTTCGCGGGGCTGTTGCCGCCCTTCAGGAAGGCGTCAACGACCTCAAGGCGCTTGACGGCCTTCTCGCGCTTCTGCTTCTGGGAATCCTCGTCGGCGATGATGGCCTTGAGCTTCTCGGCCTCGGAGGGGAGGTCGATGGCAGCGAGCAGGTCGCGGACGGCCTCGGCACCCATACCACCCTTGAAGTACATGGAGTAGTAACGGGTCATCTCGCGGAACAGCGGCTCATCGGAGATGAGGTCGCGCTCGGTGAGCTTCATGAAGGCGTTGAAGGCGTCCGTGCGGAGCTGCTTCTCGTCCTTGCACTCTTCCTCGATGTCGACGATGCCAGAGGCGATCTCCTCGGGGGTCAGCGGCTCCTCGTCGGAGAACTCGTCAAAGTTCTCGGGGTCGCCCTGCTCCTTGAGGGACTCGATCTGGCGGGCGCACTCGGCATCGATCTCTTCCAGATCGGCGGCGAGCTCCTCGCGCAGGTCGTCGGCGTCGGCCTCGCGAGCCTCGTAGTCAACCTCGGTGATGATGTAGCTGGCAAAGTACAGAACCTTCTCGAGGTCCTTGGACTTGATGTCGAGCATACGGCTCATCGGGAAACTCGTGGGGCTCTTGAAGTACCAGATGTGGGACACGGGAGCGGCGAGCTCGATGTGGCCCATGCGGTCGCGACGCACCTTGGCCGAGGTGACCTCGACGCCGCAGCGCTCGCAGACGATGCCCTTAAAGCGGATGCCCTTGTACTTGCCGCAGGAGCACTCCCAGTCCTTGGCGGGACCGAAGATCTTCTCGCAGAACAGGCCGTCCTTCTCGGGCTTGAGGGTACGGTAATTGATGGTCTCCGGCTTCTTGACCTCACCGTGCGACCAGGAACGGATCTGGTCGGCGGAGGCAAGGGAGATCTTTACCGAGTCAAAATCAGTAGCTTCGAAATCTGCCACAGTCAACTACTCCTTATCAGTGGTCGTGGCGGCGACAGCCTCGGGTGCCTCGGCGGTCTCGGCATCCTCGGCCTCGACGTCGGCGTCAACGCCGGCGAGCGCAGCCAGGTCGTCGAGAGCAGAGGTCTCCTCGGCGGTCACAGGGGCGGAGGCGTCCTCGTCGGCATCGTGCATGGGCTCGATGTCCAGTGCGAGGGAACGGATCTCCTTGACGAGAACCTTGAAGGACTCGGGGATACCCGGGACAGGAACGTTCTCGCCCTTGACGATGGACTCGTAGGTCTTGACGCGGCCCACGGTATCGTCGGACTTGACGGTCAGGATCTCCTGCAGGACGTTGGACGCACCGTATGCGTACAGTGCCCAAACTTCCATCTCGCCGAAGCGCTGGCCGCCGAACTGGGCCTTGCCGCCCAGAGGCTGCTGGGTAACCAGGCTGTAAGGGCCGGTCGAACGGGCGTGGATCTTGTCGTCGACCATGTGGCCGAGCTTGAGGATGTAGGACGTACCCACGGTAATGGGCTCGCGGAACTCCTCGCCGGTGCGGCCGTCGAACAGACGGGTCTTGCCGCGCTCGTCAAGCTGGGTGACGAACTCGGGACGCATGTGATCGCCAAAGGCAGCGGTGGCCTTGTTGAGCATGTTCTTGTTGGCACGACGGATGACCTCGGCGATCTCGTCCTCCTTGGCGCCGTCGAAGACGGGCGTGGCGGTGAAGAACGGACCGGGGACGTACTTGTCGGAGTCGGCCTGCTCGGTATCCCAACCGCAGGCAGCAGCCCAACCAAGGTGGCACTCGAGCAGCTGGCCGACGTTCATACGCGAAGGAACGCCCAGCGGGTTGAGGATAACGTCGATCGGGGTACCGTCAGCCATGTAGGGCATGTCCTCGACCGGCAGAACGTTGCAGATAACACCCTTGTTGCCGTGGCGGCCGGCGATCTTATCGCCCTGCTGGATCTTACGGCGCTGGGCGACGTAGACGCGCACCTGCTCATTGACGCCGGGAGCCAGATCGTCGCCGTTCTCGCGGCTAAAGCGGACGACGTCGATGACGCGGCCGTAAGCGCCGTGAGGCATCTTAAGGGAGGTGTCGCGGACGTCGTGGGCCTTGGCACCGAAGATGGCGCGCAGCAGGCGCTCCTCGGCGGTCAGAGCGCTCTCGCCCTTAGGCGTGACCTTGCCGACCAGGATGTCGCCAGGGCCGACCTCAGCGCCGATGCGGATGATGCCGTCCTCGTCGAGGTTGGCAAGCATGTCCTCGGAGAGGTTCGGGATCTCGCGGGTGATCTCCTCGGGGCCGAGCTTGGTGTCGCGGGCGTCAATCTCGTGACGGGTGATGTTGATGGTCGTCAGCAGGTCCTCGGCCACCAGGCGCTCGGACACGACGATACCGTCCTCGTAGTTAAAGCCTTCCCACGGCATGTAGGCCACGGTGAGGTTCTGGCCCAGTGCGAGCTCGCCATGATCGGTCGAAGGACCGTCAGCCAGGGGCTCGCCCTGCTCAACGGTGTCACCGACGCGCACGAGCGGACGGTGGTTGATGCAGGTGGACTGGTTAGAGCGCTGGTACTTGGCCAGGTGATACTCGTCCATGCCGCCGGCATGCTTGACGATGATCTTGGCGGCGTCGGCAAAGATGACCTCGCCGGCGTTCTTGGCCAGGGTGACCTCGCCGGAGTCCAGAGCGGCGCGGCGCTCCATGCCGGTACCGACATAGGGAGCGGCGGGGTGAACCAGCGGCACGGCCTGACGCTGCATGTTAGCGCCCATGAGCGTACGTTTGGCGTCGTCGTGCTCCAGGAACGGGATCAGCGTGGCTGCGACGGAGAGCATCTGACGCGGCGAGACGTCCATGTAGTCGACGTCCTCGACAGGCACGTCGGCGGGAGCGCCGAAGGAGCCGTCGAAGTCGCGGGTACGGGCGATCACGGTGTGCGGACGGACAAGCTTGCCCTCGGCATCGGTCGTGATGAACTCGTTGGTCTTGGGATCGAGCGGCGTGTTGGCCGGCGCGATGACGTGCTTCTCTTCCTCGTCAGCGGTCATCCAGTCGATCTGGTCGGTGGCAACGCCGTTCTCGACGCGGCGGAACGGAGCCTCGATGAAGCCGTACTCGTTGACGCGGGCGTAGAGGGCGAGCGAGCCGATCAGGCCGATGTTGGGGCCTTCGGGGGTCTCGATCGGGCACATGCGGCTGTAGTGCGAGTTGTGAACGTCGCGGACGGCCGTCGGCACGTTGGTACGGCGGCTGGAGCCGGACTTGTGGCCGGCAAGACCGCCAGGGCCGAGTGCGGACAGGCGGCGCTTGTGGGTCAGACCGGTCAGGGGGTTCGCCTGGTCCATGAACTGCGAGAGCTGCGAGGAACCGAAGAACTCCTTGATGGAGGCCACGATCGGGCGGATGTTGATGAGCGACTGCGGGGTGATCTCGTCGATGTCCTGGGAGCTCATGCGCTCACGGACGACGCGCTCCATACGGCTCATGCCGATACGGAACTGGTTGGCGACGAGCTCGCCAACGGTACGGATGCGGCGGTTGCCAAAGTGGTCGATGTCGTCGACCTTGAAGCCCTGCTCGCCGGCAGCGAGGGACAGCAGGTAGCGCAGCGTCGCGACGATATCCTCGTCGGTGAGCACCGTGACCTCTTCCTCGGTGGTGAGGTTGAGCTTCTTGTTGACCTTGTAACGACCGACGCGGGCCAGATCGTAGCGCTGCGGGTTAAAGAGCAGACCCTCGAGCAGGCTGCGGGAAGCGTCCACGGTGGGAGGCTCGCCCGGGCGCAGGCGACGGTAGATCTCGATAAGGGCATCCTCGCGGGTGAGGGCGGTATCGCGCTCCAGGGTGCGCTTGATCACATCGGAGTTGCCGAGCAGCTCGATGATGTCGTCGTTGGTGACGGCAATGCCAAGGGCGCGCAGGAACATCGTGGCGCTCTGCTTGCGCTTGCGGTCGATGGAGACCATGAGCTGGTCGCGCTTGTCGACCTCAAACTCAAGCCATGCACCGCGGGACGGGATGATCTGGGCCTTGTAAATCTGCTTGCCCGAATCCATCTCGGAGCTGTAGTACACGCCCGGGGAGCGGACGAGCTGCGAGACGACGATACGCTCGGTACCGTTGATGATGAAGGTGCCCTGATCGGTCATCATGGGGAAGTCGCCCATGAAGACGAGCTGCTCCTTGATCTCGCCGGTCTCCTTGTTGGTGAGACGGACGTCGGTCAGAAGCGGGGCCTGATAGGTCATGTCCTTCTCGCGGCACTCCTCGACGGTGTGCGCGGGGTCGCCGAACTGATGCTCGCCGAAGGTAACCTCGAGAACATGGTTCTGGCTCTGGATGGGGCTGGATTCCTTGAACGCCTCACGAAGGCCCTCGTCCTTAAAACGCTCAAAGGATTCCCTTTGAACAGAGATAAGGTTGGGGAGCTCCATGGCCTCCGGGATTTTCCCGAAGCTGACGCGCTTGCGCTCAGTGGCAGTGTATGCGTAGGTCACCAGGTTTTTCCTCCTTCACGGAAATGCTCGGTGGATTGGCGAGGCATAGCTTCGCCAGTTATCGCAACCTAATAGTTTATCAGGTACCGACCGTTGAGCAAGAAAAGCCTTGACGTGATTGAGTTTTTGGAGTAGCAAAGTTTTTCGACAGAAAACATGCAGGTAGATGGATGTGCATCGAACACCTGTTCATATATTTTCTGTGAACAGAGGGTTAGCAATCGCAGCTCTTATAAAAAAACGGGCGCGAACCGAAGTCCGCACCCGTAAATGTCGATGCCCGAAGGCTTACTTACGCATCAAACCGCCGCGCTCGTCGATGGCATCCCAGAAGGCGCCGGCAAAGCGAGGATCGCTTGCAGCCATGAGGGCGTTGGTGGCCATCCAGCCAGACGGGGTACCGGTATCGTAGCCCGACAGCGGGTCGATGACGACGGCGTACATGGCCTCGCGGTCGAGCGAGCGGGCCATGGCGTCGGTCAGCTGGATCTCGCCGCCCTTACCGGCCTGCTGATCGGCCAGCAGGTCCATGACCAACGGGCTCAGCAGGTAGCGACCGACGATGTACAGGTTGGACGGAGCCGCCTCGGGAGCGGGCTTCTCGACCAGGCCGCCGATGCGCCAAACGGCACCGGGCTCGTCGTCGGCGGCATTCTCGAAGCCCTCGAGAGCGCCCACGCGATCGCCGGCGATAACGCCATAGCGGCTGACTTCCTCGGGAGCGCACGCGGCAACGGCGATAACAGAAGCGCCACCGTGCTCCTTGGAGACGGCAAGCATCTTGTCACAGATGTCGCGGTTGGGCACAACGTAGTCGCCCAGAAGAACCAGGAAGTTCTCCCCTGCCACAGCGTCGGCGGCAGAGCGAATGGCGTGGCCAAGGCCCTTGGGCTCGTACTGATAACGGAAGTCGACCGGCATACCACCAGCATGGGCGACGGCGTCGGCATAAGCATCCTTGCCACGCTCGCGAAGCAGGTTCTCGAGCGAGCGATCGGGCTGGAAGTAGCTCAGCAACTCGGGCTTGCCAGGAGAGGTGACGATAATAGCATCGTCGACCTCATCGGGGTCGAGCGCCTCCTCAACGACGTACTGGATGACCGGTTTGTCGAGCACCGGCAGCATCTCTTTGGGCGTGCACTTGGTGCCAGGCAGAAAACGCGTGCCAAGACCGGCGGCGGGGATGATTGCCTTCATGTTATTCAAGGATCCTTTCGCAGGCGCAGGATGCGCCCTGTGCGTGCGGCACGGCGGCCGCAGACCAAATTGCGATACTGAAGTATCTTACCGCCGGAGACATACGTCGCCGTAAGGCAAACGCAATTCTTCAGCAGATCAACGCAAATTATTGCTCGAATGATGCAATTTTACGCCCCAGCGGTAACGGGATTGGCACGGCGAAGACAGCGGTGTTCTGCGTGCCGAGCAATGGGAATGAGGGGCCAAAACAAAAAAGACGGGGCTCGCAATGCGAACCCCGTCTGCAAAGAAATCTGGCGAGAAAGCCTGATTACTTGAGGGTGACAGCAGCGCCAGCAGCCTCGAGCTTCTCCTTGGCAGCCTCGGCGTCCTCCTTCTTGGCACCCTCGAGAACAGCCTTGGGAGCGCCCTCGACGACCTCCTTGGCCTCCTTCAGGCCAAGGTTGGTGAGCTCACGGACGGCCTTGATGACCTGGATCTTGTTGTCGCCGAAGCCCTCGAGCACGACGTCAAACTCGGTCTTCTCCTCGGCCTCAGCAGCGCCAGCAGCGGGAGCGGCGACAACGGCGGCAGGAGCAGCGGCGGAAACGCCGAAGGTGTCCTCGATAGCCTTAACGAGCTCGGAAGCCTCGAGAAGGGTCATTTCCTTAAGAGCATCGATGATCTCATCGGTGGTAAGCTTAGCCATTTCTAAGTCCTTTCGGTTTCCGTGCAGATGCACGGAGATCAGTTAAAACACGACGCGAATGCGTCAGGGGTGCGGCGTTGCCGCCGCGGGTGAAAACAGCGACTAGGCTGCCTTCTGCTCGGAGACCTGCTGGATCGAACGAGCGAGACCAGAGGAAACGCCGTTGACGCAGACAGCGATGTCGCGAGCGAAACCGGAGATGAGACCGGCGATCTGGCCGAGAAGCTGGTCCTTGGTGGGCAGCTCGGCGATAGCCTTAACATCATCAGCAGAAACGGCCTTGCCGTCGGAGATACCGCCCTTGATCTCAAGGACGCCCTTGGACTTAGCGGAGAAGTCCTTAAGGGTCTTAGCGGCCTCGACCGGCTCGGTCTCGTAGAACACATAAGCGACGGGGCCGGCGAGGATCTCGTCGAGCTCGGGCTGCTCCTGGTTCTTGAGAGCGATCTTGACCAGGTTGTTCTTGTAGACCTTCATCTCGGCGCCGCACTCGCGAAGCTGATGACGCAGCTCCTGAGCCTGCTTAACCGTCAGACCGTTGTAGTTGACGACGAACAGACCGGCGTTCTCGGCGATACGGGACTCGATCTCTGCAACCTTGTCGATTTTGTACTGCTGGGGCATGAATTACACCTCCTCGAATTCTTTCCGGGCACGGTCCGCCACAAGGACGTGACGGGGGCATGTCCAAAAAGAAAGCCCCCGCGCTGCATGAGCGACGGGGGCGAGAAGACATATCTACTCGACCACCTCGGCTGGCGGGATGTCCCATTAAGCTCGCGGGTTAGACCCGTTTGCGCCGGCTGTCTCTGGCAGCGGATTCGTGCGTGAACCGAAAGTATTATGGCGGGGACCCCGGCGTCGGTCAACGGGCGCGAGGATTCGTACACAAACCCTGCATACGCTCTGGTCCGAGGGGCCGGGTTGAGATTTTCGCTCGGTCAAGTCCTGGGCTCGCTCGAAGGCCACATTAAGTGGCCTTCGGCTCGTGCGGAATCTACGAAAATCTCAACCCGGCCCCTCGGACCGGAGCTGCGGTAACTTTGTTGCGAATCCTCGTGTCCGTTGAGCGACGCGCCCCACGCACAACCCTTATGTCGGTGGGCTGATGTGTTGCGTCCCTGATGGCTACAGGGTTGAAATGAAGGTGGACAGGCGGTGGAGGCCTTCGTCTAGGTCTTTGTCGGAGACGCAGTAGCTGAGGCGGATGTGGCCTTCGGTGCCGAAGCAGTTTCCGGGGACTAGGGCTACGTTGGCCTCTTTGATGGCTTTGATGCAGAAGTCTTC
This sequence comes from uncultured Collinsella sp., assembly GCA_902470835.1. GTDB lineage: Bacteria > Actinomycetota > Coriobacteriia > Coriobacteriales > Coriobacteriaceae > Collinsella. Next base: position 12,017 of record CABRHR010000026.1, read on the forward strand.
GCTGACAAGGCCGAACTTTTTGATGCTCGGGAAAGTGTAGAAGGCTCCTGCTGGCTCTACTACGTCGAGGCCCATGTCGTCTAAGGCTGCGAGTACGCGTTCGCGGCGGGCTCGGTAGACATTGAGCATGGGGGTTGGGTCGACGGTCAGGGCTCGGGCTGCGGCGCCCATCTCAAAGGAGACGGCGCTCGATACTAGGTATTGGTGGGCCTTTGCGATCTCGGCGATGACGGGGGCTGCCGCTGCGAGCCAGCCCAAGCGCCAGCCGGTCATGGCCCAGGGCTTGGAAAAGCTCTCGATGACCACCGTCTGTTCGCGTAGCTCCGGGTGACGCTGGGCAAATCGCTCGTAGCCATCCACGTAGACCAGGCGGTTATATACATCGTCGCAGACCACGTAGATGCCCGCCTGCTCCGCCACGTGCGCCACGGCGTCGAGCGAAGCCGCGTTGAGGATACAGCCAGTAGGATTGTTGGGCGAGCAGATGACGATGGCCTTGGTCGCCGGCGTCACGCAAGCACGAAGTGCATCCTCGTCAATCTGAAATTGCGCAGGCTCCGTATCCAAAAAGACCGCCTTGGCGTGGTTGGCCACGACGATGCTTTCGTACAGGCCAAAGGCCGGCGTGGGGATAATGACCTCGTCGCCGGGGTTGAGCATAGCCATGAATGTTGCCGACAGCGCCTCGGTCGCACCGTCGGTCAGGATGACCTCATCGGCGGAAAACGTAAGGCCCGCGTCCCCCATGTAAGCAGACAACGCCTCACGCAGGGCGGGGCGACCGTTGTTGGGCGGATAGTGCGTATCGCCGCGGCCCAACGAAGCAGTCACCTCGGCGCTAATCACATCGGGCGTGGGAAAATCGGGCTCGCCGAGCGCGAGCGCGATGCACCCCGGATGCTGGGCGGCGAGCGCGTTAATCCGGCGGATGCCGGAGGGCTTGAGCGTGGCAAGCGAGGTATTCATGGGCAGACGCATGGCGTTCCTTTCGTAAGGGTTGCACTAGGATAGCGCGGCGGAGCGCCGTCAGACGGTGTAACCTAAACGGAAACCAACCGGAAAGGAGGCGGCATGGAGACGATCGCGCGCGGCGATGTACCAAAAACGTTGCAGACCATTGCGTATATCAGCATTCCCAGTAGCGCCGATCTTGAGTTCTTGCTCTGGGACCTACAGGATGCCATCGCGGCCTATGCTCAGCTTTCCGGCACCGCGCTCCCCCACCCGGTCGATTTGGAGACGGATGATGCCGGTGCAGTCGATGGCATGGTGCTCGCTGTTGATGACGCATTTGATGATGAGGCTATGATCGCTGTCGAGCAGGTGCTCGATCGCCTTGGGAATACAGAGACACGCATCTATGTCGTCGTCCAGGCCCTGTCCAAAAACAACAAACAGGCGGACGAAGTCCTCGACCGCCTGTACCGGGCATGTATTCTACGTGACCTGCCATGGTGCGACGGCGTTGTCATCTGTGCCGGCAGCGGCATCGCAGCGCTTCGCCACTCCCCGCGTATGGGCCTCTTGCGTCGGCCATTTTCGGAAGCGATGGATAAGCTTGTGGGCGCCGTGCGCATGGGCTGCTCCATAGAGCATGCGCAGCTGCTTGGCGGCGGCAATGCCGGTAGCGTCGATGCCGACGGCATGGTGCGCGCCAGGCCCGCCGTGCCCGCACCAATCTGGCGCGCCATCATCAAACGCCTCGGCGCCCATGTTCAATCAAGGATCTAGACTACCGTACGATCCAGTCAACGGCTTCGTGCCAACGCTCAACAAGACGTTCCAGACGCCAAGCCGCGTTAGCGGGACTAGTTGACGGCAATACGACAGCGGACAGGCCCGTCCGCTCCTGTAGATAGCGCTTATAGAGGCGCCCCGCCGTACCTCCATTACACACCACCAGCTCAATAGGCGCATTGCCCGTAATGCGCTCGATATCTGCCGGAACGACGTTTTTGATGCTCGCGTCACTCGAGCCCTTAATGTCGCAGCTCTCGATCACATCCCACAGGGCTACGCCGCCGTTCAGCAGCATGGATCGCTTGGCGGCAATCGAGGCGTCGAGCGTCGCAGGCTCGCTGCCTGCCAAAGGGTCGCCCTCGTTGGGCGGTACAGGCACACCGAGGCACGCGGCCATCACGCGCCAAAAGCGGTTCTGTGGGTTTCCATAGTAAAAGGCTTTGGCGCGCGAAAGCACCGAGGGAAACGACCCGAGCACCAAAACGCGCGAGTGCTGGTCGAACACAGGCTCAAACCCATGCTCAATATGTTGATAATCCTCGTCAGACACGGCCATGGGCTAGGCCCTCAACAGATAGCGCACCTCGTAGGGCGCAAGCTCAAGGGAGCCAGCCAGCTCGACCGTGGGCACGCCGTCGGCAAGCAGGTCGACAAAGGACCCGTTGAGTTCGCCGGCGCCAAAGGTGTAAGGCTCACCCACGGCATTCACCGCCACGAGTACCGTCGCGCCGTCACAGGCGCGCTCGAACAGCAGCTGCTTGTTCTGGATCACCACGTTGCGATAGGCACCGTAGCTGAGAGCACGGGCAGCCGCGTCGTCGGCCGAGCGAAGGTGTGCGAGTTGCGTGATGAACGCCGTCAGCTCGTTGGGCGCAGGCTCATTGAGCGCAGGTCGCAGTGCCCAGTCGCCATCGGGGCCACCCTTTTCGCCGGCAATTCCCCACTCGCTGCCATAGTAGACGCACGGGATGCCCGGCATGCCAAAGAGCATGCCATAGGCGGGACGCAGGCACGACTTGTCGGTGAGGATGCTCGCCAGGCGCGGCACGTCGTGGTTGTCGACAAACGACAGCAGATGTTTGCCGCGGTAGATGCACCACGGATCGCCGCCAAACTGGCGGTGCAGCGAATGGGCGATCTCGAACATGTTGACCGAGTTAAAGCTGGAGTACAGACCCTTGTAGCACTCGTAGTTGGTGCAGGAGTCGAGCATCTCGTCGTTGACGATTTGGTTGTAGTCGCCGTGGAGCGTCTCGCCGATCAGCACAAAGTCGGGCTTGAGCTCACGGGTAAAGGCGTGCAGGCGGCGCATAAAGTCGCGGTCGAGCATATAGGCAACGTCCAGGCGCAGGCCGTCGACGCCAAAGACCTCGGCCCAGCGGCGCACGGACTCGAGCAGGTAATCGACCACGGCGGGGTTTTGCAGGTTGAGCTTCACGAGCTCAAAATGGCCTTCCCAGCCCTCGTACCAAAAGCCGTCGCCGTAGCACGAGTCGCCATCAAAGCTGATGTGGAACCAGTCCTTGTAGGGCGAGTCCCACTTGCGCTCCTGCACATCGCGGAAGGCCCAAAAGCCACGGCCCACATGGTTGAAGACGGCGTCGAGCACCACGCGGATGCCGTGGGCATGCAGTGTCTCGCACACGGCGGCAAAGTCGGCATCCCCACCCAAGCGACGGTCGATGTGGCGCAGGCTGCGCGTGTCGTAGCCATGACTATCGGACTCGAGCGGCGGATTGATGAGCACAGCGCCAATACCGAGTTTTTGCAGGTAGTCGGCCCATTGGGCGATTTTCATGATAGGAGCATCGGGGTTGGGCACGGCGTTAGCAGCCTGGGCGAGCTCATCCTCGGCAACGGGCGCGGCGTTTTCGCGCGGAGCTCCACAGAAGCCCAGCGGATAGATCTGATAGAACGTCGTCTCGTATGCCCACATAGCAACCTCCCGGTAAGCTCAACACAACGACATCCATTGTATGCCCGGCTTGTATCCTCTTCCCCAAAATAAGTTGCGGTGGAATAGTTCCTGCTTGGGCCTTCAGAGGCCTTAAACAGGAACTATTCCACCGCAACTGATGAGGGGACGTGGTTAGGCGACGGGCTTTGCGCGGCGTATGGCCGGGAACAGTACGGTAATGGCGAGGATGACGCCCACGACGGCGATCGTGCCGCCCGCGTAGCCGATCCAAGCGATGCCCGGGCCCGACACCACGGCGCCGCCGATTGCGGTGCCCGTGCCGATACCCAGATTGAACAGGCCCGAGAAGATCGACATGGCGACAGCCGACGAATCCGCCGGCGTGTTCCTGATGAGCTCGGCCTGGAACGCCACGTTAAAGGCCGTGGCGCAGCAGCCCCACAGTGCGCAGACGGCAAGCACTGCCGCGAGCGACGATGCGGCCGGACCCATGAGCAGCAGGGCCACCGGCACGCCGGAGAGCGTGATAGCCAAGAACGGGAAGCGATGCCCATCGAACAGGCGGCCAAACAGCCAGCTTCCGAGCAGACCAGAGCAGCCAAACGCCGTCAGCGTCATGGTGATGGCGCCCGCATCGACGTGCGCGACCTGCGCCAGGAAGGGCTCGATATAGCTGTAGCCCGCGTAGTAGCCGGTCGCCATAAAAACCGTGACCGCGTAGAGCGCGATGAGGAACGGGTTCGTGAGCAGCTCGGGCAGCTGTTTGACGGTGAAACGCTCGCCCGCCGGCATAGCAGGGAACACCGCGGCCTGGTACACCACCGCGGCGGCAGAGAAGGCCCCGACCACGGCGAACGTCATACGCCAGCCCACCGCCAGGCCGATGGCGCGGCCGATCGGCAGGCCAAAAATCTGCGCGATGGACGAGCCCGTAGCGATCATGCTGATGGCGAGCGCCCCGTGGCGAGTGTCGACCAGGCGCGAGGCCATAATCGAAGCGACCGACCAGAACACGGCATGTGCGCAAGCGACCACCAGTCGCGCACAGACCAGGATGGGATAAGTCGGCGCCACAGCGGACAGAAACTGGCCGAGCGAAAACACGGCCAGCACGCCCAGCAACATCCGCTTGAACTCAAAGCGCGAAGCGAACACCATGAGCGGCAGCGACAGCAGCATGACGCCCCAGGCATAGACCGAGATCATGATGCCGGCTTGGGACTCGGTGAGCGAGAACGACGCGGCGATGTCAGTCAAAAGACCGATGGGCATAAACTCCGACGTGTTGAACACGAAGGCGCAGCAGGTGAGTCCGATGAGCGGGAGCCACTGCTTGAGCGTGATGCCGTCTTGCCTTGCCTGAGTCATATATAACGTCTCCAATCGTTTTGAGCGGAGGCGATTATATAGCAACGGCCCGCATCCGTCAGCAACAGATGCGGGGCCGAAAACAATTCGATACACAGAGGTTGCGCCGTCAATACATAACTAAGCCAACCCCAGCAATATACCTGGCGAATGCACGACAAACGCCACGATCCAGGCGACCGTCACCTGAAACGCGAACACGGCAACGGCATAGCGCGCGCCCAGCTCACTCTTGACGGCGCCGATTGCCGCCACGCAAGGCGGGTACAGCAGCGTAAAGACCAAGAACACGTAGGCGGTGAACGGCGAAAACATGGTCGACAGTGCCGCGGGCGACGTTGCACCCAAAAGCACCGTGAGGGTCGAGATGACGCTCTCCTTGGCGATAAGTCCGGTGACGAGCGCCGTGGATGCACGCCAGTCGCCAAAACCGAGCGGGGCCAACACCGGCGCGATGATGCTGCCGAGGCCCGCAAGCAGGCTTTGCGACTGGTCGGCGACCACGTTAAAGCGGATATCGAACGTCTGCAGGAACCAGATGACCACCGTAGCGGCAAAGATAATGGTAAAGGCCTTGGTAATAAAGTCCTTGGCCTTATCCCATGCCAGCATCACCGTCGTCTTGACGCTCGGCAGGCGGTAATTGGGGAGCTCCATGATAAACGGCACCGGGTCGCCCTTAAATGCCGTGCGGTTGAGCACCAGGGCGGCAATGCAGCCGACCACGATGCCGATCAGATAGAGCGAAACCATGGCGGGAACTGTCGCCTGCGGGAAAAACGCTCCGCACAGCAGACCGTAGACCGGCAACTTGGCCGAACAGCTCATGAACGGCGTGAGCATGACCGTCATCTTGCGGTCGTGCTCGGATGGGAGCGTACGGGTCGACATGATAGCCGGCACGGTGCAGCCAAAACCGACGAGCATGGGCACGAAGCTGCGGCCCGACAGACCAAAGCGACGCAATACCTTATCCATGACAAAGGCCACGCGCGCCATGTAGCCGGAGTCTTCCAGAATGGAGAGGAACAAAAAGAGCACGACGATAATCGGCAGGAAGGTCAGCACGCTGCCCACGCCCGTAAGCACGCCGTCGACAGCCAGCGAGCGCACCACGTCGTTGGTGCCGAACGCTTTGAGACCCGCATCGGCCGAGGCGATGATGGCAGCAATGCCGTCCTCCATAAGTCCCTGCAACGCCGCGCCGATCACGCCAAACGTCAGCCAAAAAACAAGGCCCATGATCACCAGAAACGCCGGAATGGCTGTGTAACGACCTGTCAGGATGCGGTCGATCCTGACGGAGCGCACGTGCTCGCGGCTCTCGTGCGGCTTGACAACACAGCGCCCGCACACGTCGCCGATAAAGCTAAAGCGCATGTCGGCCAGCGCGGACAGGCGGTCGGTGCCGGCCTCGCCCTCCATCTGGGTAATGATGTGTTCGATGGCGTCGAGCTCGTTGCGATCCAGGTGAAGCGCCTCGGTTACCAGCTCGTCGCCCTCAACCAGCTTGGTCGCCGCAAAACGCACGGGAATGTGCGCCGTCGCGGCATGGTCCTCGATAAGGTTGGCGATGCCGTGAATGCAGCGATGCAGCGCGCCGCCGTCCGGACCATCGGGCGCGCAGAAGTCCAGGCGACCGGGGCGCTCGCGGAACCGCGCCACGTGCAAGGCATGATCCACCAACTCGCCAATGCCCTCGTTGCGGGCAGCACTAATGGGAACAACAGGCACGCCCAGCAGGCTCTCGAGCAGGTTGACGTCCACGGCGCCGCCGTTGGCCGTCACCTCGTCCATCATGTTGAGCGCGATGACCATGGGTCGATCGAGCTCCATAAGCTGCAGCGTCAGGTACAGGTTACGCTCGATGTTGGTGGCGTCGATGATATCGATGATGGCGTCGGGATGCTCATCCAGGATAAACTGGCGGCTCACGATCTCTTCGCCCGTATACGGCGACAACGAATAAATACCGGGCAGGTCGGTAACGCTTGCCTCGGGGTGGTTGCGGATGGTGCCGTCTTTGCGGTCGACCGTCACGCCGGGAAAGTTACCGACATGCTGGTTGGAGCCCGTCAGCTGGTTGAATAACGTGGTCTTACCGCAGTTTTGGTTGCCGGCGAGAGCAAAGTGCAGCGGCGCGCCCTCGGGCACGGCAGTCTTTGCCGCGCGGGGCGAATACGTCCCCTCTCCCAGGGCCGGGTGCTCCGTCGTGCCGATTGCGGCGTTAGCGCGCGGACCCGTATCGGTGTCGTGAACACCCACGAGCTCGATGCGAGCAGCATCGTCCTTGCGCAGCGTCAACTCGTAGCCACGCAGGCGAATCTCGAGCGGGTCGCCCATAGGAGCATACTTCATCATGGTGACTTCGGTGCCCGGTGTTAGGCCCATGTCCAAAATATGCTGCCGAAGCGCCTGATCGTCGGATGTCACCGATGCGACAACGGCGTCCTTTCCAATCTCGAGTGTATCGAGCTTCACGCGTTCATCCTTTCGTTAGACGCGGTTAACCGTTTACCGGGGCTAACCAACTCGTAACGACAAATGATAGCGCTCTGAACTATTATATAAAGTCAAATACCGATGTTTACCTGCGCAAATTTTATGCGGTGCGCCCCGAAAGCTCTTTGCGCATACCGCTCAGCGAAATCGAAATGGAACCCGACCGCGCGGTAGCAGTGAGTCGATCACCCTCAACCGACCCCGTGCATGTAAAGGGCGCCTTGCCCATCAAGACGTGGGAGATAGTGCCCGAGAGCTCAAAGAAATCGCACTCAGCGCGGGCACCCGAGAGAGCGATATTGAGACCCCTGACGTTTAGTACTGCCCTGAGCGCGCCGTTCACCCCATGTGAAAACGTCACCTCGCCGCGCTTGCTCCCCACCGGCGTCTGGGCCAAAACTACATACGTACCCTCAAGCATGGCTCCTCCTCTAAGCAGACTTTTTGAAACGGGCAAGTAGTCTACTTTTACATATGGCGTTCCAGGAAGCGGAAGGCCAGGCGGATCCAGGGGCGGACGGAAACCTGCTTGTCCTCGTTGTCGACCGCGGTATTGGCGTTGCCGAGCGAAAGGCCGTGGCCACCCTGGTCGAAGACGTGCATCTCGCATGCGACGCCCTCCTCGGCCATGCGCTGCGCAAACGGATAGACCTGCGCGATCGGCGCCGTCTTGTCATCGGACACGCCCCACACAAAGGTCGGCGGCATCTGGCGCGAAACATGTGTGGAGGGGCAGATATCGGCCAGGTGCTCGTCAGTTGCCTCGCCACCCGTCACCATCGACAGGTAGTCGTTGAGCAGATCGCGCCCCGTCTTGCCGCCCGTCTTGGGCACACGCAAGTCAATGCGCGGATCGCGCGTCTGCATGTCGCGCACATAGGCAAAGTCGAGCAGCGGATAGCCCAGCACCACGGCATCGGGACGAATGTCGTCCGGATGCGCCCCGGCAAGTGCCGCGAAGGGGCCGGTCTTCCACTGTGTTGCCAGCGAGGCGCAGATCATACCGCCAGCAGAAAAGCCCACAACGCACACGCGCTTGGGATCGACATGCCACTCGTCGGCATTCGCACGAACCGTGGCGACCATCTTGGCAAGATCTGCCTGGGGGTGCGGAAAGCTCACGTCACCCGTGCCACTCGTCACATAGTTGAGCACAAAGGCCTGGTAACCGTGATCCAAAAACGCAAACGCCACGGGATCCTGTTCATGCGGGGCGATATGCGTAAACGCACCTCCGCCGCAGATAATCACGGCAGGGCGGCGGCCATTCGGTTTATCGGGCAGCGGCTCGGCACCCAAATACGTAAACGTCGCTGGATATTCCTCGGTCGGCTCCTCGCCCCACAGCGCGTGGTTCTCGACAATCATATGTGCTCCCTTCGCGCAAATTATGCGCCCTTGTTTTTCGTCTTCAAGCGTACCCCACTTGAGCCCGTGGCACAGAAACACTTCAGCAACAAGCTTCCCATCAACTGATATATCACATAATCCCTGCTCAGGACCATCGCTGAGCAGCGTAGAATAGGGGCGTTGACCAAGCCGCGAAACACATATGAAACGTTTCCGGCAAACCAAACGCGCGATATGCGCCTATTTAAGTTGGAGGCAACTATGGGTCTGCTCGATTCGCTTAAGTCCACCTTCACCTCGACCGGCGAGGCGTCCGTTCCGCCCGCAGCAAGCTTCGCCACCCGCGAAGGCGTCATCTATGCCCCCGTCAACGGCGTGCTCGTCAACCTGGACGAGGTTCCCGACGAGACGATCGCCTCGGGCATGCTTGGCCAGGGCTATGGCATCGAGCCCATTACCGGCACCATCTATGCGCCCGCCCACGGCCGCATCGGCGCCACCACTGTCACCAACCACTCCATTGGCATGATCACCGAGGACGGTCTTCGCGTGTTCATCCATGTTGGCCTGGGCACCGTGGAAATGAACGGCAAGGGTTTTGCCCGCTTTGTCGAGATGGGCGATGTGGTCAAGGCAGGCCAGCCGCTCATCAGCTTCGACCGCGAGGCCATTAAGGCCGCTGGTCACGAGGACATCGTGACCGTCATCGTCTCCGAGCTCGATCGTCTTAAGAGTATCGACCATGTCGGCGAGTCTGGAACGCTTATCGGCGGCAACCCGCTCGTCAAGCTTGGCGACCCGCTGCTGGTAGCCAAGACCAAGTAGCCAGGCCCCGCGCCACACAGCCAAAAGGCACCTCGTCAAGTGCCCGCGACCATTTGGCCGCGGGCACTTTTCGTTTGAAAAACCATCCCGCCAATGCCTTATCTGTATAGCCCAAATGAGCCGAGCTGCTAGAATAATGAACTGTATGGATAACTATCATTCAACCGTTATGGGAGGACTGTCTCTTATACACATCTGACGCTGCCGACGAAGAGGATAGTGTA
>CABRHR010000027.1 GCA_902470835.1 uncultured Collinsella sp.
TCGTCGGCAGCGTCAGATGTGTATAAGAGACAGCCTGGGTGCCCACGCGGCCGAAGACCTCCTGCACGGCCTCGGCGAGGTCGCCGATCGTGGAGGCCGGCGCCTTCTGGATGAACAGGTCGCCGGGGTTGGCGTGCTCGAAGGCGAACTGCACCAGGTCGACGGCCTCGTCCAGGTTCATGAGGAAGCGGGTCATGTTGGGGTCGGTGACCGTGAGCGGCTCGCCTTTTCGGATGCGGTCGATGAACAGCGGGATGACGCTGCCGCGCGAGCACATGACGTTGCCGTAGCGGGTGCAGCAGATGGTGGTGCGGCCGGCGCCGTTGCGGGCGTTGGCGTAGATGATGGACTCCATCATGGCCTTGGACTTGCCCATGGCGTTGATGGGGTAGGCGGCCTTGTCGGTGGACAGGCACACGACGCGGTCGACGCCCTCGTCGATGGCGGCGTGCAGGACGTTGTCCGTGCCGATGACGTTGGTGCGCACGGCCTCCATGGGGAAGAACTCGCAGGAGGGCACCTGCTTCAAGGCTGCGGCGTGGAAGATGTAGTCCACGCCGTGCATGGCGTCGCGCACGCTCTGGGCGTTGCGGACGTCGCCGATGAAGAAGCGCACCTTGGAGGCGAGCTCGGGGGACCTCTCCTGCAGGCGGTGGCGCATGTCGTCCTGCTTCTTCTCGTCGCGCGAGAAGATGCGGATTTCTGCAAGGTCGGTGTTCATGAAGTGCTTGAGCACGGTGTTACCGAACGAGCCGGTGCCTCCCGTGATCATCAGGGTCTTGTCTTTGAATGCGGTGGTGGGTTTCATCTACTTGCCTTCCTTGCGTTTAGCGCCCGTGAACTGGTAAAAGAGAAATTTGGTATTAGTAACGAGATATCGTTTGAATAATCGCTTCGGCTCCTGCATCAGGCGGTATAGCCACTCGAGACTTAGGTTCTGCATCCAAATCGGTGCCTCCGGCACCACGCCGGCGAGAACGTTGAAGGCTCCCCCTACGCCAATCATTAGTGGCTGGGGACCGCCTTTAAGCTCATGCATGAGGACTTCCTGACGCGGAGCACCAAGTGCAATCCATGCAAAGTCGGCGCCAGAATCAGCAATGCGTCGTGAAAGGTCTCGTTTCTCGCCATCGGAAAGCGGACGAAAGACGGAAGGCTCCATGCCAGCAATTTCCAAGCCCGGATACTCTTCTTGAAGCGATTCCATGAGCGCCTCAAGGTTTTTCTGTTCGTTGCCGTAGAAGTAATGGCTCCATCCGTATTGAGCGGAAATACTGAAAATCTCGCGCATCAAATCCGGACCGGTCACGCGCCCCATCGACGCGACGGTCTTTCGACCGACAATCGATAGGGGCTTCCCATCGGGAACGGACATAACGGACTCAGCCTGACAGGACCAGTAGCTGGGATCGTCATGGGCCATGACCGATGTATGGGCGTTAGAGACGCAGATATACTCGCCATGCAGATCGTCGATATTATGAGTAATGAAATCGACGCATTCAGACATATTGGTGCCCGTGATCGGGACATCGATCACGGGCACGCGGTTTAATTCGGGATAATGAAGATAGGACTTAAGCACTAAAACGCACCCTTTCCCGTGATTACTTCAATAACGGTGAGGGCGATAATCCTTAAATCGGTGAGAATGCCACGCCTCGCAATGTACTCAAGATCTCGCTGGACCATACCGTCGAAACCAGTTGAGTTTCGATCAGTGACCTGCCACCATCCGGTTATCCCGGGCTTCACGGCCAGGCGCTGCAGGTCGTACTCGGTGTACTCGGCAACCTCGTTGGGCAGCGGCGGGCGCGGACCCACGACGGACATCTGGCCGAGGAACACGTTCAGGAACTGCGGGAACTCGTCGATGGAGTGCTTGCGGATGAACTTTCCGATCTTGGTGACGCGCGGGTCCTCCTTCATCTTGAACATGGCGCCGGCGATCTCGTTCTGCCCCTTGAGCTCGGAGAGGCGCTCGTCGGCGTCTCTGTACATGGAACGGAACTTCCACATGCGGAAGGTGGTAAGGCTGCCGTCGGGTCGGGTCTGGCCCACGCGGATCTGGCTATAGAAGGGGCTCCCCTCGCTCTCCAGGCGGATGGCAGCGGCGAGTATGAGGCCGGGGATCGCGATGAGGACGAGCGCGGCACCGCTGAACACGATGTCGAACGTGCGCTTTACGGCACGGTAGGCCAGGCGCGAGCGATCCCAGTCCATGATTGATTGCATGGCCCTGTAACGGCCGGCACCCTCACGCTGGTCCATGGCCTGAGCAATCAGCGCCGCACCCGCTGGCGCATCCGTTGCATATTTTGTTTTATCCGACACGTTCTCTTCCAACACTTCGTCCCCGGGTCGGGGATCCTCCCTGTTCTGAGTAGCGACCGCCTGCAGCTAGGCGATCGCCTTTTTAAGGTTTCGCATTACGCGCTGCTCGGCCGAAAGCACGGCAAGGCCAACGCGGGTGGTTACGCGTCGGCCGCACAGGTTGAGCTCCAAATAAGCAGTGCTCTTGCGTCTGTTAATGGTTTTGATAAGGCCTTCGTGGCCCAGCAGCGGACCTGCCGTCACTACGACCTTGTCGCCGTCTTTTAGGGCCTCACTCATGGGCACTACGCGGTCTCCCCTATGCGTAAAGCCACCAATGAGCTGGACCTCTTCTTTTGCCAACGGCACAAACTGACCGTCCTGGGTAAGCACCCGGGCAAAGTCGTCCATACGCAGCAAACACTGTTGCACGGTGCGGGGGTCTGCCGTATCGCAGATGAGATAACCAGGGAACAGCGGCTTGGTCGTCTTGACCCATTCGCCGTGTACTTTGATCTCGGTTTGAAATTGGGGATAAAAGAGCTCTTGCGTGGCACCCACTGGCACCACGTGCTCGATGCGCTCGCGCATTACATCTTCGCGACCGTTTATGACCTGAATCACATACCACACGAGCATCACCCCCTTGCTGTCTTACGTGTGGCTCACGGGGTTTGGGTATGGCTTCGCCAGGGCGCTTTTGCGCGAAGGCGCTCCATATTCAAACCCTGAGCCCAGTCAGACAAGCACGTGGCTCTGCCCCACCGTGAACGGTATGTATAAGTGCAGTTACTGAGGCTGTAGGCGTGTATCGCAAGTTTGCCCACAACCCCAGCTGGCTGCGTGCGAGCCAGTCAAGCGGGTACAAAACTGGACCGCACGCAAACAGCTGAAGAACTGCTACTTCTAGTCATGCAAAACTATACAAGCATTTGATGCATGACTTCTTTATTGGAGCTCGTGGTGTTTCTGGCACCGCCGTTACGGCCGGATGCTGATCGACCCTGCGCTTTGTGACTTGTTGGAGCCGTGAGCACAGTTGAACTCATGTAACGTTAGGTATCCTAGCACAAGCTGTTAGCGAAACTGATTTGGGCTGCGTTGGACAACATATCGTTCATTTAGCGTGCTTAGGGGGGTTATTTTGCGATGTTGTTCACGTTGATGCAGGTTAATGGGATGCTAACGGTGATTAGGCGCGTTCCTGAAGCCCATATGGAACGGCGATCTACACTGATAATCGCGTTTGGCTAACAAACTATGTACAGACATGGGAAATAATTTGTGCAACTTTTTGTTGGCGTAGGTGGGGTTTGTGGCGCATGGTGTTTTGGTATGAAAAAGGCCTTCGGAATTCCGAAGGCCTTTGCATTCACGATGGTGGAGACGAGGGGGATCGAACCCCTGACCTCTTGACTGCCAGTCAAGCGCTCTCCCAGCTGAGCTACGCCCCCGTGACAGAGAATTACTATAGGGGAAGATTCTTAGTTGTGCAAGAAGTTTTTTGCAATTGATTCTCGCACTTACGGGTTTTCCTGGGACGGCGGATAAAACCCTGATGCAGCAAATACGCTATTGCAGTACCGGTGTGGACTTCGATCTTTGCGGTGGATCTTACTATGTTGCTAATGCCCGTATCGGCCAACAGGCCCAAGGGGCTGTGATCTAGCTCCCATTCTAGGCCGTGTTCGCTTACCTCGGTGTTGGGGGCAATGGCGATGATGGAGAAGGTGCTCCCCTCGTGGCCTTCGATGGTCCACGATTCGCCTGCGCGAAGGAAGCGGGAGACCACCTTGTCCTCGGCAATCCAGACTGGGGCGCCCTCGTAGCCTGCGAGCAGGCCCAGTACGGAAAGCGCCATGTCGGGACGACCGCCCGTAGCACAGGTTGCCACAACCTCTGCACCCGGCCAGCGACGGCGGACGGAATCGAGCGCCAACGCCAGATCGGTATAGTCCTTGTATGGGTCGTGGCGCTCAACTTCAAAGTCGGTGGCGGCATCGACCAACGCGCGACCCGCGTCGCTCACCGTGTCGGCATCCCCCACATACACGTCGCAGCCAAGGCCGGCGCCCAGCAGCGCGTCGAGTCCGCGGTCCACGGCGACAACGTGGTCGCACTCCCCCGCCAGTTGACGTAGCAGATCCGCGCTCGCCGCCACGGGCGAGCCGCAGACCACTAACACCTTGCAAGCCACGGCCCTCACCTAGCCCTCAAACGAAAGCACGCGGGCCAGATCTAGCTCCTCGTAGCTGTCGATAAAGATATCGCAGTTGGCGCGTACGTCGTCGCGCTTCATGCGGCCGTGCGGGTCATAGATGCCCACGCGATTAAAGCCTGCGACCCCAGAGCTCTTTAGGCCAAAAACGGCGTCCTCAAACACCCACGCGCGCTCAAACTTGTGCCCATGGCGCTCCTCCAGGCGGCGCATCGCCAGTTCGTATACATCGGGGAACTGCTTGGAGCGACCTGCCTCGCCCGTCGTGGTAACAAACTCCATGTAAGTGTCGAGCCCCGCACCTGCGAGCGCAGACTTAACCAGCTCGGCCGGCGTGGATGTGGCCACGCACATGGCAATACCCGCCGCCTTCGCCTGCCCCAAAAAAGCCAGGAGCCCCTCGCGCGGAGGCACCTTGGAGTAGCCAACGATCAGAATGTCGCTCAGCTCGCGATAGAGCTCCTCGCCATTCGCGCCAATGCCCCACGTGTCGTGGTAGGCCTGGCACTCATCCTCCAGCGACAAATGCTCAAATTGGGCAAAATCATCGACCGTCACGTCAATCCCGTGGCGGTGCAATAACTCGGGCTGGGCATAGGCCCAAACGGGGGTGCTATTAACCAGCGTGCCGTCGCAATCGAAAATAAAAGCAACGTTGGGTGCGGCGGTCTGGGACATAAACGAACCTTTCAATGTCAAATGGTAAACATCCTGCTAAAAACGTTTTACCAAACGTCAAACTAACAATCTTGAAACCCTAATTGGTAAAACTGTCAAGAGTTTTACCATCGCAATTCTGTCAGTGGTATAAACATGGCGCTCACCGATTAAAAGCCGCCGCAAAACCACTTTCGTCCATAAAAGTAACGTACAGGTGTTAAGGTATTTTCTGCCGAAAGTTCCACCGAGCACGCGAGGTGGAACGAATCATAGAACTATCGCCGTCCCTTCGATTCGTGCAGCCCTGGACCTTTCGCATTTAGTCACCAAGGCAACATGCTGCCGCGTCATGATGGGATCAAACGTGAGCGATACAAAGCTAAAGCCAGTAACCAAAAAGCCCGCAACCCGCAAGCCGGCTCCGCACGCACCGGAGCTCTCTAAGGACGATGTCTATCTGTTTGGCATTGGCATGTGGGAGCGCAGCTGGGAAAAGATGGGCGCGCACCCGGACACGCAGAACCGTACGCGCGGCTGGCGTTTTTGCGTTTGGGCGCCCGATGTAAAGAGCGTCCACGTCATTGGCGAATTTAACGACTGGGATGAGGAAGCCAACCCGCTGGTGCCCGTGCATACGAGCGCTATCTGGGAAGGATTTATTCCTGGCGCCGAGCAGGGCCAGCTCTATAAGTACCTGATCGAGACCAACGAGGGCGAAAAGCTCTATAAGGCCGATCCGTACGCCTTTAAGGCCGAGTGCCCTCCGGGTACGGCCAGCGTGCTGTGGACCCTGGACGGCTACAAGTGGAACGACGCCGCGTGGCTCAAGCGCCGCGCCGGCCACAACCACATGTCGCAACCGCTTAACATCTACGAGGTGCACATTGGCTCTTGGAAGCGCCATGGCGACGCGCCGCAGGGCGATCCGGACGAGTACGGCAACTACCCCGGCCCCATGGATCCCTTCCCCGCGCAGCGCGGCGAGTTCTACACCTACGACGACCTATCGGTGGAGCTCGTGGATTACGTGCGCGACATGGGCTATACGCACATTGAGGTCATGCCGCTTATGGAGCATCCCTTCGACGGCTCCTGGGGCTACCAGACGACCGGCTACTATGCCGCCACCTCGCGCTACGGTAACCCGCAGCAGCTCATGCACTTTATCGATGCGTGCCACGAGGCGGGCATCGGCGTGATCATGGACTGGGTGCCCGGCGGTTTTTGCGCCGACGCCCACGGCCTTGCCACCTTTAACGGGCACATGCTGTTTGAGCACGAGATCCACCCCAACTGGGGCACGCATAAGTTCGATTTCGCCCGCGGCGAAGTCCGTTCCTTCCTGGTCTCTAACGTGCTGTACTGGCTCGAGAACTTCCACGTGGACGGCATTCGTATGGACGGCGTGTCCAGCATGCTGTACCTCAACTTTGGCATTGATGATCCCGGCCAAAAGAAGTTCAACAAGTACGGTACCGAGGAAGATCTGGACGCCAGCGCGTTTATCCGCCAGGTCAACTGCGCCGTCGAGGCTCACTACCCCGACGTGATGATGATGGCCGAGGAGTCCACAGCGTGGCCGCTCGTGACCTATCCGCCGCAGGACGGCGGCCTGGGCTTCCACTATAAGTGGGACATGGGCTGGATGAACGACACCCTGCACTACATGCAGACCGATTTTCCGTGGCGCCCCGGCAACCACGGCCTGCTCACGTTTTCCATCATGTATGCCTTTACCGAGAACTTCATCTGCCCCTTGAGCCACGACGAGGTCGTGCACGGCAAGTGCTCGCTCATCGGCCGCATGCCGGGCGACTGGTGGCGCCAGTTTGCCGGCCTGCGCACGCTGGCCTTCTACCAGATGACGCACCCCGGTGCCAAGCTCAACTTTATGGGCAACGAGTTCGGCCAGTTTATTGAGTGGCGCTATTACGAGTCCATCCAGTGGTTCCTGACCGAGGAGTACGAGACCCATGCGCACCATCAGGCGTTTATTAAGGCGCTCAACCACCTGTACACCGCCGAGCCCGCCCTGTACGAGCGCGGCTACACCGACGACGGCTTTACCTGGATCGACGCGGACAACTCCAAACAGTCCATCGTGAGCTTTGTGCGCCAGGGCGAGGACGTCGACGACGACTTGGTGATCCTGATCAACTTTGACCCGGCGAGCTACGAGAGCTTCCGCGTGGGCGTGCCGCGCGAGGGCGACTGGGAGGTCATCTTTGATTCCGACCGTCCCGAGTTTGGCGGCAGCGGATACGCCGGTGAGGAGCCTTACACCTGCTCGAGCGAGCCCTATCCCTGGAACGGGCAGATGGACTCCATCGAGATTAAGGTGCCCGGCCTGGCAGGCGTGGTGCTTAAGCGCCGCGGTCCCAGCAGCTATAAGCCGCCCGTGGTTGAGGAGCCCAAGAAGGCGACGCGCAAGCGCACGTCCTCGGTGAAGCCCAAGACCGCGGGTGCTAAGAAGGCTCCGGCCAAGGCGAAGGCTGCCAAGTCCGCCGCCAAGACCACGGCCAAAAAGGCAGCCACCAAAAAGGCTGCTCCCAAGGCCAAGGCAGCTGCTGTTAAAGCATCTGGCAAGAAAGCGTAACAAAGGCGTTACCACTGTAATTACCCGCCCCGCGGGGGCGTAGGATACATGTCATAACCGTTCCGGGAGAAACATCCCCGGGGGAAAGGAACGTATGAATAAGATCTTCGACAACAAGCAGGAGTTTACCGAGCTCTATCGCGATGCCGTCATGAGCATCAGCGGCAAGAGCGTCGAGGCCGCCAGCGACCTCGACCGCTTTAACGCCTTGGCCAAGCTCGTGGCCGAGAAGGCCCGCACCGTTGCCACCAAGAGCGACGCCCGCGCCACCGCCGAGGGCAAAAAGCGCGTGTACTACTTCTCGATCGAGTTTTTGATCGGCCGCCTGCTCGACAACTACCTGCTCAACTTTGGCGTGCGCGACATGGTCGCCGAGGCGCTCGACGACATGGGCTTTGACCTGTCCGTCATCGAGAACCAGGAGCCCGATCCGGCACTGGGCAACGGTGGCCTGGGCCGTCTGGCCGCATGCTTCCTGGATTCCATGGCAGCCGAGGGCATTGCCGGCTACGGCAACGGCATGCGCTACCGCTACGGCCTGTTTAAGCAGGAGATCGTCAACGGCAGCCAGGTCGAGGCCACTGACGAGTGGCTCACCCACGGCTATCCCTGGGAGGTCCGTCGTCAGGACAAGGCCGTGACCATCAAGTTTGGTGGCCGCGTCGAGGGCTTTGAGGAGAACGGCCGTACGTTCTACCGCACGGTGGACACGCAGGATATCCTGGCCGTCCCTTATGACATCCCTGTCGTGGGCTATGCCGGCGAGACCGTCAACAAGCTGCGCGTCTGGGCCGCTGAGCCGGTCGAGGAGCACTTCGATCTGGAGGCCTTCAACCGCGGCGACTATGCCCTGGCCGATGCCGAGCGCGCCGAGGCCGAGGCCATCAGCGCTATCCTCTACCCCAACGACGCCGGCGAGCACGGCCGTCTGCTGCGCCTGAAGCAGGAGTACCTGTTTGTCTCGGCCGGCATCTACAGCCTGCTCGACACCTTTGAGAAGGAGCACGGCGCTAACTGGGAGCTGCTGCCGCAGTTTGTGGCCATCCATACCAACGATACCCACCCTGCCATGTGCGGCCCCGAGCTCATGCGCATCCTCATCGACGAGAAGAAGCTCGAGTGGGATGACGCTTGGAACATCGTGACGCAGGTCGTGAGCTACACCAACCACACCATCCTGCCCGAGGCTCTGGAGAAGTGGCCCATCGGCACGTTCTCCAAGCTCCTCCCCCGCGTGTACCAGATCATCGACGAGATCAGCCGTCGTTGGCACGAGTCGTTCGACACCACGCAGGAGGGCTGGCAGGAGCGTCTGCGCCAGACCGCCATCCTGTGGGACGGCGAGATCCGCATGGCCAACCTGTCCGTGATCTGCAGCCACAGCGTCAACGGCGTGGCCAAGATCCACTCCGACATCATCAAGAACATCGTGCTCAAGGACTTCTATGCCCTGACGCCCGAGAAGTTCAACAACAAGACCAACGGCATCTCGCACCGTCGCTTCTTTGCCGAGGCCAACCCCACCTACGCCAAGCTCGTGACCGAGGCCATTGGCGACGGCTGGCTTAAGGACGCCTTTGAGCTGGAGAAGCTCAAGGAGTTTAAGGACGACACTGAGTTCCTGAAGGCCGTGGGTGCCTCCAAGCGTGCCAACAAGGAGCGCCTGGCCGCCTACGTCAAGGCCGAGACCGGTCTGATCATTGACCCCAACACCGTCTTCGATGTCCAGGTAAAGCGCTTCCATGCCTACAAGCGCCAGCTCATGAACATCATGAAGGTGATGGACATCTACAACCGTCGCATCGCCGACCCCAACTTCCACGTGACGCCGACGACCTTCATCTTTAGCGGCAAGGCGGCCTCGAGCTACACCTTTGCCAAGGAGACCATCCGCCTGATCAACTCGGTGGCCGAGGTCATCAACAACGACCCGCGCGTCAACGAGGTCATGAAGGTCTGCTTTATCCCCAACTTCCGCGTGAGCAACGCCCAGCTCATCTACCCGGCCGCCGAGATCTCGGAGCAGATCTCCACGGCCGGCAAGGAGGCCTCGGGCACGTCCAACATGAAGCTCATGATGAACGGCGCCATTACGCTGGGCACCCTCGACGGCGCCAACATCGAGATCGCCGACCTGGCCGGCCGCGAGAACGAGGCCATCTTTGGCCTGACCGCTCCCGAGGTCGAGCAGCTCTGGGCATCGAACAGCTACTTTGCGTGGGATACCCTCAATGGCGACCGCGAGCGCCTGGGCCGCGTGATGGACGAGCTCAAGGACAACACCTTTGCGGGTCTTTCGGGCAACTTCGAGAGCATCTACAACGAGCTCATGAACAATAACGACCCCGACCTTGTCATGGCCGACTTCCGCAGCTACGTCGACGCCTGGGAGAAGCTCACCGGCAGCTACGGCGACCAGGAGACCTGGAACCGCAAGGCGCTGCTCAACACCGCCTCCTCGGGCTGGTTCTCGAGCGACCGCACCATTCGGGAGTACCGCGACGAGATCTGGCACGCGTAAAGGCCGCGAGCTCCCCTATGCCAGCACGGCATTACTCGACGGGCGTGACGTTGCGCCGCGCCCGTCGCTAATGGGTTTAGGAACATCGATGACAGAAGGAGAAATCGATGAGTAAGAAAGAATGCATCGCGATGCTCCTCGCAGGAGGACAGGGTAGCCGATTGGGGGCTCTTACCCAAAAGATCGCCAAGCCGGCGGTTAGCTTTGGTGGTAAGTTCCGCATTATCGACTTTTCGCTGTCCAACTGCTCCAACTCGGGCATCGACACGGTGGGCGTTCTGACGCAGTATCGCCCCTACCTGCTGCACGCCTATGTGGGCTCCGGCGAAGCGTGGGATCTGGACAGCCGCGACGGCGGCGTGTCGATCCTGCCGCCGTACGAGACGCAGACCGGCGGCGCCTGGTATGCGGGCACGGCCGACGCCATTACGCAGAACCTGGACTACATTAAGGCCAACGACCCCAAGTACGTCCTGATCCTTTCGGGCGATCACCTGTATCGCATGGACTACCGCAAGATGCTCAAGACGCACATTGAGAACAACGCCGACCTCACGGTGAGCGTTATGCCCGTGCCTTGGGAGGAGGCCAGCCGCTTTGGCATCCTGACCACCGACCCCGAGGACGGCCGCATCACCAAGTTCACCGAGAAGCCCGAGAAGCCCGATTCGAATCTGGCGTCCATGGGCATCTACATCTTCTCGGCCGACGTGCTGATCGAGGCGCTCGAGGAGGACGCTCTGGATCAGCGCTCGAGCCACGACTTTGGCAAGGACATCATCCCCAAGCTGCTCGGCGAGGACAAACGCCTGTACAGCTACGAGTTCCATGGCTTTTGGAAGGACGTCGGCACCATCGCCAGCTTCCACGAGACCTCGATGGACCTGCTGGGAAATAACCCCGAGTTCGACCTCTTTGACAAGAACTTCCCCATCATGTCCAACATCACCACGCGTCCGCCGCACTACATTGGCCCGGACGGCCGCCTGGACGACTGCCTGGTCTCCAACGGCTGCAAGATCTACGGCACCGCTCGCCACTCGATCCTTTCGACCGACGTCATTATCGAGGAGCGCGCCGTGGTCGAGGATTCCGTGCTGCTGCCGGGTGCGCACGTTAAGAGCGGTGCGCATATCTGCCGCGCCATTTTGGGCGAGAACTCCACGGTCGAAGAGGGCGTGAAGCTCGGCTCTGTCGATACCACCAAGGATACGGCCGTCGTTGGAAATGACGTCGTTATCGGGAAGGGGGAATGATCCGATGATCAATCGCAAGGCCATCGGTTATATCACCGCTAACTACTCTTCGACCTACGGCAGCGTGCTGCTTAAGGAACGCCCCATCGCGTCCGTCCCGTTTTTGGGCCGCTACCGCCTGATCGACTTCCCGCTGTCCAACATGATGAATGCCGGCATTAAGACCGTCGGTGTCGTCATGCCGGGCAACTACCGCTCGCTGATCGACCACGTGGGCTCGGGCAAGGACTGGGGCCTGGACCGCAAGAAGGGCGGCCTGTTCATGGTGCCCGGCAACGCGTATGGCACCACGAAGGGCGGCATGCGCTTCTTGCTGCGCGACATCATCTCCAACAAGTCGCTGTTCCAGCGCTCGGAAAAGCCCTACGTTGTGATGATGGGTACCAACATCATCTTCAACATGGACCTCAACACCATCATCGAGGCGCACGAGAACTCCGGCGCGCAGATGACCGTGGTGTATTGCAAGGCCACGCGCAACGTTGATGACGAGACCAAGCTCCAGATCAACGAGAACGGACGCCTGACAGGCGTGAGCGCCGGCGTCGTGTATGGCGACAACGCGTCCATGGACTGCTGCATCGTCAACCGCGACACGCTGCTCGAGATTATCGATCACTACCAGGCCGCCGACTATCTGGACCTGCTCGAGGCGCTTCAGAGCGACTTTGGCAACATCGACGTGTGCAGCTACGAGTACAAAGGCGAGGTCGTGGGCGTGTTTAGCGAGAACTCGCTGTACCGCCGCAGCATGGACCTGCTCGACCAGACCGTGGCAGACCAGCTCTTTGATCCCGAGCGCCCGATCCTGACCAAGGCCCACGACGTGCCCCCTTCACACTATGCGACCGGCAGCCACGCGTGCAACTCGATCATCTCGGCCGGCTGCATCATCAAGGGCACCGTGCGCAACTCGATTCTGTCGCGCGGCGTCGTGGTTGAGGAAGGCGCCTCGGTGACCAACTCGATCATCAACCAGAGCTGCGTCATCAAGAGCGGCGCCCGCGTCGAGAACGCCATCCTGGACAAGAACAACGTGGTTCCCACCAACACCGAGCTTCGCGGCACGCCCGAGAACATCTTGGTGCTGGGCAAGGCCCCGCTAACTTCTGATATCACCAACGCGAGCTAGCTTTGGCACCGCAACATCGCTCGTAACACGTAGAATAGCCGCCCGGTTTGCGCCAGGCGGCTATTCTCGAATTGCAACAGGGAGACAATATGGCTGATTCCAGCAAAAAGATGCAGATCGTGTTTGCCTCGGCCGAGTGCGCACCGTTTGTGAAGACCGGTGGCCTGGGCGACGTGGCGGGCTCGCTGCCTGCGGCGCTTGTGCGCGCCGGCGCCGAAGTCATCGTGATGGTGCCCAAATACGCCACCATCAAGGACGAGTACAAGGCGCAGATGGAGCACTTCTCCGACTTTTACGTGAGCCTGGGCTGGCGCAACGAATACTGCGGGCTCGAGAAGCTCGAGCGCGACGGCGTCACCTATATGTTCATCGACAACGAGCGCTACTTTGCGCGCGACTATCCGTACGGCTTCTTTGACGACGGCGAGCGCTTTGCGTTCTTCTCCAAGGCCATCACCGAGAGCCTGCAGCACCTGCCCGAGGGCTTTGAGTGCGATATTCTGCACTGCAACGACTGGCAGACGGCACTGGCGCCCGTGTTCCTGCGCGAGTTCTACCAGGGCCTGCCGCTGTACGACCGCGTCAAGACCGTGTTCTCGATCCACAACGTGGCGTTCCAGGGCCAGTTTAGCGACACCGTGATGGAGGACATCCTGGGTGTGGCGCACATTCCGGCTGCCGCCTCGCAGCTACGTTGCGACGCCTGCAGCATCAACTACATGCTGGGCGCGCTGCGCTATGCCGACGCTATTACCACGGTGAGCCCCACCTATGCGGGCGAGATCCAGACGCCCGAGTTTGGCGAGGGCCTGGACGGCGTGCTGCGCGAGCGCTCTTACGCGCTGCAGGGCATTCTGAATGGCATTGACGTCGCGGGCTTTGACCCGGCGACCGACAAGCGCATTGCCGCCAACTACACCGTGGAGGACCGCTCCGGCAAGGCCGTATGCAAGGCCAAGCTGCAGGAGGAGCTGGGGCTCGAGGTTCGCGACGACCGCCCGCTGATGGTTATGGTCACGCGCCTGACGCGCCAGAAGGGCATGGACCTGGTCATGTATGCGCTCGACCGCATCCTTTCCGGCGGCGTACAGGTGGCCGTGCTTGGCACCGGCGACCGCGACTACGAGGACGGCCTGCGCTACTTCCAGGACAAGTACCCCGGCACCATGGCCGCACGCATCGAGTTCGATCCGGCGCTGTCGCAGCGCATGTATGCTGCTGCCGACATGTTCCTGATGCCTTCGAAGTTTGAGCCCTGCGGCCTGTCGCAGATCATCGCCATGCGCTACGGCACCCTGCCCATCGTACGCGAGACCGGTGGCCTGAAGGACACGGTAATCCCGTATAACGAGTTTACCGGCGAGGGCACGGGCTTCTCGTTTAGCAACTTTAACGGTGACGAGATGGGCGATGCCGTGTTCCGAGCGGCGCGTCTGTTCTGGGATAACCGCGATGCCTGGAACCAGCTGGTCACGCAGGCCATGAGCCAGGACTTTAGCTGGACGCGCTCGGCCGACAAGTATCTGGACCTGTATTTCTTTATGCATCCGGAGATCGAGAGGCCGGCGGCTGTGGTTGAGGATGCTGCGGTGAAGGCTGAGGCTGAGCCCGAGGTGAAGGCTGAGGCTGAGCCCAAGGCAGAGGATGCTCGCGAACCCGAGGCCAAGCCGGCTGCGAAGCCTGCCGTCAAGAAGACCACGACGCGTAAGACGACGGCCAAGAAGGCTACTACTACGAAGGCTGCCACCAAGACCGCTTCGACGACCAAGGCTGCTGCTACCAAGACGACCGCTGCCAAAGCAACGACCACGCGCAAGCGCACGACCGCTGCCGCCAAGAAGGCCACCGAAGTTGAGGCTACTCCCGAGGTAAAGGCCGAGGCCACGGCTGAGGCTCCTGCCACCGAGGCCAAGCCGGCCGCCAAGGCTCCGGCTAAGACCGCAGCCAAGAAGACGACCGCCGCTAAGACCACCGCTGCCAAGAAGACCACGGCTTCGAAGACAACGACCACCAAGGCCGCTGCCCTCAAGGCAGAAGCCAAGCCCGAGGTCAAGGCCGCCCCGAAGGCCGAGGCCAAGGTTGAGGCAAAGCCCGAGCCCGCCAAGGTGACTCCGGTCTCCCCCGCCGCTCCGGCCGAGGAAAAGGCCCCGTCCAAGAAGACGTCCGTCCGCAAGGCAACCGCCACCCGCAAGCGTCGCTAATCCGGACGATCCAAAACCCAAACATCACCATACAAGGGGGTGTCGTTAACCGCGACGCCCCCTTGTTCTATAGATTTGGTAAAACGATTTTCTAGGACAACCGTTCGCCGATAGTGAACGGCTGTGGTTTAGACAACTAAAGTACAACGATATACTTAAGAACTGTGCGTTAAGTCCATGACCCGTTGGCCATGAATGTATAGAACTGGACCGTACTATGAGATTGATTCACAACAGCCGCCTGCCGCAGTTTCGCAACCCCTTTGGCGCTGTGACCACTGGAACTTCCGTTGCACTCTCGGTGATTTTGGAGGACGCCGATCCCAACCAGGCAACGCTCACCCTGCGCACCTGGGTCGATGGCGTCGGCGAGACCCTGATTCCGATGGAGCACGAGGGCGATGGCATTTTTACCGGCGAGCTCAAATGCACCGAACCGTGTCTTGTGTGGTACAGCTTTATATGCAATATCGAGGGCCAGCCCGAGGTTCGCTTGGGCGCGCCGCAGGGCCGCACTGGCGGCGAGGGCGTAACCTACGACTACGCCGAGGTACCGTCCTTCCAGATTACCGTCTACAAGCACCGCGAGAACCGTCCCACCTGGTACGAGCGCGGCATGGTGTACCAGATCTTCCCCGATCGCTACGCGCGCGATGAGCATTGGCGCGAACGTACAATGGCCCAACTCGAAAAACCGCGCAAGGGCATTCAACGCCGCATGGTCGAGGACTGGAACGAGCCGCCCGTGTACGAGCGCGCCGAGGACGGCTCTATCAAGACCTGGGACTTCTACGGCGGCTCGCTTAAGGGTATCCAGGAAGACCTGCCCCGCATCGCCGAGCTGGGCTTTACGGCCATCTACCTCAACCCCATCTTTGAGGCCGCAAGCAACCATCGCTACGACACCGCCGATTACACCAAGATCGACCCGATTCTGGGCACAGAACAAGACTTTACCGAGCTGTGCCAGGCAGCCGAGAAGCTGGGCATTTCCATTATTCTGGACGGCGTCTTCAACCACACGGGCGACGACTCCATCTATTTCAACCGCTACGGCAACTACCCCGGCGTGGGCGCCTGGCAGAGCGAGGATTCGCCGTGGCGCGATGCGTTTACCTTCCACGAGGACGGCTCGTACGATTGCTGGTGGGGCGTGGGCAACATGCCCGCCATCAACGAGAAATCCGAGCTGGTGCGCGAGAAGCTCCTGGGCAAGAACGGCGTCATCCGCAAATGGCTGCGCGCCGGTGCCCATGGCTGGCGCCTGGACGTGGCCGACGAGCTCTCCGACGACTTCTTGGCCGAGATCAAGAAGGCCGTGCTCGCCGAAAAGCCCGATGCACTGTTGCTCGGCGAGGTCTGGGAAGACGCCTCCAACAAGATCAGCTACGGCCATCTGCGCCGCTACCTGCAGGGCTCCGAGCTGGACTCCGCAATGGACTACCCCTTCCGCGACATGGTCATCGGCTTTTTGATGGGCTACAAGAACGCCTATCAGGCGGCCGAGGATATCGAGACCCTGCGCGAGAACTATCCGCGCGAGGCTCTGTCTTGCGCGCTCAATCTGCTGTCGAGCCACGACCGTCCGCGCATCATCTCGGTGCTCGGCGGCGGCCCCGACGAGTCGCAACTGCCCGAGTGCGAGCGCAGCAAATGGCGCTTGGACGAAGGCGCGATGGGCCTGGCCAAGAGCCGTTTTTGGCTCGCCACGCTTATGCAGATGACCTTCCCCGGCGTGCCTTCGATTTACTACGGCGACGAGTACGGCTTGGAGGGCCTTACCGACCCAGGCAACCGTCGTACCCTGCCGACCAAGGAAGACCTGCACGACTTCGACACGCTCGCGATCGTCAAGAACGCCTCGGCCGTGCGCCGTGCGCTGCCGTTTATGATCGACGGCGAGATCAAGGCCTTCGCGCTCAACGACGAGGTGCTGGCCTACAACCGCACGGGCAAGGACGGCGAGTCCGCAACCGTCATCATCAACCGCAGCCTGCGCAATTCGCACCGCGTGACGATTCCGGCGCTCGACGAATGTGCGAGTGACGTGATCAGCGGTCACGAGTGCGAGATCCACAACGGTACGGTCACGCTCGATCTGTATCCGCTGGGCTCGTCGATCATCTATCACCATGCCGAGCAGCGCCTGCAGGAGCCGCTCGATCACGGCGCGGGCGTCGTGTGCCATATCACCTCGGTGCCCACCGACGACGGCAAGCCCGGCACGATCGGTGCACCCACGCGTCGCTTTATCGACCATCTGGCCGCCATGGGCATGCGCTACTGGCAGGTTCTCCCCGTCAACCCTACGGACTTCTTCCGCTCCCCTTACGCCGGTCCTTCGGCCTTTGCAGGCAATATCGACCTGCTACCCGAAAGCCACGAGGAGCTGGCGGCCGACTTTGAGACCTGGAAGGCCCGCGGAGGCGAGGATGCCGATCCGCTGTACACCGCGTTTAAACATCGCAATGCCGATTGGCTCGAGAAATACTGCGTCTACATGGCCGTTAAGAAGTACTTTGAGGGCGAGTCGCGCCATGATTGGCCGGCAGATGTCGCGCGCTACAACGAGTATCTGATCGACGACAAACGCTTCCACGACGAGGCCGAGCTTCAGGCGTACATGCAGTACCGCTTTGACCTGGCCTGGTGCGAGCTTATGAACTATGCGCACAAGAAGGGCATCGAGGTTATCGGCGATATTCCTATGTACGTGTCCGACGATTCGGCGGATGCGTGGAGCGAGCCCGAGAACTTCTGGCTGTCCGATACCGGCAAGGCGATTGAGATTTCCGGTGCGCCGCCCGACAACTTTGCACCCGAGGGCCAGGTGTGGGGCAACCCGACGTTCCGCTGGGACCACATGAAGCAGAACGGCTATAGCTGGTGGATGGATCGCCTGCGCCGCGCGTTCTCGCTCTACGACCGTGTGCGTCTGGATCACTTCCTGGGCTTCCACAGCTATTTCAGCATTCCCGCGGGCAAGGCTTGCGCCGACGGCCGCTGGCTGGCGGGCCCGGGCAAGGACCTGTTCCAGACCGCCTACGACGAGCTGGGTCCGCTCAACTTTATCGCCGAGGACCTGGGCTATTTGACGCCCGGTGTTCGCGCCATGGCCTCGACCTGCGGTTTCCCCGGCATGGACGTGCTGGAGTTTAGCGACTATGACGTTCGTTGCGGCGTGCATCCCACGCCCGGCAAAATTCTGTACACCTCGACGCACGATACGTCGACGTTGGCCGGTTGGTGCACGCGTTCCTTTGCGGGCGGCGACGAGCCGAGCGGTGTTGAGGTGGCAGCCAAGTTGATGAGCGACGCGCTGGCAAGCGACGCTCCCCTGGTGATGATGCCGCTGCAAGACGTGCTGGGTCTGGGCGACGATGCGCGCATGAACGTGCCGGGTGTCGCCACGGGCAACTGGACTTGGCAGGCCGATGAGGCTGACGTTGAGGCTGCTGAAGAGAAAACTGCACAGCTCCTGCGCAACACCCATAGATTCTGGGGCGAAGCGTGATAAAACCCCCGATATAGGGTACAGTTACAGACGTTTGAATTTATGCGGGCAGAGCGATCTGCCCGCTTTGTGCTGAAAAGGAAGTATTATGGCGCGCTACGATTACAAGTGCTCGAGCTGCGGCAACGTGTTTGAGGTTGAGCATCCCATGTCCGAGACTCCCGAGGTCGTGTGCCCGAGCTGCGGTGCCCCGGCGGCCAAGACGTTCTCGGCCAGCGGCATTAAATTTGAGGGTAGCGGTTTCTATAACACCGACCAGCGAAGCGGCGGCTCCAGCACCAGCGCCACCAGCGGCTGCTGCGCCAACTGCCCTCACAGCCACTAGAAACAACGCGGCCCCGCGATCAACATCGATCGCGGGGCCGTTTCTTTAGCTACCCAGGTTTCCTTATGAGTTGCGGTGAAATAAGGACTGTTTGGCGGCTAGAAGCCTATATTCAATCCCTATTTCACCGCAACTTAGTAGCTACTTGTGGACCAGGCGGGCGCAGAAGTGGCCGTCGTAGGAGTCGGCGTTTACCGGCACGCTTTGGAAGAGGCCTCGATCGTTCTGGCGTACGGATACGAGCTTCTTGGCCTGCGCGAAATCGGGAAGTTGCAGAATCTGCGCCTCGGAAAGGGGTGCCACACTAAAGCCGGCACCCTCGGGAGAGTTCAGGAAAGCGTCCACAACCTGCGTGTTCTCCTCGTCGAAGACCGAGCACGTCGCATAGATGAGCTCGCCGCCGGCAGCTACGCGCGCAGCAGCCTCTTTGAGCATCGTCAGCTGCAGCTTGGGCAGCTCGCACGTGACGTCACGCTCGGTCAGCCGCCACGGAATCTCGGGGTGACGGCGCATGGTGCCGGTGCCAGAGCACGGTGCATCGATAAAGACCGTGTCAAACTTAACCGGCTTGCCAAGCATGGCATCAAACGATGTGAGCACCTCATCAAGCTCGCAGGCATCACCCGAAACCGTACGGACGCCCTGAATACCGGCCTTATGCAGGCGAGCTAGATTCAGATCGCACTTGCGATCATGAAGATCGAGCGCCGTATGCTGACGCTCATAACCGGCGCGCTTGGCCTGGCACATCATCACATAGGTCTTGGTACCGCGACCGGCACCAATCTCAAGGCAGCTTCTAGGACGCGTGGCAGCTGTGGCGATAAGCTGCGCATTGAGATCAGATGCCACCGCGGCAGCACGCTCAAACACACCCGAAGCAACGGTAACCTGGGCATCAACCGGGGCATGGCAGCCCGGGAAGACAGGCGCGACGAGCTGGGAGATATACGGATCGGGCTTGGTCGCAAAGGCGTTCTCATGCAGGGCCAGCGGCGCGGGGGCCAGATTGCCGGCAAAGTTAAGTGCACCCTCTGGCGTGTCGAACGATGCCATAATGCGAGCGCACAGCCAACGCGGTAGACCCATCAGGCGCGACAGACGAACCAAGCGTCGCTCAGACTCATCCACATCGGACGCAGTAGCAAAGTCCTCAACGTTGTCCGCGACCTTATGCAGCACGGCATTGGCCAAACCGGCGGCAGACTTAGCTCCGCTGCGCACCAGCTCAACACCCTGACTTACGGCAACGCGGCCAGGGGTATGAAGGTAGAGCATCTCGAAGGCCGAGATACGAAGCGCCATGCGAACACGCGGCGCAACCTTTTTGGGCTTATCGAGAAACTGATCGAGCAACTCATCCAAAATACCCTGCGTGGCGGCCACACCAAGCGCCAAGCGGGCGGCAAAAGCGGAATCGCGCTGGTCAATAGCCTTAGCCGATGCGCGAGAGGACAGCACGTCACGCGCATACATGCCGCGGCGATCGGCCTCCATTAGCACATCGAGCGCAAGCTTGCGCGCGGGAGACAGCTTGCTCATGACAGAACACCCCACGAAAGATCGGCGCCTTGCAGCCCAGCAGCCCAAGCAGAAGCGGCCATAGCACGCTTGCCATCGGGCTTAACCTCGAGCAACTCAACCGTGCCATCGGAAAGACCAAGGTAAACACGCTTGGCCTTAACGAGAACCTGACCCTCGCCAAGCGACACATCAGCCGGCGCAGCATCGAGCACGCGCACGGTCTTGCCGGCAATCACGCAACGAGCAGGCGCGGTATCGGACGAGGCCAGCACATGACGCACGCAATCAAGCGCCGCCATTTGCGGATCCAGGCGCATCTCCTGCTTGGAAATCTTGGCAGCATGAGTGACGAGCGACTCATCCTGCTCAGTCCAAACAGCCGAGCCATCGGCAAGCGAGGGAAGCGTATCGGCAAGCAGTTTGCCGCCAAGCTCACCAAGCTCCATGGTCAGCGCCTCGGCATGCTTACCGGCAACCGACGTAGACGCCTGGGCACAATAAGCGCCGGTATCAACGCCATGTCCAATACGCATAATAGAAACGCCAGCAACCTCATCACCAGCGAGAATCGCACGCTGAATAGGAGCAGCCCCACGCCAACGAGGCAGCAAGGACGCATGAACATTCACGATACCGAGCGGCGCCATATGCAGCACCTCATCGGGCAAAATGCAGCCATAGGCAGCCACGCAGAAAATATCCGCCTGGGCAGCCTGAAGCGCCTCAACAACCTCAGGCGTCATACGATTAGCCTCAATAACCGGCAACCCAAGCTCAAGCGCCTTGGCTTTAACAGGAGACGGCTCCAGCTTCTTACCACGCCCACGAACAGCATCAGGACGAGTAATAACCTGTCTCTTATACACATCTCCGAGCCCACGAGACGCTACGATATCTCGTATG
>CABRHR010000028.1 GCA_902470835.1 uncultured Collinsella sp.
TGTGTATAAGAGACAGATCTCGGAATGCGGAAGCGTAACATTAACAGATTTTATTACCGACTCGTTGTTTTTCGAACGATGGACTTTTACCTTCAGGTTCTCATCGTCTACGTTCAGGCCGATATCCGCCTTGCCATCGATGGTCGCTACATATCGCTTAGTAGTAAATGGGTTGTTAAAACCAAACGGATTCCCTGCATCGTCAATATATAGAACCTGAGTAAAATCGTATTCGTAGGTAAGCAGCTTCGTTACCGGCTTAATTTCTTCCCGAATCGAATCATCGCTTATAACGGTCTGATCGCGCGTCAACCACAGGTACACGCAGCCGCCGCAAGCTGCAATCAAGCCTAACGCCAATAGGGCGACAATTATCTTCTGGCCAATTGTTTTAAACGGATTGGAAACGCTCATTTAGCCCTTGTCCTCCAGTTGTCCTCAGGGTAATTACGGATTCAATTCATTTATATTGGGTTTTGATGTCAACCAATTCAGAAAGGAAGGACTTAAATCCAACATAATATGAATACACATTCATACGTTAATTTAATACCTATTCTGCTGCACGTAACTTTAGAAAGATTGGGGCACAGACCATAGGCCGGCACCCCAATCCATACATAGGCATCATAACGCGTTGATCATTCGATCATATGCCCAACTTAATCAACTGAAACGCTGACGTCCATCCGCTGATCTCGGTCGCTATATCCGATCATCAGTTCCCGTCCCTTTTTATCCTTTGCGCAAAAACTGCTGTCATACGAATATTCGATGTCCTTGTATCCCTTTTTCTTGCAAGCTTTGATGTATTTGTCGTACCCATCATGATCGATGCCAAATGCGACAAACGAAAGGCAGTCTTTTTCGTCTAACGACGTATAAACGATAGGGCAGTCAGGCTTCGGCAAGGATTTTGCAAGGGTTTTTGTTGGCCAGTCATACGCCTTGACACCGCCTTTTGATGAAGTCGTATAGGTTTTCGACTTGAAACTATAGTACTCGAGATATATCTTTCCATCGCCGCCTAGATAGGCAATAGTCGCCACTGAAGGCTCCATCAGGTCATATTGATTCTGCTGGGCATTGGCGACATAGTCACCATGGGTAATGCACGGAACGCTATCAACCGATTCTCGCTTCTCGACGATTCGCTGGCTATCCGCCGTCATTTTCAGCGTTGAATAATCGTGCGTAGCCTCTTCCTCATCAAAAACGTCAGTAAACAGAAGTTTCTGTTCGTCAGTCAACTCCCCTTTCGGCTCAAACTGAATAGTGAACTGAGCAATATCGAAGCTCGATTTATTGTCATATTCAAATGTCATCATCTCGACGCCATCAACAACGCCTTCTGAGACACTCCAGTTTAGTTGATCGATTTTTACTGAATCCTTCTTACCTGGCTTTGGCTTCTTTCCGCTTTTCTTAGTCGCTGCAAATGCGCATGTCGGACTCCAGCCGCGACCCGTAATTCCGAGTGGTAGAGAAATGCCGATTAGCGCCGCCGCGCTAAAAGCCAGAACTGCCGTAAATAACTTTTTCTTCATTACATATCCCTTGGTAGTCGTTTAACCTCCCCCTCGTCAAATAGCAGACGAATTGGCGACGCAGTGGCACTATTTGATTCAAGGGCGTGAACTGGATAAACATCGAGGGAAGGAGTGGGCCCTGTGCAATAAACTCCCCTCATCAAAATGTCTAGCTAAAGAGGACGGGCAGACGGCGAACGGTCATATCCGTTCGCGTCCGCCCGTCTCCAACGATCAAACGTCGATGCGCTAACGTTCAAAAGCATTGCGGCCTCTTGCCTCGTAACCTCACCCCCTTCGAATGATTTGATGACATCGCGGTAGCTATCCGGACGTTCGAGCGTCGGTCTCCCAAATCTCACACCCCGCAGACGCGCCGACGCGATACCCTCCGCCTGGCGCTGCTTTATGTTTTCGCGCTCCACCTGAGCCACGTAGCTCAAAACCTGAAGCACTAGGTCGGCAATAAAAGTCCCCGTAATTCCATTGGGTTGTTCGCGTGTATCAAGCAATGGCATATCGAGCACCACGATGGCAACGCGTTTGTCCGTCGTTAAACGACGCCATTCATCGAGAACTTCCCGGTAGTCGCGACCCAATCGGTCGATACTCTTAATCACCAGAACGTCCCCTTCGCGCAGACGACGAAGAAGACGACGGTACTGAGGACGCCTGAAGTCCTTTCCACTCGCTTTGTCAGCATAGATCAAATTCATTTGGACCGGAAACCGCCCCAGCGCATCCAGTTGGCGATCCAGGTTCTGATCTGCTGACGAAACTCGAGCATACCCATAGATTCTGTTTTTCATGATTGCCCCTATCAGCCGCACGATGGCAGCTTCAGCTCATCTGAGAACCCACTCACAATAGGGCGTGCAAATTTCGCGAATGGGTTGAACCCATTTTCGGGCTCCACCGTAAGCTATTCAAGCACCGCTTCGATAACGCACGACGCCAACCTGATACTTTGAAATGGAGTTAATCGTTTTTAACTGAAATTAACTAGAATAAAATGAAGTTAACCTGAGACGCCAAAGGAGGGCATTGTGGAATACCTCGAAAACCCGTTTACCCCCAGTTTTGGCGAGGTTCCCGCGCATCTTGCCGGAAGGCAGCAGATTATTCGTGATTTGGACCGTGCCTTCTTGAGCCAGCGCAGGCGCCCAGAATTGACATCGATCTTCTCGGGCGCGCGTGGAACCGGTAAAACCGCTCTCATGTCGTCGCTCGCGACAAGGGCGGAATCCCACGGCTGGATAGCCGTAAAGACGACCGCGCTCCCGGGAATGCTTGAGGAAATCGAGTTCGGGGCGAAACGTGCTGCCGGCCATCTTATCGACCCGTCTAAGAACTTCGAAGTCACCAGTCTCGGAATTGCACCGCTCGGCAGCATCGAGGTCAATCGCGTTCACAATGCCTCAACCTGGCGTTATCGCATGAGCGATATCATCGACCAGCTCAACGAGGCCGGCACCGGCCTGCTCGTCACGGTTGACGAGGTGGACCCGGCACTCGACGAGATGATTCAGCTCGCAGCGACGTATCAGCACTTTATAACCGATGGGAAACGCGTCGCGCTGCTCATGGCGGGACTTCCCAACAACGTATCGACGCTACTGAACCACAAGACGGTCTCGTTCCTTCGCCGCGCCCAACAATATCATCTGGGTCGCATTGCCGACTATGACGTACGCGAGGCCTTGATTCGCACAATCCAGGAAAACGATCGCCTGGCAGATGCTGGGGGAATCGATAGAGCTGTTCGCTCGATCTCTGGTTTTCCCTTCCTATTGCAACTCGTAGGCTACCGTGCCTGGGATCTAACAAGCGATTCGAAGAAAATCTCGTCGCGCGACTTTGACCTGGGAATCAAAATCGCGCGCGACGAGATGGATGACCGAATCCTCGCGGCAACCTATCGGGAACTCACGGCAGAGGACAAACGATTCCTCATCGCCATGCTCGATGACGAGGAAGAGTCCACCACCGCTGACCTTGTCGAGCGCCTTAAGCGATCGCCGCAGCAGGTCTCCCGCTACCGACGCCGCATGATAGATGCCGGCATCATTGGAGAACGCGGGCGCGGAATCGTCGCTTTTGAATTGCCGTTTTTCCGCGACTATCTCGCCGCTCAATGCGTGAGATAGGCATCAATGAGGCAAAGGGGCTGTCCCTTTGCCTCATTGTCTACAGGTAGCGGCCGGTAATACTTGCGGAGCAGGCCGTGATGTCGCCCGGCGTGCCGGCGCAGACGATTTGTCCGCCGGCGTCTCCACCGCCTGGGCCCATGTCGATCACGTAATCGGCGTTACGGATAAGGTCGAGGTCGTGCTCGATCACGACAACTGTGGCCCCCTTGGCAACGAGGCCGTCGAACACACTCAGCAACACCTGAACATCGAGCGGATGCAGGCCGATCGTAGGCTCGTCGAATACGAATACGGCATCATCCTGCACACGACCCATCTCGCTCGCGAGCTTAAGTCGCTGCGCCTCGCCGCCCGAGAGCGCCGGCGTGGGCTCACCGAGCGTGAGATAACCCAGGCCCAGGTCATGCAAGGTCTGTAAGCGCGTCTGAACCTTCTTGAGTCCCAGTGTGGCGTCGATGGCTTCGTCCACACTCATGTCCATGAGCTGCGGCAACGTAAGCAGACTCCCGTCCTTGCCCTCGCGATGGATATGCGAGGCAGCCTCGGCGTAGCGCGAGCCACGACATGCCGGGCAGACGATCTCGACGTCGGGCAAAAACTGCACGTCGAGCGATATCGAACCCGTGCCGTCGCACGTAGGGCAGCGCAGGGCACCGGTGTTGTAGCTAAAGGCGCCCGCCTTATATCCCGCCGCCTTGGCCTCGGGCGTACGTGCAAAGGCGCGGCGCAGCTCGTCATGAATGTCGGCATAGGTCGCTACCGTCGAGCGCACATTGGCGCCGATGGGCGTGGCGTCAATCAGGTTGGCACGGACAATGCCTTCGGCATCGACCCAACGCACGTGCCCTGGCAGGCGCTCGCCAGTTGCTTGCGCCTTAAGCGCCGGAATGAGCGTCTCGAGCACCAACGTCGTCTTGCCCGAACCCGAAACACCCGTCACCGCAACGAGACGGCCGCGCGGGATATCGACCTCGAGCGGCTTGACGGTATGGATGGTATCGGTCGCCATACGGATATGACCCTGGTCGAACATTTCGTCGTTAGCCACTTGCGGGCGCAAGCGCTTGGGCTCGGCGCGCAAAAACGGCGCGATACGGCTGCCCCGCGATTGTTCGACCTCGCCTACCGTACCGGCGGCGATCACGTTGCCGCCACCTGCTCCGGCAACGAGGCCCATCTCAACCAGATAATCGGCCTCGGCCAGCACGCGCGTGTCGTGGTCGACAACAACCACGGTGTTGCCGTCATCCACCAGGTCGCGCATCACGCCCACCAAGCCGTCGACATTGGCAGGATGCAAGCCGATCGAAGGCTCGTCCAGCACATAGAGCACGCCCGTCGATCGGTTGCGCACCACGCGGGCGAGCTGAACGCGCTGACGCTCGCCCGTGGAGAGCGTGGCACCGGCGCGGTCGAGTGAAAGGTAATCGAGACCCAGGTCGACCAGACGGCGGGCCGCGCTCAAAAACGAATCGCAGATATCCGTCGCCATAGGCCGCATCTCGGGCGGCAAGGATACGGGCACCCCGCGCACCCACTCAATCGCCTCGCCCAGCGTCATGGCCGCAGCCTGTGCCAGATTGATACCGCGCACCTGGGGCTGGCGCGCAGCCTCGGAGAGACGCGTGCCGCCACAGTCACGGCATGGCCCCTCGCGCAAAAAGCGTGCAACGCGCTTGAGGCCCTTGTCGTCCTTAACCTTGGCAAGCGCATTCTCGACGGTATAGACGGCGTTGTAATAGGTAAAGTCGAGCGGCGTGGCACCCTCGCCGTTTTTGGGAACGTAGAGAATGTGCTTCTTAACCGCCGGACCATGGAACACGATGTCGCGCTCTTGAGGCGTGAGCTGGCTAAACGGCACGTCGGTGCGCACGCCCATCTCGCCTGCCACCTGCTTCATCAGATCCCACATGAGCGTGCCCCAGGGAAGCACCGCGCCTTCGTTGATGGTCTTGGACTCATCGGGCACCAGGCTCGCCTCGTCCACCTCGCGCATGACACCAGTGCCGCCGCAGGTAGGGCACGCACCACCGCTATTGAAAGCCAAATCCTCGGCACTCGGCGCATAGAACTCGCGGCCGCATGCGGGACACGTGAGCGACAGACCCGCGGCCACGTTAAGGCTCGGCTCCAAACGCGCCCCGCAATGCGGGCACACGTGATGGGCGCAGCGGCTAAAGAGCAGGCGCAAGCTGTTGTTGAGCTCGGTCATGGTGCCAAAAGTGGAACGCACGCCCGGCACGCTGGGGCGCTGGTGCAGCGCGAGCGCCGCCGGCACGTGCAAGACCTCGTCCACCTGGGCATGTTCGGCCTGCGTCAGACGACGGCGAGTATAGGTGCTGAGCGCCTCCAAGTAACGGCGCGAGCCCTCGGCATAAAGAACGCCCAGTGCCAGCGAGCTCTTGCCCGAACCCGATACGCCGGCAATACCCACCAGCTTTCCCAGCGGAATATCGATATCGATATCCTTAAGGTTATGGACACGTGCGCCACGTACCTCGATAGCACTTGGTTGTTGCGACACCGTCATCACTCCCCTTCTGCCCGCCCGCGCCAGTCTTCGCAGGTCAAATACGTAAAGCACTCGGTGCGTACATCGCCCATAAGCTCGCAGGGCACGTCGCGCTCAACGTGATGTGGCGCGAACCCACATTTTTGCTGGACGCGTAACGACTTGTTATTGCCCTCATAGTATCCACACCAAAGCGCCTTGCAGCCAAGCGTTTCGAACGCATAGCGCTGCATGGCTCGTACTGCTTCGGGAGCAAAGCCTCGGCCCCAGAATGGCTTGGCGATCCAATAGCCCACTTCGAGTTCGAGACCGTCATCTCGACGGTTTGACTCGCAGCGAGACGGCATGAGTCCGATACTACCCACGGGCTCATCTGTCGCAGCTAGGCATACGGCAAAGGTATGGGGCGCCGCAAAGACCGTCCGAATGATCTCTCTGCTTTCCTCAATGCTTCGATGGGGCGGCCAGCCCGCAGCCGGCCCCACATCCGGGTCGCTCGCATATGTAAACAGGATCGCCGCATCCGTCTCGCGCCACGGACGGAGCGTCAATCGCTCAGTTTGAATCACCATGTTTTGACCTCACATCTATCGATGTGACAAAGGGACCATCCCTTTTCACATTACTCATGCCATATAACTCGATCGCGAATGTACGCGCCCAGCATGGGCACGGTAAATCGGACGAGACCGTATCCGGCAGCTTCGATGACGCGCTCGCGAATCAGGCTTGCGCGATATTTACTCGCCCAGCTCTGGGTACGCTCGCAGCGCTCAATGATATCCGCCATGCGCGTCGGTTTGCCCTCGTCAACCGCCATGGCCTCGATAAAGAGGCGTTGCGGACTGCGAAGCCCGTAATACAGGGGCGCGTCAACTGCTTCGTAGAACTCGGAGACGGCATCCGCATGGCCATCCTCGACATCGCGCCTTTCGATGACCTGCGAGCCACGCCGGACAGCAGACCGCCACATGTAATAGCCCACCAGCTGAACCATATAGGGATGCCCCATGCTCTTGTGTGCCGCAAGGTCCGCCGTCTCCACATCAACGCAAAGACCAGCACCTTTGACCGTCTGGACATATGAATCGCGCACCTTGGGCAAAGATATCGCCCCCAGCGTACGCTGCTGGGCACGCCGCAAAAACGTCACGCTCGGCTCTTCGAGCAGATCGTCAACCATACTGGGTAAGCCGGCGAACACCAGCGCAAGACCGCGCTGGTCGCTATCGGACAAGCCCGTGGCATCCTGGTCTCCGAGCACCTGCTGATAGAGAACGGCAAGAGCCGCTAGTTCCTCGATAGACGCAGATTGCGCCTCGTCAATCGCAAACAGTATGCCCTTGCCTGGACCGAGCTTCTTGAGGCGCTCGTTGACCAGCCCTCGCAACGTTTCGCCCTTTGCTCGCGCCGCCTCGACCGACATCCGGCCAAACGACGGACCGAATTCCATTGACGTCACAATGGGCTTATTCGAGCGAAGCGCGTCGGCCAAGCGGTCGCATAAGCCAAGCGAAGCGGAATCGGAGACAACCGCCCATCCGCGCTCATTGGCCAGACGTTGCAGCTCCCGCAGGAGAACCGTCTTGCCGCAGCCGCGGTTTCCCGTAATGAGCATGAGCCTGCCCGGCGCTCCGGCGCCGTTATCGAGCCCTTCCTCGAAATCTTCGATGACTGACTCGCGACCAATGAGCATCGGAGGCCGCTTGCCAGCCGTGGGCTTAAAGGGATTTGGATTCATGTCGGCCTCCTCGGATTAGCAAACCCTGGCAATAGTTATACTAACTTATACCGAGTTATACCAATAGCATATGACAAAGGAGCTGTCCCTTTGTCATATGTGGCCGAAAAACTCGACGTCTGCTGCTCGCCAGGGACGGAAGGTGGCGGGATCGATCTTTACGTGCGCCGCGGCAGGCACGTCGCACCATTTGACCGTGTAACCGGCGCCGTGAGAGCAAAAGACCGAATCGGGCGTGTTGGGCAGATCGGCCTCGGGCTCATAGGCAGCCGTCTCGATTACGCGCTCGGCATCATGGCAAGCCGCATAGCCGGCGAACTCTAGGTACAGATGTCCGCGACCGCTCGTGTAGGCAGCCACCTCCAGCGCGTAATCCTGCACCTCGGATGCCGGTACGCGACCCACAAGCTTCGCCCGGTCGCCCGCCATCGTCGGCGGCTCGTACTCGGCACCCATGCGCGTGGCATCCGAGAGCGCCCGGCCCACGCACTCCCCCGGCACCTCGAGCTCAAAGCAGTACCACGGCTCCAACAGCACCGCCGCGCCGGCCTCACGCGCCTGCATCAAACCCTGGCGAATCGCGCGGTACGTGGCCTGGCGAAAATCGCCGCCCTCGGTGTGTTTGGCATGCGCACGGCCGCCCGTGAGCGTAATGCGCACATCGGTGATGGGCGAGCCGGTCAGCGCGCCCAGGTGATCGCGCTCCATGGCGTTGGTGAGCGCCAGACGCTGCCAGTTAAGATCGAGCTCGTCGGTCGAGGTCACGGTGCCAAACTGCACGCCCGAACCCGCTGGCAACGGCTCCAGGCGCAGATGCACCTCGGCATAGTGGCGCAGCGGCTCAAAGTGGCCCACGCCCTCGACCGGCTGCGAAATAGTCTCCTTATAGAGAATGCCGCCAGACTCAAACGCAACCGAAAGGCCAAAGCGATCGACCAACACCCGCTGTACGACCTCGAGTTGCACGGCGCCCATCAGCTGCAAATGAATCTGCTCAAGATGCGTATTCCAGCTTACGCCGAGCATGGGATCTTCGTCGGCAAGCTCGGCCAGCGCTTTGAACACCGCATGGACATCGTGTTCGCCTGGAAGCACCGTATAGGTGAGGACCGGCGCAATGACAGGTGCATCGCCCG
Source organism: uncultured Collinsella sp. (assembly GCA_902470835.1). Lineage (GTDB taxonomy): Bacteria > Actinomycetota > Coriobacteriia > Coriobacteriales > Coriobacteriaceae > Collinsella. The sequence goes on from CABRHR010000028.1 coordinate 9,069, forward strand.
CGGGCTCCGCGCCCAGGGCGTCCCCCGGGCGAACGTGCGCAAGGCCCGTCACGGCACAAATACCGCCAGCAGCAACTTCTTGGGCAAGCTCATACTTCTCGCCGTTATAGATGCGTACCTGATCGACCTTCTGCTCCCATGCCTCGGCACCGGAACGTCCGCCAATCATCTGCTTGGCATGCAGTGTGCCGCCGGTTACTTTAACCCATGCCAAGCGCTCGCCGCGATCCCCGCGGCTCACGCGGTAGACGCGCGCGGCAAACTCCGGGTGCCATGCCTGTTCGCGCATCAGCGCGCATATACCATCCAGCAGCTCGTCCACGCCTTGGTCCTTGAGCGCCGAGCCGGCAAAGCAGGGAAAGAGCTTACGCTCGGCAACCATGCGCGACAGCGTCGCGACGGAAAGCCCGCCCGCCTCAAGAAACTCCTCGAGCGCTTCTTCGTCTAACGCGGCAGCGTCCTCCTGAACGGCCCCGCCCGCCAGCAGCTCGCCGGCATCCAGACAGCCTTCGGAAAGACGCTGCCCAAGCTGGGCCAGCAACGCATCGCGACCAGGGTTCTCAAGATCGATCTTGTTGATAAAAATGAACGTAGGTATGTCATAGCGCGCAAGCAGGCGCCACAGGGTTTCGGTATGCCCCTGTACGCCGTCGTTGGCGCCCACAACCAAAATCGCGTAGTCGAGTGCGCGCAGCGTGCGCTCCGCCTCGGCAGAAAAATCGACATGTCCCGGCGCATCCACGAGCATGACGTGAGTATCGCCATGGTCGAGCACAGCCTGCGACGAGAAGATCGTAATACCGCGCTCGCGCTCAATCTCGTTCGTATCCAGATGCGAATCGCCATTGTCCACGCGGCCGCGCTTGCGAATGCGGCCCGCGTTGAATAGCATGGCCTCGGCCAACGTGGTCTTGCCGGCATCGACATGCGCCAAGATTCCAACGACCGCTTGCTTCGACATGGCTCTCCTCTTATTGCAAGCCCATCGCACGCGGCAACGGGCGTCCTCATTCCACACTGGATGATACAATTTACGGGCCGGCGGGCGAAGCGGGCCCTATCCCCCGACCGAGCTCATCGCCCTGCGTTGCCGCGCGGCGATTTTCGTAGGTTCGCGCCTTGCGAAAGCCGGCTTGCAAAACAGTCAGCGAACGAAAATGGCCCCACCCGGGGCCATTTTCGTTCGTGCAAATTGTTGACACGCGTCCCCGCTCTTATGCCTCACGCAGCCAGTCAAACGCCACGCGCGGGGTGCCGTCGGACACATACACGATGCCGGCGCGCTCAAACCCCGCCTTAATACTCGCACCCTGCATGGGCAGGTTATCCTGATGCGTGTCGATACGCAGGTGATCGGCACGCTCTTTGGCAAAGGCAAACATCGCGGCCGCGATACCGTGCGCGGTGCCGTCGGACGCCACACGGTGCAGCACGGCGTACGGAGTGTCGCTGCGCCATTGCCCGTCCTCAATTACGTCATAGCACTCGTCCGGGCCCGGTAAAAAGGCAAACGTCGCCACCACGCGGCCGTCGACTTCACACACATAGCTGCCACCGGCGGCGATATCGGCAGCCAGCTGCTCGGCAGAAGGCGTGCCCTCGGGCCACTGCGTGGCGTTGCCATGCGCGCGCATAAAGGCGCGGGCCGTGTCATAGATAGCCATGACGGCGGGAATGTCGGTATCGAGGGTTTTTCTGATCATCACGCGGCGACCTCACGTTTATTGGTATCACTTTGATTGGGCAATGATACCAGCGTTTGGAGAGGGGCACGAAGCAGATGGGGAGCAAAAAGCGAGCCGCTTGGTCAAAAGCCAAAAGCGAGTTTTTGGGCGCTGCCACGGGCGGCGATATGAGCGACCTGTTTGCGCGCGAAGACGAGCGCCGCGACGCCCTGAACGCCGAGCGCGATGAGGCTTGGCGCTACAAGTCGTGCGAGCGCAAAAACCGTTACGACACGCGCGCCGAGGCCGAGACAGTTATGGCCGACTGCGAAAACCGCGGGCGGCGTGGTTTGGCCTGCTACAAATGCGAATACTGCGGTGGATGGCACCTGACGTCGCACCCATGGAAATAGACGCCGCATCGGCACGGCGCTAGCGAAGCGCCGGTAATCGCACGCAAGTTACGGGCGCGGCGGCACTAAAACATCGTAACGAACTGCCTTGCCCGCAAGTTGATAGCTCGGCTTAACGCCGGCAAGCAGTGGGCCTTTCACCGGCCGTTTGATAACGACCTTGCGCGGGCGCACCGCGAGCGCTGCTTCGACCAGCGCCTCCTCATCGGCACACGGCTGCTCCAAATGGTGCAAGAGTTGAAACTTCTTTTTCACCGCCGCGCTCTTGGTGCGCTCGGGAAACATGGGGTCCAGGTACACCACATCGGGCGCGGCGAGTTCGCCTTGCTCGACCAGCTCGGAAGTCTGGTTCAGGCCGGCAATGCTGTCTTCGCCCGCATGTAAGCGCATGCGTGCCACGGCAGTCGCAAGCGCCGGATCATCCGCCGCGCGTTCCAAAGCATCTTGGAGGAGCGCAGCAATCACGCAGTCCTGTTCATACAGATCGACGGCAAAGCCCGCAGCCGCCAACAGCAGCGAATCCTCACCAAAACCTGCTGTGGCATCGATTGCCCACGGCTGCGCAATGCCTTTCACGCGGGCCGCCTTTACCAACAGCTCTTGTTGCAGGCGGCCCTGCTTGAGTCGTGGAAGCATGCGGGCAAAATCGGCTCGCAGCTCCATCGTGCCATCGGTGAGCGTGAGGCCCTCGGACTTCTCGATCAGCTCAAGCCCCGCGGCCCGAGCAACAGAAAAGGGATCGACGACGCCCATGGACACTCCTTAGCAAACAAAACGAATACGCGGGGTGCAGTTCTTGCCGGCACCCACCTGTCCGTTATTGTCCCACATGCGACATGGCCCATAGCATCCCAATGCAGAGCACCGCCATCAACCCCGTGCACACGGCAGCGATCACAGAATCGCTCATGCGCCTTCCCAACGACCGTAGCTCGCGCGCCTGCTCTGCTCCGTACATCATGGCTCCTCCTTCGGTCCAGCCCTTACCATGACCTCATCATCGCAGCGCCGCGCATACGCTGCCATCGATTTGGCTTACGTCCAGCTTTCCTTTTTGAAAGGTTGGCCGTACAGGCTTCGAAGCGCTTTCGAACGCATGAACGCCGCCGTTGAACTACAATGTGCTTCACCATATGTGCTGTACATGGGGCACGACGAGGTCGTCCTGCCCACATCGAAAGGACCAGTTATGAGTAGTGCTCGCAAGACACTCAAAATCCTTGCCCTGATTTATTTTGTTCTGGGCATCGCCAGCCTCGTCATTGGAATCGCCGGCATCGCCACCGGCAAGCTCGAGTCCACCTACGGATCGAACGCCGTGCTCGCCGCCGTCGTGATTATCGTCAAGGGCCTCGTCGACCTTGCCGCAGGCGTTGCGGGCATCAAGGGCGCCAACAAGCCTTCGCAGGTGGATGGCGCGTTTAAGCTCGGCATTATTGCTGCAGCCGCCACGCTCCTCCAGGCCGTGCTCACGCTCCCCGCACTCGGCGGCGATACCATCAACTTTGGCGCCTTTGTCATCGTGGTGTACGACTTGTTCTTTGTTCAGCAGGCACACGCCGTCAAGGCCGAGAACAAGGATCGCCTCTAGGCTCCTGCATCTCATACCCCTTGCAACGAGCAACAAGAAGGGCCGATCGCGTAGTAACGCGGTCGGCCCTTTACGTTTGCCCAGATAAAACCTGCCAAAACAAACCTGTCCCTTTTTGGCTGGTTAATGGCGGTACTCGGCGATGATGAAGTCGATGTCGGTTTGGAGGGTGTCGAGGTTTGCCAGACGCTCTTTGTCTGCCGGGCGCGTGCGGTAGTAGTACGGCGTCATCTGGAAAACGGCCTCGATGTCGGCCTGCGTTGCCAGCGTAATGTTCGCCGTCACGTGCTGCGTTCCAACCAGCTTAAGCTCAGCCGTCTGCGGCAGCTTTTCGTCGTTGAGATACGGCGTGTCGTAGAGCACTTCCTTGAGCCCAAAGAGATGACGTGCACCCGGGACCACGGTGTAGAGCGAGCCCTCGGGCGCCAGCACGCGGGCAAACTCGCGCTCGTTAAAGGGGGCAAAGAGCTCGGTCACCATGTCGAAGGTGCCATCCGCCACGGGAATGTCCTTCATATTGGCGACGAAATACGTCGCACCGCCACGCTTGGCAGCCAGGCGCACCATTTCCTTGCCCAGGTCAAAGCCGCAGGCATCAACGTTCGGCACCGAGCCCATGGCACTTGTGTAGTAGCCCTCGCCACAGCAGATGTCGAGCAGGGTCAGCGGCTTGTCCGTGGACGCCCCGCACGCAGCCACTCGTTCGCGCACCAGCTCGACCATCGCATCGCGCAACGGCGCATAGTAGTCACGATTGAGGAAGTCACGACGGCTGCGCGCCTGAGACTTGGGATCGCCCATAGAGTCACCGCTCTTAGACGAGCGCAACAGGTACAGATAGCCCTCGCGCGCACGATCGAATCGATGCCCGCCCGCGCATACAGCCCCACGCTCGTCGTCCACCAACGGCTCATGGCAAACAGGACACAACAACATGGCAACTCCTTAGCGCGGACAACACAACGCCCACCATTGTCTCACGCCTCCCCCACCTAGTCATTGGGGACGTTCTTAAACGACTAGTCATTCAAGAACGTCCCCAATGACTAGTCTATGTGCTGACAGAAAAGAAACGTTCCCCCCAAGTACCGGCTGATCGTATTAGGAGTATCATCGTCTGCGCAAATTAGCATTGAAGCGCATATAAGAGATTGAGAGCGTATGGCTGATACCGCATCTAAGCACATTGACATGACCACCGGCTCGCTGTGGCGCAACATTCCCCTGTTCGCCTTCCCCGTGGCCGCCACGAGCATCCTCGAGCAACTGTCGAACCTCATTGCCACGGTCATTATCGGCAACTTCTCGGGCGACCAGGGAACTCTTGCCATGGCGGCGGTCGGCTCCAACGTTCCGCTCACCAGCCTGATGCTCAACCTGTTTATCGGATTATCGCTTGGCTCTAACGTGGTTATCGCCAACGCCATCGGCCGCAACGACCAAAACATGGTCAAGCGTGCCGTACACACCTCGATCCTCATGGCACTCGTGGGCTTTGTCGTCATCGCGCTGGGCGAGATCTTTGCCGAACCCATGCTCGCCGCGCTCAACGTCCCCGCCGAGACCATGCCGCTCGCATCGCTCTATCTGCGCGTCTTTTTGCTGAGCATGCCCTCCATCTTGCTCTACAACTTCGAAGCTGCCATCTTCCGCTCCGTCGGCATCACCCGCATGCCGCTCCAGGCGCTCGCCGTCTCCACCGTCCTTAACATTGGTCTGGACCTCATCTTTGTCCCCGTGCTCCATTGGGGCGTCGCCGGCGTCGCTATCGCCACCGCCATCGCCTATACGACGAGCGCCGTCACGCTCTTTGTCCGCCTGCTCAAGACCGACTCCATCGTCCGCGTCACCCCGCGCGACCTTGCCATCGACCCCGTCGCCCTTAAGCGTATCGTCAAGATCGGCCTGCCCGCCGGCATCCAGAGCGCCGTCTTTGCCGTCGCCAACATCATCATCCAGTCCGCCATCAACAGCTTGGGCACTGAGGTCATGGCTGCCTCCAGCGCGGCCATGAGCCTGGAGTACGTGTGTTACAACCTGCTCAACAGCTTTAGCCAGGCCTGCACCACCTTTGTGGGGCAAAACCACGGCGCCCGCCAGATCGACCGCTGCACCAAGACGCTCAAAGTCTGCCTGGTCGAAGGCGGCATCGTCGCGCTCACCACGATCGTTATCATTGTCGGCCTGGGACGCGAGATCCTGGCGCTGTTCAACAGCGATCCCAATATCGTCTCGATCGGCTATATCCGCGTGTGCTCAATCTTCCCCGCGTACGCCTTTAGCATGTTCTACGAAAACATGTCCGGCTACCTGCGCGGCTTTGGCATCTCGCTCATGCCTGCCCTCATCACCATGATCTGCGTCTGCGGCATCCGCTTCTATTGGGTGTTCTGCGTGTTCCCGCACTTCCGCACCTTTGCGAACATCATGATGGTCTATCCCATCAGCCTGGGCACCACGGCGTTCTTTATGGTCGTAGCGGTACTACTTTGCCACCCTGCACGCACCTATCGCGCCACCCAAGCCAAAGCGACAGCTCGCTAAACACCGCACTCAACGCCACGCCAGTCATTAATTGACAATATGCGAGCTCATATAGTCGATAAAGCGCCTCGTGGCGATGGGCATGGTGTCCCAGCTGCGCCAGGCGGCCACCACGTCGCGCGAGGGGGCATGCACGATGGGCCGCACATGAATATCGGCTTGCACGCCCTCTACAGTACGACGGTAGAGCATGCTCACGCCCAGGCCCTCCTCCACCATCGCCATGATGGTGTAGTCGTCGGTCACCTCACTCGTCACGTGCGGCGACAGCCCATGCGCCGCAAATGCATCGAGCACCAGGCTCTGTTCGCCCTCATCCAGCAGAACAAATGGCTCGGACGCCAAATCGGCCAGCGTCACCTTTTCCTTTGCTGTCAGCGGATGCGTCGCCGACAGCAGCGCCACGAGCTCATCGTGATAGACCACGCGCTTCTGCAGCCCGGCAGTAAATCCGCGCGCCGTAAAGCAAAAGTCCACCACACCGTCGTGCACCCACTGGGCATTGCGCGTGTAATCGCCTTGCTTGAGGGTAAAGCGTACGCCCGGATGCAACGTTCCAAAGTCGCGAATCACACGCGGAAGCACCGTTCGGCTCACATTGGTAAACGTCGCAATGCGAATATCGGTCGAGGACAGGCCCAGCAGCTCTTGGCGCTTGCCCTCGAGCTCGGCCTCGGCCGTCACGATCTGGCGCAGATACGGCAGATACTGCTTGCCGTCACGCGTGAGCGAAACACCCTGCTTGCCGCGCTCGATGAGCGTGGTGCCCAGCTCGCGCTCGAGTGCCTTGACCGCCTGACTCACCGCACTTTGCGTATATCCCAGTTCGTCGGCTGCGCCCTTTAGGCTGCCGCGATCGACCACCATACAAACAATCTGATACCGCGATGCCATCTTGCCTCCACATCGATGCAGCCGTAAAACGTTTTGCCAGCGCTTTTCGCACCTGCTTTAGCTTTACTTAATCATACTGAAGATACATTCGCTTTACTACATCCATATCTGGGAGCAGAATCCTTTTTGCGAAACCGTTCTGTAACAAAAGGAGTCCCATGGATCGCAAAAAAGCAATCGCGCTCTCATTTTCCGTTCCCGTCGCATGGGGCTTTTCGTACCCCCTTATGAAGATCGGCATGGACAGCATGAACGCCACGAGCATCGTCGCGCTGCGCTGCATCATCGCCTTTGTGGCCTGTCTGTTGCTCTTCCACAAGCGCGCTTTCCGCATCAACCGTAACCTTATGGTCCGTGCCGCCATCATCGGCGCCATCATGGCAACCGAGCTCACCTGCATGTGCCTGGGCTCCAGCCTCACCTCTGCCTCCACTGCCGGCTTTTTGCAGAGCCTGACGGTCGTGGTCGTACCGTTTGCCAACGCCGCCCTGCTGCGTCGCGCCCCCGAGCGCAAGGTGCTCATCGGCACCGCCATCGTCACCTGCGGTATGTTGCTGCTCTCGGGCGCCGACTTCACCAGCCTGAACCCGGGCGCGCTCATCATGCTGCTCTCCGCCTTTGTCTACGCCGGACACATCATTGTCGCCAAGCGGTTTGTCGAAGAAGTCGATCCGCTTGCCCTGGGCGTTTGGCAGCTGGGCTTCGGCGGCTTGTTCTCGGGCATCGCCGCATTCACCTTTAGCGGCTTCACGCTTCCCAGCACGCCCAGCGAGATCGTCGTTGTCGTCGCGCTCGCACTCATCTGCTCTGCCTACGGCTTTATCACCCAGACGCTCGCGCAGCCCCACGTGCCCGCCGAGACCACCGGCTTCGCCTTCTCGCTCGAGCCGGTCTGCTCCGCCGTCTTTTCGTTCTTCTTAGTCGGCGAGGTCCTGAGTCCCATCGCCTTCCTGGGCGCAGCTCTCATCCTCACCGGCGTCATGGCGGCAACCGTGCAGCTTCCGCGACTTCATGCGCATGCTCACGACCACACCCACATGGCAGGAACGCCCGAGCGAGCCTCGTAAGCGCCTCGCCTTTTGTGGCCCCGACACAAAGGTCTCCGGACCCCTTTACAATAGATGCCAACAGAGCATCTGCCATAAAGGAGCCCCATGGACACCGCAACCCGCGACCGCAACATAGCAACTTGGTTGGGCGATGCGCCGCAGCCGGTACGTGACACTACGAACCAGCTGCTCGAGCGCATCGCCCTTTTGCGTGCCGAGCAGACTATCTACCCGGCACAAGACGACATCCTCAATGCCCTCGCCTACACCCCGGCCGACCAGGTCAAAGTTGTCATCTTGGGTCAAGACCCCTATCACGGACCCAACCAGGCCATGGGACTGTCGTTCTCGGTCCCCGCAACGCAAACCAAGTTGCCGCCGAGCCTGCGCAACATCTATAAGGAGCTCAAAGCCGATCTGGATTGCCCCATTCCCGCCACGGGAGACCTAACCCCATGGGCACGGCAGGGCGTCCTGCTCCTCAACACTACGCTCACCGTGTGCGAGCACGCCGCGAACTCGCACGCCAAACTGGGCTGGAGCACCCTGACCGACTACGTTATCGAACGCTGCTGTCAGCTGCCCCAGCCGGTAGTCTTTTTGGCATGGGGCCGCTTTGCCCAGCAGATGGTCGAAGGCAAGCTCGACACGACCGGCGCGGGCAAGGCAACCGACAAGTTCTGCCTGGCCTCTACGCATCCCTCGCCGCTTTCAGCCAACCGTGCCACGGCAGAACTCCCCGCCTTTATGGGGTCGCGCCCCTTCTCCGCTGCCAATCGGCTACTCGAACAGCACGGCTCGACCCCCGTCAACTGGACTTGCATCGGCTAAAAATCGATACATCAAAAACGCGCCCGACGGCTTTCCATCGGGCGCGTTTCCTATTCGGGCCAAATAAATTGTGTGCGGCCGGCCTCGCCGCCATCGATCAGCAGGCTCTGTCCGGTCATAAAACGGTTGGTCACACCCACAAAGTAGATCCACTCGGCGATCTCTTGGGCAGTGGCCCAGCGCTTAAGCGGCGTGAGTTCCATAATCTGGCTCCACAGGTGTTCGTCTTCCATCACGCAACGGTTGAGCGGCGTGATAACGCCACCCGGGTCCACACTGTTGGCGATGGCCTGCGGTGCCAGGCGATTTGCAAGGTTTTTGGTGTAGGCGATAATGCCGCCCTTGCTGGCGGCATAGGCGGGAAACTCCGATCCCGTATGCCCGCTCGCCGACCCCACATTGACCACGGATCTGATAGCCGGCGCCGGCTTGGCGACAAGCCCCTCCCCCACAAAGGCGTAGCGCTCGGTCACGTTGATGGTGCCATACAGGTTGGCGGCGATGTCGTCGGCCGAATCCTGCGTACCGGCAACGTTCACGATTACCTGAGGCTCAAGGTCGCCCGGAAACGAGTCAGGCTCGCGGACATCAACGATCAGATGGCGGTAGCGCTCGTGCTCGATCGCCGCCGGCAGCAGGTCAAAGCCCACGACCTCGTGGTCCTCGTCCAAAAACCGCTGCACGCATGCAGCTCCGATACCACCCGAAGCGCCCGTGATCAAAACCCGCATACTTGCTCCTTAGGCGGTTGCGTGGCGCTCGAGGTACTCGGAACCCACATTCTCGCGCTCCCAGCCGCGCACGACCTTGTAGCCCACGGGGCTCAGGAAGACCTCGCACAGCAGCTCGGCAACAGCGCCGGTCAGCGAGCACATAAGGACCTGCACCCAGGTCCAACCAAAGAACGTGTGGCTCACCACGATGGCAAAGACCAGGTTGTCGATAAACTGGCCAACACCCGTGGACACATAGGAACGGAAGGCAAAGCTCGCAAAGTTATTCTTCTTGAGCATACGGCCGAGCGACTGGTTGAGCGTGGAGTTAACCACGGCAGAAACGAGCATTGCCAGCGAAGAGCCCAGCACCACGTACCAGGTGCCACCGATGGTGGCGTTAAGGGCGGTGTTGACCTCGATCATACCCGTGTCGTAGTAGGCGCCCCACATGCCGGGCGTGAGCGAGCATGCCCAAAAGCACAGGCTCACGGCGAGGTTGACCGCCAGTGCGAGGATAGAGATTTTGATGGATGCCTTGGCGCCAAAGCGCTTGCAGATCATGTCCTGGCACAAAAACGAGACCCAGCTCACTACAAAGCCGCAGTCGAGCGCCAGATACGGCAGGCTGATGAGCTCCTTGTTGGCCAGCAGGTTCATCATGATGACGCTCACGATAAACAGCGAAACCGTTGCCGCGGGAATGCTCCGCAACAGGACCTTGTAGTCCTCCATGACCTTCTTGATCATTATGTACTCCTTTGGTTTTAGGTTTAACGAGCAGGATATCGGACCCGAACTGCTCGGCCGCCCGGTCTTGAAGCGACGGTGGGTATGATAGCCGCTCACACGGCGGCAAGCAAGCAAACGGCGCGGCGGCCCCGCAGAGTCACCGCGCCGGCGCACTAAAATGTAACGTTGCCAAACTCCGACAGGATAAGGTCGGGGTTGTGATCGGTCGCCCAGTCCACGTTCCACGGGCTCGTAAAGAGCAGCAGTTTGCCGCCGCGCATGTCCTCGACGCGCAGGGTGTCGCGCGTGAGCGAAAGACCCGGGATGTCGATGGTGTCGGGGTCGTTTTGGATCCAGCGGATGTCCGTATAGGGCAGCGGCTGACGACGAACCTCAACGCGGTACTCGGCCTTAAGGCGGCGCTCGAGTACCTCAAACTGCAGCACGCCGACCACGCCGACGATAACGCTCTCCATACCGGCGCCCAGCTCGCGGAAGATCTGGATGGCGCCCTCCTGGGCAAGCTCCTCCATACCCTTGACGAACTGTTTGCGCTTGAGGGTATCGACCTGCGTAATGCGCGCGAACATCTCGGGCGCAAACGTCGGGATCTGCGGATACTGCACGTGGCGCTTGCCGGAGCACACGGTGTCGCCGATGCTAAAGATACCCGGGTCGAACAGGCCCACGATATCGCCGGCGTAGGCCTCGTCCACGATAGCGCGGTCGTCAGCCATCATCGAGGTACCCGTGGCCAGCTTGAGCTTGCGGTTGCCCTGCACGTGGAAGGCGTCCATGCCGCGCTCGAACTTGCCCGAGCAGATGCGCACGAAGGCGATGCGGTCGCGGTGGTTCTTGTCCATGTTGGCCTGGATCTTAAAGACAAAACCGCTAAAGTCGTCGCGGCACGGGTCGACCGGCTCGCTGGTGAGCGTGTCGGTGTAGGCGCGCGGCGTGGGGGCCAGGCGCAGGAACTCCTTAAGGAAGGGCTCCACGCCAAAGTTGGTGAGCGCCGAGCCAAAGAACGCCGGGCTCAGCTTGCCGCAGGCCACGGCATCCAGGTCGAGCTCGTCGCCGGCGCCATCGAGCAGCTCGATGTCGTCCATCAGGTTCTTGTGATTTTCCTCGCCGATGAGCTCATCCATGGCGGGGCTGTCTCTT